>JAFXWH010000082.1:0-6902 GCA_017542885.1 Bacilli bacterium | reverse complement strand
TTGAATTCTGGAGAATACTTTTTAAACTTTTGGCCTTTGCTCGCCATATAAAAAAACCTCCTAACGCCTATTGTACGCTAAGAGGCTATTTTTCAACTTGTGAACGAAATGGGGTTCAGTTCAGTTTCCGGGGCATTTCTTTTTGTTCTTTTTTATTCGAACTCGATGGTGGAAGTCGGTTTGTCAGTGGCATCGAATAAGACGCGGTTGACGCCTTTGACTTCGTGGGTGATACGGTATGAGACTTTCTTAATTAAGCTCATTGGGATATCAGAGACCTTAGCAGTGCAGAAGTCGATGGTATCGACCGCTCTTAAGGCAATCGCGTAATCATAGCTTCTGTCACCGTCAGCGATACCAACGGACTTGATGTTGGTAAGAACGGCGAAGTACTGCGATGGGCGTTTGATTCCGCTCTTCTCGATCTCTTCTCTCCAGATGAGGTCAGCATCGCGTAAGATATCGAGTTTCTCCTTACGGAGCTCACCAAGGCAACGGACTCCGATGCCTGGGCCTGGGAATGGCTGACGTGAGACTTGCTCTTCTGGTAAGCCTAAGTATCTTCCAACCTCACGGACTTCGTCTTTGAATAAGTCTTTGAGAGGCTCGACAAGACCAATGAATGGGAGATCTTTTGGAAGGCCGCCGACATTGTGGTGGCTCTTGATTAATTTGCCTTTGCCCATGCCGGATTCAATGCGGTCTGGGTAGATGGTTCCTTGGGCGAGGAATGCGCCTTCGGTATTGCCGGTAAGAGCCTCAGCGAAGACATCGATGAATGTTTTGCCGATGATTTTTCTCTTTTGCTCTGGATCGGTAACGCCTTTGAGCTTATCGAGGAAGAGCTGTTCTCTGTCGAGATAATGGAAATCCAAAGGAAGATCTGGGTTGTTGTCGAATGTGGCGCAGACCTGCTCTGGCTCACCCTTTCTAAGCAAGCCATGGTTGATGAAGTAGCAGTGGAGATTCTTGCCGATTGCCTTAGCAATAAGCGCAGCGGTAACCGCGGAATCAACGCCACCGGATAAGGCACAGATGACCTTCTTGTCGCCAACCTGCTTTCTGATCTGTTCGATCATGCCTTCGGCGAAGGATTTGCCATCCCAGTTCTTCTTGGCTTTGACGATATTGAATAAGAAGTTCTCAAGGTCTTTGTTTTCGCCTTCTTCGGAGAATTCACCAAGTGTGACATTCTTAGGAAGCTTGTCTCCGAACTCTTTCTTCATGAGCTTGGCGCCATAGGTGACGGCTAATATTGGCTTATTGAGTTCATAGACCCATGATGGGAGTGAAGGATAATCCTCTGTCTCAAGGCAATCGCCAAGGACGATACCTTCAACGTCATTAGCCTTCAAGGCTTCGATCTCCGTGTCGTAAGCGGCGATCTCTGAGTAGACGTGACTCTCTCTGATGCGGCGGGCGATCACTTGTGAAGCGTGACCACCGAAATCAACAACGATGATTTTCTCCATTTAATTATGGCCTCCAGTAGTTAGAACTCTCTTTTTCAAGGGTGACATCGTGAGGATGGCTTTCCTTGAGGGATGCAGAGGTGATGCGAAGGAACTTGGCTTCCTTCTGAAGGGTCTCGAGGTCTTTGGCGCCTTCATAGCCCATGCCTGAGCGAAGACCGCCGAGTAACTCGAAGATGATGTCGCTGGCGGAGCCTTTGCAAGGGACAAGGGCCTCAACGCCTTCGGCGACGAGCTTCTTATGCGGATCCTGGAAATAACGGTCGCTTGAGCCATTGGCCTGTGCCATAGCGGCTAAGGAACCCATACCACGGTACTGCTTGTATTTCTTGCCGTTGATGATGACGGTGTTGCCAGGGGCTTCGGAAGTAGCACCGAAGATGGCACCGAGCATGACTGAGTCAGCTCCAGCGACGATGGCTTTGACGATATCGCCTGAGTAGCGGATGCCGCCATCGGCGATAAGAGGGATGCCATGTTCTTTGCAGGCTTTGGCGCAATCCATGATAGCGGTGATCTGCGGGACGCCCATACCGGAGATGACACGAGTGGTGCAGATGGAGCCAGGGCCCATACCGACTTTGATGGCGTCAGCGCCATTCTCGGCCAAACGCTTCGCACCTTCGTAGGTGGCGACGTTGCCGGCGATGATATCAATACTAGGGAATGCTTTCTTAAGTTCTTTTAAGGCCTCAACGACGTTCTTGCTGTTGCCATGTGCGCTATCGAGGATGAAGAAGTCGGCACCGGCTTCGACAAGGGCTTTCGCTCTCTCGAGCTTCTCGGCTTTGATGCCAAGGGAAGCGCCGACGATAAGCTTGCCGTTCTTGTCTAAGTTGGCGTTTGGATATTCTTCGCCAACGACAGTATCCTTAACCATCTTGATTTCAGCGGCTTGCGCTTCGATCGACATGTTCTTATGGATGACGCCGACACCGCCGTTTTCGGCAAGGGCAATCGCCATCTCGTGCTCAGTGACGGTATCCATCGCTGCGCTCATGAGAGGGACGTTGAGTTTGAGGTGTTTGGATAGACGGGTCTTGAGAGACACCATGTCTGGGGTGATTTCACTGTACCTTGGGATGAGAAGTACGTCATCGAATGTGAGGCCGAAGCCTACGATTTTGTCGTCGAATTGCATTAAAGCCACCTCCTTGTTTCAACAATTAATTTGTTGGGCCTTTTTGATTATCGTTCATTATACCTTTCATATTTTGAAGGTTGTATTCATTTCGTTATGAAAGCGGTTAACCACCAGATTCTTCTGGTCAAAATCTTAAGAATGTGCAGACAGTGGTGACACGCTGAAAGCAGTGGTGCCAAAACCACCATTTTGGACAAAATATTTTGATTCGTACACTGTGTAGCAATGAGAGGACAAAATATAGGCTATCCCTTGTCGGATTTCTATGTTTCGCCAGAGATGAAAAATAATTGAATCTCGCCTTTACAAATATCGGCATTATCTCCTATTCATCGGCAAAAGAAGCAGTGGTCAAAATGTGATTCACCCTTCATATTTGTAAAACCAAAAAGAGGTCAAAACCCCTCTCAAAAACCAACACCGAATTACTGATATTTCGTTCTCAAATCAAAAAATAAGACCAAAATCCTTCTCGTGTGCGTATCCCTATTGCTTTTTGAGTTAGCCATAACTAAGATATGTTTATAAACATAAGTTTTGTCCAGTAGGGGAAAACATTTGCCATTTTTTGAAAGCGCTTTCACCTATACAATGGACACAAACACAAGGAGTTAACCAATTTATGGAATATTTCCCTTTCGTCAAATCGGTCCAATACAAGGGACCAACCTCAACTGAACCATTCGCTTTCAAGTACTACGATGCCAACCGTGTCGTTCTTGGAAAACCAATGAAAGAATGGTTGCCATTCGCTATGGCTTGGTGGCACAACCTCGGCGCTGCCGGTACCGACATGTTCGGCGGCAACACCATGGACAAGTCCTGGGGAGTCGATAAAGAAAAAGACCCAATGGGCTATGCCAAAGCCAAAGTTGATGCCGGCTTCGAATTCATGCAGAAGATGGGCATCGAATACTACTGCTTCCACGATGTCGACCTCGTCCCAGAGTGCGATGACATCACCGTTATGTACCAGAGACTCGATGAGATCGGTGATTACCTTCTCAAGAAACAGAAGGAAACCGGTATCAAGCTTCTTTGGTCAACCGCCAACGCCTTCGGACACCGCCGTTTTATGAACGGTGCTGGTTCCAGCAACTCCGCCGAAGTCTATTGCTTCGCCGCCGCCCAGATCAAGAAAGCTCTTGAGCTCTGCGTCAAACTCGGTGGCAAAGGCTATGTCTTCTGGGGTGGACGTGAAGGCTACGAAACCCTTCTCAACACCGATGTCAAATTCGAACAAGAGAACATCGCCAACCTTATGAGATGCGCCCGTGACTACGGCCGCAAGATCGGTTTCAAAGGCGACTTCTACATCGAGCCAAAACCAAAAGAGCCAACGAAGCATCAGTATGACTTCGATGCCGCTACCGCCATCGGATTCCTCCGTCAGTACGGCCTCGACAAAGACTTCAAGATGAACATCGAAGCCAACCACGCTACCTTAGCTGGCCACACCTTCGAGCACGAACTCCGCGTCTCCGCCATGAACGGCATGCTCGGTTCCATCGACGCCAACGAAGGCGATATGCTCCTCGGATGGGATGTCGACCGTTTCCCAGCCAACGTTTACAGCGCCACCTTCGCCATGCTCGAAGTCATCAAAGCCGGTGGACTCACCGGTGGCTTCAACTTCGACGCCAAGACCCGCCGCGCTTCCAACACCTACGAAGATATGTTCAAGGCCTTCGTCCTTGGCATGGATACCTTCGCCCTCGGTCTTCTCAATGCCGAAGCCCTCATCAAAGATGGCCGCATCGACAAGTTCGTCGAAGGCAGATATGCTTCCTTCAAGACCGGCATCGGTGCCAAGATCCGCGATCATTCCGCTACCCTTGAAGATTTAGCTGCCCACGCTCTCGAAGCCAAGGTCTGCGAAGATCCAGGCAGCGGCGACGAGGAAGAACTCCAGGAAATCCTCAACCAGGTCATGTTCGGTAAGAAATAATGGACCACTACATTGGCATTGACCTCGGGACTAGCGCCCTCAAGGCCTTATTCGTCCGCGAAGACGGAAAAATCTGTGCCAAAGCCAGCGTCCCATATGACTGCTCCCATCCACACGAATTCTGGAGTGAGCAGGATCCTTCCCTCTGGTTCAACGCTTGCAAGCAAGCCATCAAAGAACTAGTCCGCGTCACCGGCGAGCCGAAAGTCAAAGCGATCGGCATCGCTGGCCAGATGCATGGCCTTGTCATGCTCGACAAAGATGACAACGTCCTTCGTCCAGCCATCCTCTGGAACGATGGAAGAAGTCAGGAAGAGACCGACTACCTCAATAACAACATCGGCAAGGCGAAACTCACCGAAATGACCGGTAACATCGCCTTCGCCGGTTTCACTGCCCCAAAGATCCTCTGGGTCAAAAAGCATGAGCCAGCAGTTTTCGCTGCCACCAAGAAGATCATGCTTCCAAAGGATTACCTCAACTACATGTTGAGCGGCAAATTCGTCACTGATTACAGTGATGCCAGCGGCTTCTTGCTCTTAGACGTCAAGAACCGCAAATACTCCAAAGAAATGCTCGACATCTGCGGCATTACCGAAGAGATGATGCCAGAGCTCCATGAGTCTAGCGACGTCATCGGCACCCTCAAGGAAGAATTCGCCAAAGAGTTCGGAATTGAGCCTGGATGCAAACTCGTTGCTGGCGCTGGAGACAACGCTGGCTCCGCGATTGGAACCGGAACCATCGGCGAAGGAAGATGCAACATCTCCCTTGGCACCTCCGGAACCATCTTCATCTCCTCATCCCATTTCTGCCCAGACGTCAAAAACGCCCTTCATAGCTTCTGCGATGCCGCAGGCGCCTACCATCTTCTTGGTTGCACCCTTAGCGCCGCAAGTGCCCGTAAGTGGTGGTTAGAGCAGATCAGAGAGACCGAAGACTTCGCCAAAGACGAGATCGACGTCAAAGGCGCGAAGGAGAGCAACGTCTTCTTCATGCCATACCTCGCTGGCGAACGTTCCCCATATAACGATGTCAAAGTGAGAGCAGCTTTCCTTGGCTTAGACTCAACGACCACCAAGGCCGATATGTCTAGAGCCGTCATGGAAGGCGTCGCCTTCTCGCTCAAGGATTGCCTTGACGCCGCCAAAGAAGACGGCGCTTGCCCACAGATGGCCACCATCTCTGGCGGAGGCTTCAGGAGCGAAGAGTGGTGCCAGATCTTCGCTGACATCTTCGAGATCCAGCTTTCCAAGCTCGACGGCAACGAAGGACCATCCTTCGGCGGTGCCATCCTTGGTATGGTTGGAGATGGAAAATACGAGTCTTGCGCCCAAGCTGCGGCCAAGATCATCAAAAAAGCGAAAGTGTACTTCCCAAACGAAGCCAAGTTCGCCTACTACCGCGCCAAACACGCCAAATACAAGAGCATCTATCCTCTTATCAAACAGATAGAAGATTAAAGGAGGCTTAGCATGTCAGAGAAGACGGTCTCGTTTGAGGAGGGCCGTTCCAATAGAACGAATTACCTCTATCATCAAGACGATGTGAATCTAACGTTTTCCGCCCATTTTCATGACAGCTTTGAGTTCCTTTATTGCTACGAAGGACTATTAAAAGTCTCGATCGACAAGAATGATTTCACGCTTCACGCAGGTGAGGCTGCCCTCATCCTTCCGAATCAGATCCATCTCTACGAGACCGTCGGTTCTTCTAGAAGCTACCTCTGCATTTTCTCTCCTGACCACGTCGATGCGTTTTACCCATCGACGGTCAAGGAGTGTGCAGTCAACCCAGTCTTCAAATTCGACAAATACCTGAATCTAATAGAGGACATAAAGCACTCGGGCGATCCTTATCTTATCCGCAGTGCTTTTTATTTCATCGCGAGCATCTATAGCAAGCTCCCGAAGATGCCAAGGGAAAAGAAATTCACCACCCTCGTCGGCCAGGTTCTCTCCTATGTCGAGGAGAACTACAAGACCAACATCTCCCTTGACGACTTCTCGAAGAAAGTCGGTTACGACTACCATTACCTCTCTAATGTCGTCAATGACGGCCTCAAAGAGAACTTCAGAAGCTACCTCAACAGGTTCAGGGTCCAAAAGGCCATCGAGCTCTTAAAGAGAGAAGATGTCCAAATCCAGGAAGTGGCAGAGGAAGTCGGTTACGACTCACTTCGCACTTTCAACCGCAACTTTTTGAAAATTATCGGTAAAACCCCAAGGGATTACCGTGAGGAAATACTGGAGGAGAACAAATGAAACAGCAAGTATTCAATCCTTATTTGCCATTAGATGAATACGTCCCTGATGCCGAACCTCATATCTTCGGCGAC
>JAFXWH010000081.1:0-16730 GCA_017542885.1 Bacilli bacterium | reverse complement strand
GAAGACCACTCCTTCAGTCGCCATGTTGGTGAGGTTGACGCCATTGAGGACGAAGAGGACTCTGCCATGATCCTCAAGGTCAGCCGTGTTATTGATTGCGAACGTTCCTTCGAAGGCGCCTGATAACTCATAGGAGATATCGTTTTCGGTGACCTCGAAAGAATACGTCTTTGTGCTCGAATCGAAGGTTGGGGCGGCTGCATCGCCTAAAGGTTTGACCTCGAGAGCCTTATCCGAATAGGAATTGCTGTCTTCGATGGTAGTAGGCGCAGAGTATTCAGAGGAATCTTCGCTGCTACTAGCGATGAGACTATCGCAACCGCAGAGGAGCATTCCACTGAGAAGCATTGTAGCGAGGAGTGTTTTCTTCATGATTGACCTCTCTTTACAATCTATAAACGCCCCAACATTCAATGTTGTTGGTTTTAGTCAGCGAGGGTTCCCATTGGATCCCATGGGTGGAGTTTGATTGGTTCGGCCTCGGTGGCTTTGAGTTCTTCTTCGGTGAGGTACTTCTTCATGATGACGGCCTGATAGACGAATTTGTCGAACCAGGTCTCGCTCATGACGTAGTAACCGCTGAGAGCGACATCGTTGCCCCAGCTGTTCTCAATCTTCCATCTGTTGGCCTTGCCATCTTTGAGATTGACGCCGGTGATGACCATGGCGTGGTTCATGGCGCTATGCCAGTAATCGAGCATCTTCTCTTTAGAGAACTCAACGCTGAGATCGAACTCGGACTCATAATCGAAGGATTTGTCATCCCAGGCGAAGAGCTTTGGATCGCGGTAGAAAGAGACGTCGCTTCCAAACCAGACTGGCTCACCATCGGAAAGCTGTTTGATGATGAGTTCCTTGATACGTTCCATAGGAAGGTTGAGGTGGTTGATGGCCTTGCCTTCTTTGACGTTGCCAAGGTACTCGATGGTGTAGTTCTTCATGTATGGCTTGTCGCTCGTTGGAGAGTTGATGAGAGACTGGTATTCGTCGATCCTCTCGCCGATGTACTTCTCGAAGAAGGATTTCGGGGTGAGGTCTTTGTCGACGAAGTAGCCCTTCTCATTCTCATATTCGAAATCGAATTTGGTTGGAGGGACGCCGAAGCAGTTAAGGAAGAGATGGTATATCTTTTCCATAACCTCTTCTTTCATCTTTCTGGCTGTAGCGATATCGCCTTTTTTGAGGAAAGAAGCGGAATCTGCAGCGAATTTTCTGATAGCGGCGTTAACCAAGAAGTCGCTTTCCTGGGTGTTTTCGGACTGGAAGGTCTCTGGGAATTTGTTCTGTGGGACGAGGCCGTATTTCTTGACGAGGTTGACGAACATATCCCACTGGCCACCGTCGGAGACAGGCATGGCGAGGATGAAATGAAGCTCTCTGTCGTCATGGTCGCGGCCACCGAGTTCGAGGATGGTCTCGAGGGCGAAGTTGGCTTTCTCGATCTTGTCGTAGAGGGAGATATAGTTCTGGGAGAGCTCAAAGCTCTTGAGTTCGCATTTCTTAGCGATGATTTCGCGGAGGACATTGAGGCCGGCGAAGATCCAGCAGCGGCCACTTCTCCTCTGATTGGCGACCGGCAAGGTCTTAAGATCGATGGAGAAGGCTGGGGCGACGCTTCCTAAAGCGCCTGGCTCATAGATGGCAGCGGAGATGTTGCCTTTGCTGAGGGCGTGCCTCACGATAGTGTTCTTTTTGTCTTCTGAATAGTCTTTGACGATTTTGGCGGTGACTTCTTCGTTAAGTGCGCCGATAAGTTTTTCTTTTGACATTTTTCTGATTCCTTTCTTTGAAAGACGTTCCCATTTTAGCGAATTCGCACTACATGTGGTAGCGTATTGACCTTTAAAAAGGTCTTTCCTTAGTGTTTTCCTTCTTTTTGAGTTACAATAACCGAGTTAGACGAGGCAAACACCATGAACGAAAATTTAGAAAGATTCCTTAGATACATCAAAATCGATACCCAGTCGGACGACGAGTCCACCTCTACTCCTAGCGCCAAAAAAGAGTACGACCTTCTTAACCTTTTAAGAAAGGAACTCCTTGAGCTTGGCATTGAAGGCGAGATCACCAAAGAAGGCAGGCTTTACGCTTTCCTCGAAGGTGAGAAAGGACTGGACGTTATTGGTTTAAACTCACACGTCGATACCGCTCTAGAGATGCCTGGCAAAAACGTCAAAGCTCAGATCATCGAGAACTATGACGGCGGTTATATCAAACTGAACGACGAATACCAGATGAGCCCAAAAGAGTTCTCTTCCCTTAAGGGACACGAGGGAGACACCCTTGTCGTCACGAGCGGAGACACCCTCTTAGGCGGAGATGACAAAGCCGGTGTCGCCGTCATCATGTCAGTCCTTGCCTACCTAGTCAAAAATAAAGAAGTCAAACACCATCCAATCGCTATCCTCTTCACCCCTGATGAGGAAATCGGAAGAGGCCCAGAGCATTTCGATGCGAAGAAATTCGGCGCAGATTACGCTTACACGATCGATGGCGATTACCCAGACCATATCGATATCGAGAACTTCAACGCCGCGCATGCCGGTGTCACCATCCATGGTGTGGGCATCCACCCAGGCGAAGCCAAAGGCAGAATGGTGAACGCCATCAGTTTAGGCGTCCTCTTCGATTCCATGCTTGGTCAGGAAGCCCGTCCAGAGAATACCGATGGACATGATGGTTTCAACCACTGCGGTTCCTTCACCGGAGACGTTTCCAAAGCTGAGCTCCACTACATCATCAGAAACCACGACAAAGAGAAGTTCGAATCCCAGAAAAAGAAGTTCTTGGAGATCAAGGAATTCATTGAGAAGAAATACCCAACCGCCAAGATCGACCTTGAGATGGGTGACGATTACAGAAACATGAAGGAAATCATCGACGAGGATCCACGTGCGTTGAATCATGCCGTCGAGGTCTTCAAGAGGATGGGAATCGAACCTGTCCATGCCCCAGTCAGAGGCGGAACCGATGGAGCGACCTTCTCCTTCCTTGGTTGCCCAACCCCAAACCTTGGCACTGGCTCATATAACCACCACAGCCGCTACGAATTCCTCTCAGTCAGAGACTTCAATCAGATGATTGAAATCGTCAAAGAACTCGTCAAAGCCTAGTATTCCTAAGAGCTCCTCACGGGGCTCTTTTTTATTGCCTAGATAAAGAAAAAACGGGATAGTTCCCGTTAATTTCAAATGGCTGGGGTGACTGGGTTCGAACCAGTGCATCTCGGATTCAGAGTCCGATGCCTTACCGCTTGGCTACACCCCAATGCGCAACGATAATTTTACTCAAAGATAGGCTCTTGGCAAGTTATTTCTTGACCTCGATTTCCTTCACTTCGGCATCGATGGCACCAATGGCTTTAGGAGTAGCCTCGATTTCGACAGGTTTAGGAGATTTCGATGGGGTTTTGCTGGAGGTTTTTGTCGGAGCTCTCGAGGAATCGACCTTAGAAACGGCGAGGGTTCCATATATTCTTTCAGGATTCTCTTTGATCCAGGCCATTCTCCAAAGACGATAGATGAAGACGATGACTTCGAGAACAAAGATGAAGATACAATAGCCTCTCAGGAAATAAACGAGGCCGGAGTTGCTGCTTCCAACACCGCCACCGAAGACACCGATACCGAGCACCAGATGAGAAAGGATGAGGGTGCCGGTGATCATAAGTTTGACAACGTCAATCGCGTGATAGCGGGCACGGCTGAGACCGCCTTTGCCATGGACAAACATGAGGCCAATTCGAACCGCGGTGAAAATAAGGGCGAGCATCGAAAAGACAAAGAAAATCAAATCAAAAACCTGTGTGGTGATATCTTTTTCGCCATCTGCGATCAAGAGCAGAGCAGAAAAGAAAGACGTAAGGTAAACCAAAATCGCGGACAGAATGAAAAGGGCGAGGTTGGTAATTTTGGTGATCTTGTTCTTATAAACAAGACGGGCTTCGTTTTCATTCATAGGTTTATTGTACACTAAGCGGCGTCTTCGTGGTCTTTGTATTTTTCGCTTCCGGCTTTGCCAGAATCCCCATCCATGTCTCTCTCATTGAGCATGTCGAGGTCTTCGCCGGTGTACTTCTTTTTGATGTATTTGCGGTACAAAGCTTCAGTCTTCTTGTCTCTCATACGTTAACCCACATGAATGCATAGCCCATAACGAGCGCGAAGACAATAAGGAGGCCTTCGACGATGAAGGCGGTCTTGAGGGTCTTCTTCTGCTTGAAAAGATATAAGGGGCCAAGACCGGCGTTGACGGCAAGGCCAGCAAGGAGAGCGCCGAAAGGAAGGGCGTTTTCGACATAAAGCTCGGCAAGGAGAACGCTTGAAGCGCAGTTCGGGATAAGACCGATGAGGACGGCAAATAGAGGCGAGAACCAATAGGATGAGGAAAGGAATTCCTCCATATCGATCACGGTGCTAAGCCACTCAAAGAGGAGTCCAAAGAGGAGAGAGATCACGAAAGCGTAGGCGAAGATCTTAAGCGAATGGATGAGAGGATGGACGAGATGCTCATGGACTCGGCTTTCTTTTCCCCCTTCTTCCACTTCGTGTCCGCAGCAGCCTTTGTGGATGTCGTGGTTGCCTTCGCAGTGCTCTAAATGCTCATCGACGACTTTGTCTCTCTTTCTGAAGAAGAGATCGACCATGATGCCAAAGAACGCACCGAAGACGATCTTGAGTCCGATGACGGCAAAGGCCATAGGCCACTTGCCCTCGAAGTTCCCAAACATGATCGGGAGAGCTTCGTCGGAACAGGCGATGAAGATAGCTACAAGGGTGCCCAAAGTGATGTGGTCTTTGGTGAAAAGGTCACCTGCGACGACGGAGATTCCGCACTGCGGGACCACGCCAACCAAGGAACCGAATAACGGGGCCTGTTTCTTCTTTTTCTCTAAGATAGATGCGATTTTTCCTTCAAAGAAGGAAAGGATGAAGTAAATGATGAAAGCGAAGCCTAAGACCTTGAGGGACTCAAGGAGGCTGTCCAATGCGATTTCACCAAACACTTCGATTGTCATACCGATATAGTATAGTCACTTTGAAACCTTAGTAGAACTAAGAAACATCTATGGCTATAATTACCGGGTGAGGTAATACCCATGACTGAAGACGAGAACAAATACAATCCCTTCGCCCGAGCGGCGGAGAAAAACGGCATCAAGACTTTTAAGCCGCATCCTTTAAGCAAAATCAAGAAAACCATCGCGGTAATCTCTGGCAAAGGCGGAGTTGGCAAATCGATGGTCACTTCCCTTTTAGCGGTCCAACTTATGAAGCAAGGCCTCAAGGTCGGCATTTTGGACGCTGACGTGACTGGCCCTTCAATCGCCAAGACCTTTGGTCAGGACGAATATCGCCCAATGGGAGACGAGAACGGCATCTTCCCTGCCAAGACCGAGAAAGGACTTCTCCTTATCGGCGCCAACAACCTTCTTGACGATCCTTCCACCCCTGTTGTTTGGAGAGGATCGCTTATCTCTAACTTAGTCACTTCCCTATATTCCCAGGTCATCTTTGATGAACTCGATGTCCTTCTTATCGATATGCCACCAGGAACCGGTGATGTCCCGCTTACCGTTTTCCAGAGCATCCCAGTCGATGGAGCCATCGTTGTCTCCTCTCCTCAAGACCTTGTCTCGATGGTCGTCAAAAAGTCCATCACGATGGCGGGTATGATGCATATCAATGTGTTAGGCGTCATTGAGAATATGGCCTACATAACCTGCCCAGATTGCGGCAAAAAGATCAAAATCTTCGGCGAAACCCCTCTCGATTGCCTTGCGGCGATGATGGGCGCCAACCTAATCGACGAGCTTCCAATGGATGGCAAACTCGCTGCCCTCGTCGATCAAGGAAAGCTTGAGGATTACGAAGGCGATTACCTTAGCAAAGCCGTCGAAGCGATCAAGAAGCTTTAATCAAAAAGACCTCCCGGTTCGAAGGAGGTCTTTTTTTATGCTTTGTTAACGGTACACCAAATGGAAGAGGCCGTTTCCGTTGTAATAGATAGGGCTCGTATCTCTGTTAAGGATTGCGCAGGCGAAATACTGCTCAGGGGTGGATGATGGTTTTCCCTCATAGAGGGAACGCTTCACATAAACACCCACTCCACCGGCGGTGCATCCTCTGAGGATCCTTGCCTCTTCGGTATCCTTGCCTTCGGTGATTTGGCTTATGGTCTCGTTAAGGTAGTACGATGCGGTGCTCTTCTCGTAGGCGCCTAAATCAACCTCATAGAAGAAGTACTCATCTTCGTATGTGCTTTTGATTCCGATTTCGTTTTTGACTTCTTTGACGAATTCCTTCTTATAGCTCAGGTAAGAAACCTCAGCAGGAGAAAAGGTCTCCTCGTTATAGAAGACTTTGGCGGTTTTACTCTCGGAATCGAGGCTGATGACCAAAGATGAGAACGCTCCAGTGCCAGCAATCTCCTTTTGGGCGAAAAGGTCCGGTTTCTCGGTCGATTCTAAAAGGCATGACGAAAGCAAGAGAGGGATCGTCGAGAAGAAAGTCAGGAATCTTATCTTTTTCACACCGATATGATACTCTTTAAGCAAAAGAAAAAGGTAGGTTCCCCTACCCGTTTCTTCAGAAATAGAATATCTCTTCGAATTTCTTATCGAGTGCGACGCATAAGAGGAGAGCAAGCTTCGCGGTTGGCTGATACTGGCCCGTCTCGATTGAGCTGATGGTGTTTCTGCTCACGCCGACGAGATCGGCTAGGTCAGATTGGGAAAGACCCTTCTCTTTTCTTATCTTCGCGACGTTATTACGTAGAATCAATGACTCATCCATACTTTACATTAACCCACAGAGTTGAGTGACCCAAAGAGCTAAGAACCCCATCGCTCCTATGATATAGAGGATACTGACGACGAGTTCATGCCTTTTTCTCAAGCGGATGTATTTGTAGATGAAGGCAACGGCGATCATCACCATAAGTCCTCCTAAGACGAAGTATTTGAAGGTGCCTGTGATGATCCAGTCGGCAACGAGGAGAGCAACGATAAAGAGCCCTCCTACCGTGAACGCGAGATTGGTCGCTTTGTTTGTTACTTCTAATTCCGCTAAGTCTTTGCCCTTATTCTCTTTTTGGGCTTTTGCGAGTATTTCTTCTTTTTCCATTTGTATCTCCTTTTTGCCAAGTCAACTTGGTAAGCACACTATAATTCTTGCCAAGTACGCTTGTCAACATTTTGGAAACGATTTTTTGATGAGCAAAAGAAAAAGGCGAGTATTTCTCGCCTTTATTTTTAGTGATTGTTATTCAACGTCCTGAAGAGCGTCGTAACCTTCCTCGCCAGTTCTCACTTTGACGACATTCTCAACGTCATAGACGAAGATCTTGCCATCGCCGAGGTTGCCGGTATAAAGGACTTTCTTCGCGGTTTCAATGACGTTTCTGACAGGGATTTTGCTGACGACGATGTCGACTTGGACCTTTGGAAGGAGGTTGGTGTCGACTCTGACGCCACGGTAATACTCTTCATAGCCCTGCTGCTGGCCAAAGCCTAAGACATGGGCGACGGTCATACCAGTAATGCCGAGTTTGCTCATGGCATCCTTAAGGGCGTATAAGCGTTCCTCTTTGAAGATGATCTGAACCTTGGTGAACTTCGGAGAGGAGGAAGCTTTGCTTGGGACCTTCTTGACTGGGATGGCCTCTTCCACTGACGTGACACCGATAACTGGGAGGGCTTCTTTCTCAAGACTATATTCAGCGTAGGCGTTAGAGGCATAAACGAAGTCTGCGTAAGCGGATGGAAGACCATGTTCAGTCTTATCAAGACCTTTGATCTCCTCTTCTTTGGAGACACGGAGACCGACGGTCTTCTTGATGATGAAGAAGGTGATTGTCATGGTGACAATGGTATAAGCGGCAACGGAGACGAAGCCAAGGCACTGGACACCGAGCTGGTAGAAATCACCGGTGTAAAACAAGCCTTTGAGTCCAGCTGGAGCGGCTGGGTTGGCTAATAAGCCAACAGCGATCGTTCCCCAGATACCGTTGGCCATGTGGACGCCGACAGCGCCGACAGGGTCATCGATATGAAGCTTGAGGTCGAGGAATTCGACGACGAAGACGACAAGGAAGCCAGAGACCAAACCGACGACGGTTGAGCCAATCGCATCTAAGGCAGCGCATCCTGCGGTGACGCCGACTAAGCCGGCTAAGCAGGCGTTGATGCACATCGAGACATCAGGTTTCTTGTTCTTGATCCAGGTGAAGATCATGGTCGTGACGGTTGCCACGGCTGGAGCGATGGTCGTGTTAAGGAAGATCGTTGCGAGCTCACTTGGGGTGGTCGCAGCGGCTCCGTTGAAGCCATACCAACCAAACCAGAGGATGAAGGCGCCTAAGGCACCTAAAGGAATGGAGTGACCTTGAATGGCGTTTACTTTAGTAACTTTGCCATTTTCGTCGTATTCGTATTTGCCGATACGTGGTCCGAGGATGATGGCACCGATGAGAGCGGCGATACCGCCGACCATATGAATCGCGGTACTTCCTGCGTAATCATGGAAGCCAAGGCTAGATAGCCAGCCTCCGCCCCAGATCCAGTGAGCCTCGATTGGGTAAACGATCAAAGAGATGACCGCGGAATAGATGCAGTAAGAGAGGAACTTGGTTCTTTCTGCCATGGAGCCGGAGACGATGGTCGCGGCGGTTGCGCAGAAGACAAGGTTGAAGACGAAGGTCGATGCTGCGGTGAAACCTTCGGCTGGGCTTTCGATGAAAGCGGCGAACTTAGCGAAGAGATCGAGGTTTGGGATACCGACGAGTCCTGCTAAAGCATCTTCACCCATCATTAAGCCGAAGCCTAAGAGCATGAAGACAACGGTGCCGATACAGAAGTCCATAAGGTTCTTCATGATGATGTTGCCAGCGTTCTTCGCACGGGTGAAACCAGTCTCAACCATGGCGAATCCGGCCTGCATGAAGAAGACGAGAGCGGCACCAATCAAATACCAAAATTCAATTGTCATGATTACTCCTCCAATGAACCCGGAAACAAGTTCATATGGCGAATTTTAATAGCCTGCAAAATATTACACAAATACGTATAATATTATGGTAACGATACGATTTCCGTATGATAGGAGAAGTATATGGACATCCGCACATTATCTTACTTTGTAACCATCGCCGAAGAACTCAACATCACCAAGGCCGCCGAGAAGCTTTGCATGTCGCAGCCACCGCTCAGCAATCAGATGAAAAGCCTCGAGGAAGAACTTGATACAACCCTCTTCATCCGTGGCAAAAGACACCTTCAATTAACCGAATCGGGAAAGCTTCTTTATAGGCATGCCAAAGAAATTCTTTCTTTGGTCGACAAGACTTCCGAAGAGGTCAGAGCCATGGCGAAAGGCATGCACGGCAAGATCGCGATTGGCCTTGTTGAAGGTTCCGCCCCTATCATTGCCGCAGAGTGTATCGAGACCTTCCTCAAGGAACACAAAAACGTTCAGTTCACCGTCGTCGATGGCAATAGCGACGAGCTCATTCAGAAACTCAGAAGCGGCCTTATCGACCTTGCCATCATTACCTCCCCTTGCGACAACACCCTTTTAAGCAGCTTCAAAGTCGGGCAAGAGCAGATGACCGCCTTCATGAGCAAAGACAACCCTCTTGCCTCCCTCCCTGGTTCCACCATCGATTTGGCTATGCTCAAAGATAAGGCCCTCATCGTCCCTAGCAGGGAGTCGATGGTCTCGATGATCTATCGTTGGTTCAAGGAAATCCATATCGAGCCGAAGATCGTCTGCAAGATGGACAACTACCTCGACGTCGCCGCTCTTGCGGGAAGGAACGTCGGAATCAGTCTCTTCCCTAAAACCTCATACATTCTCAATCAGCAGATCATCGCCAAAGAGATCGTCAACCCGGAAAGATATGTCGAATACTTATTCGTTTGGCTCAAGAACAAGCCTCTCTCCCTTTTGAATGAGGCTTTCATCAATCACGTCAAATCCTTCGTGAAAGCATAAAAAAAAGAACCTATTGTCATAGGTTCGATTTTGCCAATCAGCTCGATGGTTGGTGGTGGTCCGTCTTACCGATTGGCGGTTAGCATGACTTGTCTTTCGCAATTTAGGGCTCGAAGGAGGAGAAAGGAGATACCTCGATTGCCCAAGAAACAGGCGATGCCGAAGGAGACGATTGTCTCTTAAGTCCCAAAGAGCCGAAAACCGCATAACTAGCTATTTGGGTTCTTAAGCATTTGAATGGTAACATCCCCTCTGCCACAGAAGCGCCACAAAGAAAAAAAGCAGCCAAGTCGGCTGCTCTTTTGATTTCGATCAAAAATCTTCAAATATCGGCCATGAGTACTGAATCATGTACTCGCCTCTGTACATGCGTATCGCGTTAGGGTTCCCCTTCTTATATTCGTAGGCATCGCAGTCGACCTTATCGACATCGATCGAATAGCCGTTATGGCTTTTGACGAACACGTCAGCGCAGCCCACGCTCTTGAGGGTCTTTTGGATGTCGGCGATGAGGTTCCTCAAATAGGACTTATGATCTTCCTCCCAAAGGACGGCATTGAGCTCGTTGATATTGATGGCAGAACCTTCCCTATCGACGAGGTAGGCGAAGAGTTCTTTTGACTTCGAATAGGAAAAACGAAGGGGTTTTGCTTGGAAAAATAGCTCAAAATTGCCAAAACATTTGATTTGGAGTTTCTTCGTTGGCTCTAGTTCGATAGGGAAACGGAGGCCTTCCACTTCCTCTTTCACTTTGGCTGGGCTCACCGGTTTAGAGACATAGCCGGAAGCATGCATCTTCATGGCTTCCATTGCGTAGTTGTTATAGGCGGTCACGAAGATGATGTTGATCTTCGGATTGACTCCTTTGAGTTTCTTGGCGAGAGCGATGCCGTTTAGCCCTGGCATCTCGATGTCGAGGAAGGCGATGTCGATTTGCTCTTTCTCATTTTCCTCAAAGGCTTTGAGTGGGTTGGAATAGGAAAGCAGTTCGGCCTCAGGGAGGACCTTTTTGACCGTTTCCTCAAGTCTTAGAAGCTGGAGCTTCTCATCATCGACGAGCAAGATTTTCATAATTGCACCTACTTATAGAAAAACACCGTGACAGTCGTTCCTTTGTTGAGTTCGCTTTCGACTTTGACCTCTCCCCTACACATCGAGGAGATTCTGTATTTGACGTTGTTGAGTCCGTAATGGTTGTTTCCTTTGACGTCATTAGGATCGAAGCCGACTCCATCGTCGGAAATCTCAACGACATGAGCGTCGTTATTTTCATAGGTCTTAAAGGTGATGGTTCCCCCTTCGATCTTCTTGAGGATGCCGTGTTTGGCAGCATTCTCCACTAGAGGCTGCAAGGAAAGAGCCGGGAGCATGAAGTCCTTTGTTTGAATGTCGTAAACGACATTGAGACGGTCTTCAAACCTCATCTTCTCCAAAGAGAGATACGTTTTTATATGCTTAAGCTCATCGGTGAAAGGAACGAGGCCGTTCTTTGAAAGCGAGGAAAGGTTGGCTCTAAGGTAATCGGTGAAATCATCAAGACCTTTCTCCGCTTTGTCAGGATCGATTTTGATGAGGGTTGATATGGAGGCGAGGGTGTTATAGATGAAGTGAGGCTGAATCTGGGAGATCATGATCTTCACTTCCGCTTCCTTGTTCCTCTTCGCTTGGTTGGCAAGTTCCATATTCTTCCTTACGTTGACGAAAAGGAAAAGGATCTCAAGCGCGATGATGATCGAGAGATAGGCCACCGCATAACCTGGAAGAAGGTTCTGGATGATGATGGCCACAAGAGGCACCGCACAATATGCTGAGAAAGCGATTTTCTCGGCAATTTTGACCTTTTTGTTGAAAATGGCGAGGCAGAAAACCATCGCGAAAGTGACGAATTGATAGCCTTGGGAGATAATCATCGTCTTCGCTCTCGTGTACACGCCATTCTCCGCATAGAAGAACATGTGGTTGAAAATATTCGCGATATCAAGGGTAACGAAAACGATATAGAGACCCAAACCCACGGCCCAGAGAATATTCGAAGTCTTCCTTTTGATCGGGATGTAGGCCAATGCGTATCCCATGAGCAAGAGCAACTCAAAGTTGTTCATGATGTAGAAGACCGTATAGAAAGCGATGATGAGGTTATCGCTCGTATAGTTCATCTTGATGAGGGTGAACACCAAGTACGTAGCGAAATGGAAGGCATTGAAAACGACGAAAGCGAGGAGACAAAGCTCATCTTTCCTTTTGTTTTTCTTGAGAAGAATGTTGATGGCATGAATCAGGAAAAGGGCTATGCCGATGATGCATACCGTTGCGTTGAATGCGCTTTTGCTGTCCATTTCCAATATTGTACAAAATTTGTACAAGTTATCAAACAGCAGCCCCCTAAAGAAAAAGGACCCATTGGTGCGTTGGGTCCTTACGACACAGGCCTCATTACCGAGTGGCTAGAAAGGGTTTGACTAATTGCCACTGAACTTGGCTTGCCTACATTTTGACGATCAGCGTGGCTTGAGTCCGAAAACAAGTCCCAATACTACGGCAAGTATTGTGAAGAGGCCAATTCCCAAGATGATGAAAAAGCGCGTGGTTAGCTTCTTTTTCCTTGAGAGGGCATTTTCCTTCTCATGGAGCTTTCCGTCATAGTACTCGAAAGCCGCTTTATCCGATTCGATATCTTCTTCGTCCCAGAAGTCGTTCATCAATGTGCCTCCTAAATAAAACAAACGTTCGAGTTGGCTACACTATAGGTGGTGACACGTCACAAAAGCGCCACAAAGAGAAGTGATTCTCCTCGAAAAAGGAACAAAAAAACGGCAGATATACTGCCGTTAATTCTCATTCTGGGGCGGAATAGGAGATTTGAACTCCCGAATGACCGGTTCACAGCCGGTTGTGTTAGACCACTTCACCAATTCCGCCGTGCCGTATTAGTTTAGCCACATTGTCTATCCTTAGCAAGGAAGAAATCACTATCTTTTTTCTTTCTGCCAAAATGGCTTTTTCACTACCCCTCTTGAAAAGAGAGGGAAAAAGAGGAAAATATAGCCCCATGGTAATTAGAGACAGACTTATCGCGCTTATATACCGTATCGTTGCCCTAGTCATCGGGGTATCGACCTTAGTAGTTCAGCTAAACACCAACGCCGTGAACAATTTCTGGGCTGGTTTTGGCAACTACGCGACCATCGTCACTCTTTTTTCAAGCATCATCATCCTTTCCGAGATCATCGCCAATGCGATTGGAATGAGAGAAAAGAGAAACACCATCGCCCCTGGCGTCGTTCCTTTCCTTTTCCATGGTGCGTTAGCCCTTTCTGTCTCGCTTGCGGTGATTCACCCGTTCTATTGCTATTTCGTCGGCGTCAATTACATGAAGCCGGACACTTTCGTCTATTCGCTTCTCTCTTTCATCGTCTTCCCTGCCATCGTCCTTCTTGATTGGATCCTTTTCGGCGAAAAAGGAACCGTCAAATGGTCATATGGCATGTTCCCGTTATTCTTCCCGATTTTCTATTTCCTTTTCTCAGTGATGAGAAAGAATCTTGTCAGCGGTTCCACTTATTCCACCCTTGTCTTCGATCAGAACACCTTCCTTATGTCCAAGCATCTGCCTGATGCATTCTCGGCAGGAAATGGCTGGGCTGGTGTCTTTATCTCCATCCTTTCCTTATTCGCTATCATCGTTCTTGTTGACTTCGCCCTTATCCTCATCAATAACCTCTTCGCGAAACGTTATGTCCGTGAGAGCAACTATTAGGCCTTAGCCATCACGAATCTAGTGGTCCTCGAGATGAGGGCCATTTTCTTTTCGTCGAGAAGGATGATGTCCTCAAGGTTAAGCTGCTTTGCGAAAGAAAGGACAAGGCAGGCTTTCTTGAACGAGGAATTGTTCACGAGATATTCCTTTATGTAATAAAGCCTCTTGTTTTTGGTATCGATACCGACATAAAGAGGATTCTTCATGATGTGGGCGGACTCCTCCACTTTCTTGAGATAACCGCTTGGCCACCTTGAGGCGAATTCCCTTAGCTTCTCCTCGCTGATGTAGCAAAAGATGTTCTCCCCGAAATCGTATCCGAGGGCTTTTTCGACTTTGATGTTGATGCGACCGATTCGTACTGGATCTTTATCCATATTCGTTCCTCCCACTTACATATAGAGAGGAAGAGGCTCATTTTCCGAAAAATCCCGCTATAATTTGAGGGATGGAAAAGTATAGCAAGAACAACGATACCTCTTACGCGTTAGGAACAACCATCACGATTGAGATGCTAAAACGCAAAAAATCCGTGGCAAAACGCGTGTATATTAACCCAAAACAGAAAAGGGACGAGACTTTTGACAAGCTTGTTTCTTTAGCAAGGGAAGCCAAGATCCCAGTCATTTTGAATAACGAGAAGATCTTCACCGCCCTCTCTGGCAAGGACAATGTCATGGCTATTGGGGAATTCAGCAAATTCGAATCTAAGCTAGACGAGAATAAGAATCATCTTGTTTTGGTGAATCCTTCCAACATGGGAAACCTTGGAACCATCTTCAGGTCAGGTGCTGCCTTCGAAATCGGCGGACTTGCCATCATCAAACCGGCTGCCGATTGCTTCGACCCCAAATGCGTCCGTTCCTCAATGGGCGCTATCTTCTCCCTTCCTTTCCGTTATTATTCCTCATTTGAGGAATACGAGAAGGAATTCCCTAACCACCACCTCTATCCTTTCATGCTTCAGGCGAAAAAAGAATTAAGAGAGGCCGAAAAGAAAGAACCTTATTCTTTGGTATATGGCAACGAGGCCACTGGACTCCCTGCCGAATTCTTAAAAAAGGGCGATCCTTTGATAATCGCCCAATCAAGTGAGATTGATTCTCTGAACCTCGATAACGCCGTATCGATCGGTCTATATTATTTCAAAAACAACTAGTCGATATTCTTTAAGTTGAGATATCTATGCCAGAGGACGGCTAAGGAAGAAGCCATGTTGACGTCTTCGATGACGACGTCTCCTGGGACATTGATATGGATTGGAGCGAAGTTCCAGATGGCTCTGGCTCCTGATTCAACCGCATAATCGGTGATTTTCTGCGCGACATTCGCCGGAACGGTAAGAATGACGATATGCGCCTTATATTCCTTGATGTAGCGAGGAAGCTCCTTCATATCGAGGATGTTTTTCCCGTTGATGACGGTTCCGATTTTGTTTGGATCGGAATCGAATCCGGCAAGGATGGTGATGCCCATCTCCTCGAAGGAAGGGAAATTCATGAGGGCGTTGCCAAGATGGCCTGCGCCGATAAGGAGAGCGTTGGCCTGGGAGCAATATCCGAGGAAGTTCTCAAGGGTCTCGATGAGCTTATCGATGTTCCTGCCTTTCTTTGGACGGCCCGCTTCGTTGCTCACGAGTTGAAGGTCTTTTCTGATCTGCTCTTCGCTGTATCCGAGTTCTTTCGCGATAAGAGGCGAGGAAACGGAGGTATACCCCTGCTCCTTAAGCTGGCGTAAATACTTAAGGTAAATCGGGTATCTTTGGAGTTGGTTTTTGGAATATCTTTTCATAACTTGTTTACCGATTTACCGATTATACTTGGCAAAATACCTTTTGTAAACAAAAAGGCTCACCGATTTACCGATTTGGTGAGCCTATCTTCATTTGCAGTAATCAGGAAGTTCTTTGATGACGCCTTTTTTGAGGAGTTTCTTGAAGATTTTCTTCGCTAAACGTTTGTCTTTAGGGACTGGATAGAGGGTTGGGAAGTCTTCCCCTTTCTCTAAGTCTTCTTTGGCAAGGTTAAGCATCTCTTCCATGGAATCGACCATGCGAGGGAGAGCAAACTCTTTTGAGAACTCAAGATAGAGGTTAGAGAGCTTTCTCTTCTCCATGCGGTTCTCATACATGAATTCGATGCGATGGCAAAGGCTGTCTGAGTCGCCTGATTTGAAGACGCATTCCTTGTCGTTGAGAGAGAAGGATTTGGTCGCGGATTCGTCGGAGTCGCTGACGACTGGGACGGCACCGCAGGCAAAGGCCTCGATGCAGGAGATGCCTTCGATTTCGTAGGTGCTGGCGTGCACATAGAGGTCGGTGTAATTAAGGACCTCACGAAGCTCTTCTGGCTTGCAGAATTTGATGATAAGAGGATTAGCGAGTTTGACTTTTTTCGCGAGCCTCTCGTACTTTCTCTTATTCTGACCCGCTCCGCAAAGGATGATCTGGATGTAGTCGTTGTAGCGGGATTTAGCGACCGCTTTGATGATGAGGTCCTGCCTCTTCTCGTTGGCGAGCCTTCCTACCATCGTGACGACGAATTTGCCTTGAAGCTCTTCAGGTTTTTTGATTTCGATTGGGTGGAAGAAATCGGAAACGCCATTAGAGATGACGTGGTACTCGTTTTTGAGATAGCCGTGGTTCTTTAAGGTCGTGGCGATCATCTCAGACGGGCAATGGATACGCTTCGTCTTCTTGTAGATATAGTTGTTGAAACTCTTATAGAGAATGTTGTTTGGCCAGGCTTTCGTGCCGCAACCAAGCGCGCTCGTGATGTTCTGTGGCTGCATATGGAAAGCGCCTGTCACAGGTTTATGGAGGGCTTGGGCGATAAGCCTTGTTTTGTTGGCTAATTTGAATGGGAGGAAGTAATGGACGATGTCGCACCACTCCACCGCTTTGTAGATGATTTCGTAATCGATGTGGGCAAAGTTGAAGCCTTCTTTCTCAATGATCCCTTGGAAAATAGGGAAACGGAAAT
>JAFXWH010000007.1:0-5470 GCA_017542885.1 Bacilli bacterium | reverse complement strand
GCGAATCGAAGAGTGAAAAGAAATAATTAATTATTTTTTTCATATTGACCGCATTAATCGAAAGAATGGTGTGTTATCATTCTTAGCATGAAAAACCGCACTGCTTTATTTATTTTGCCATTATTCTCCATTCTCCTTGTCGCGTGCAAGGGAGCGGAATCCCTCACCCTAGAGGAAAGACTCCATAACGCCTACCTCGATTCGATTGAGGCGAAAGAAGAGAACATCCGTCCTCTCGTGAACCTAACCAAAGAGGACAAGAACGTCTCTTGGAAGGATGACAAAGCCCTTCTATTCACGTTCCACCGCTACCCAAACTCATACCCTGAGGGAGAAGAGATAACGATTACTTGGTCTGAGTCATGGCTCTGCTCAGTCAAAGAGATGGAGAACTGGTATGTCACGAATAAAGAGAACATCAAAGACCCTCTCTTAAGAGTCAAACAGGTTCTCGGAATGAACCACGAAAGCAAGAACACCTATATCAGCTCAATGTGGATCGATCCATCATATGTGAAACGCCCTGCTTATGTCACAGACGTCACCAAACCGATGGATATCAAGTTCGCTGAAGATGAGACTGAGGAATATAAGAGTTGGTTCTCTAGCCAATACTATTACTCATATGATGTGAGCAAGCTTCCATGGACGAGACTTGGCTACACCTATGATTGGAGCGAGGAAGCCAAGGACAGGTATGGCTTAAGCGAATTCATTGCCTTCAAGGATTCTAAAGCGACGGTCGACAAGACTCTCCTCGTTGAGGATTTCCTCAAAACATTCGACAAATAAAATGAAAAGCCCCCGCAAAAAGGGGCTTTTTTTATTGGATAAACCAAGGAGAGGGTAGTCATGGCAAACGATATTGTAAGAAAAAAAGCGCTATTCAGCGGTTTACCGATTAGCGCTTCGTTTTTTTTGGATCTTTATTCGTCGTAAATTCTGCTTCTATGACCGATGGCTAAGACAAGAACAAGAACCCTATTATCCTCTATTTTGCAGATAACTCGGTAATTTCCAATTCGGTAACGCCATTGGCCGGATCGGTTAGACGAAAGGCCTTTTCCATGAACCCTTGGATTCTCGGATCCTTCTATGTTCTTTTTCATCCAAGCATAGATTACGCGAGCAACTGAATTATCAAGTCTTTTTAGATCTTTAAGGGCTTCCTTAGAATACTCAAGTTTATAAGTCTTCATAGAATCCCAAGTTCTTTAGCAACCTCTTCGCTTGTATAGGTCTTAGGATCTTTGAGATATTCGGCATAAGCCTTATCAAAAGCCTCCAAATCGTACTGATCCTCAAGCATTTCAAAGAAAGCGTCCTTGATCGCTTTGTTCATAGAAATGCCATTTGTGTTTGCGTAACTATCGAGCGCTTTGTATTCGGCATCGCTCAACCTGACAGATAAAACGGCCATAAGTTTTCCTCCACTACTTTTGTAGTCACTACAATTGTAGTTTAGTTGGTTCGCCTGTCAAGATTCCAAAACAATAAGGGTTTCTATTAGTGAAAACTTTAAACGATAAGGTGCCATAACAAAAACACGCACCGCTGCTGCAATGCGTGTACCAAGAGTTTTGGGGGTGTCAGGCCGCGCTTCTCACAGATGGGTTGTTAACTTTGTTGACAAATAACGGGAATCCATCCTTTAAACAGACTGCGTAGAATGGGCGGTTTACGTTGATTAGGATTGGGTTTTTGCTAGGCATGGATCCTGAGCCGCTGCCAGCAACGGTCACGCTTTGCCCATAGACGCCTTTGTCGCATAACTCAAAATCCGTAGACTGATAGGCTCGGAAATACGGGCCTACTCCGAGATGGCTATTCCTCAACAGCTTGGAATAAAGCTTTTCGTTCCCAGTCATATGATCCAAGAAAGCACTTCTGACATCGAAGGAATAATTGCTGAGATGGAAATATGGAATATAGCCGTAAGCCCTCCCGGAGGCGACTCTTCTATTCAGGGCTATTTCGTTATAAGCCTCGAGGAGAGGAACCGATTCGAGTGAGACGCCTTCGTTAGGAAGAACGACCATGAGGTCGGTGCAATAAATTCTGAAAGAGAAAGCCAAGTATGTCTCTCCCTCGAAATATTTGACGCCGACCGGTTTCTCTTCGGTTCCATAATAGCCTGCATCGACGTTGATCACTCTTCCATCGACGACGAATGGGTTTTTCTTGGTCTCATAGGTTTGCATAGCTAGATCCATCATCGTGAGGGCACCATAGGTGAGCACGCCATCACCTGGCATATCCACATCAGGGATAGGGATGGTGAGGTCCACTGCGTCTTTGAAATATTGCTGAGCCTGCTGGCAGTGTTCTCCAAGACGGGCTACGCTCGTGGCGATATAGGCATCCTCGACTTGTTGCCGTTTCGTATCGTCGAAGGCGTATGTGCCACCAACTTGCTGATGGAGGACACCGCTCTTGAAAGAGCACCAGTTATACTCCGCTCCCGTTGTTTGATTCTTCGTGCCATAAGAGGAATTCCAATTTTCTAAGAGAGCTTTTGTGTCGTCTTTGGCATCGACCAAACCATAAGCATTCAAATCAAAGCCATCGGATACGGCTGCCAAAGCGGAAGCACAAAGAAGGTAGGAGGCAGGCGAGATGGTGAAATTCTTGTTTTTAGAATCGGCCAGATAAGGACAAAGGTTCTCAAGGGCTTTTGGGCCGGTTCTGCTGACGATTTTGCTGTCCATTTCTGGAACATAGTTGAGTTTTGGGGCGCCAACAATAGTGACGTTTGGGGTGACGTTTGGGTCGGTTGGGTATGAAGTCTGAGGGGCAACTGAGGAAAGCTCCACCGGATTCTCTTCATTGCCTCTATTAAGGGCGACAGGGATGACGATGGCACCGACCACGGAGGCGGCGAGCAAGAGCGAGCCTAAAGGAGTGGCGATTTTCGCCCAGAACGGGAAAGACCTCTGAGGTTCGGCTACAGGATATGGATTCGGCACGATGGAATTGAGGTTCTCCATGCCGTGTTTCTTCATTCGTTTTTCGAAGTTCATAGGAGTCCTTTCTGCAGCTTCTCTTCGGCGGAGGCATAGATTCTCCTCGCGGTGGATTCGGCGATACCCGTCTCTTCCACTATTTCTGGCCAAGTATATGAGAAGACCGCTTTAAGATAGACAACGATGGTCTCCTTGTTGGTTAGGAGAGGCTCAATCAAAGTGAGGACGCCGTTGCAACGGTCTTCTTCCCCATACATCCTGTCGATGATTTCGGATGATGGAACGTCACTCTTCTTTTTAAGGAAATTGAGGGCACTATTCCTAGCGATCGTGGAAAGGAACGCCTTGATTTTGCTAGGATCCTTCATCTCGGAGCGGTGTTCGATCGCCTTCATGAAGGACTCGCTCAAAAGATCGTCGCAGTCTTCTTTCGAAGGGACGTAAGAGGCGATGATGAAATACATCAGGTTCTTGAATTCAAGATAGACCGTCTCAGTCGCCTTTTCCTCACCTTGGAGGAAGGCCTCAGCGATTCTTTTCGAAATGCCCATTGTTGCCTTTCACCTAACGTGACAATTGAAAAACGAAAAACTGTCCAAATATTAGCAAAAATCCTTAAGTGAGTTAATACCCCTAGGACGCATGCGCACACGCGAAGAACACTAATTGCCTTTTAAGTGCGTTTTTTGTAAGAATATGAATAGCTTATTTTTGCAGGGGATTTTATGAAAAAGAGAAAGAAAGAATTGCTGTCGTTGATCCTTGCCTTGCCGCTTTTGATGAGCAACTCACCTATGATCCTTCCCTCTTATGAGACCAACTATCAAGACGTTGCCGTCTCCTGCACCCATGAGGGCACTTATGAGCTTGCCGATAACTACACCAAGGAAAAATACCTCCTTACGATCGAGAACCAAGGTGATCTATATCCTAGGATGTTCAAGAACATCAAGCTGAACAATGAGGAAATCCCCTACACCTATGCTTTAGGGGACAATCTTTTCACTGAGGAGGTAGTTCCTTTAGGCGAAACAAAAACATACGCCATCATCACCAACGAAAAACTGCCCCTAAACGATGGGACCAATCGTTGGGGTTTTGAGGCGATGAATACGTTAGATGAAGACGTTTCTATCTCCGACTATTCAATCTACGAAGGAAACAAAAAGAGCTATACGATAGAGGGAGAAATAGATGGTTTAAAAGGCACCCTAGAATACTCCGCCATAGTCGACGTAACATATAAAGGCGTTCGTTACGCTTTCGAAACAGATGTCTATCGTTCTGGAAGGCTAGGCACGATATATGCGACTAAAGAGCTCGATTTATCAGAACTCACGATAGACTCTATCAAGTTCTACAAATCAATGGAGAAGAGGGTCAACGTCCTCGAGGGAATCGGAAATGTCTTCTCGGCTCTCATCTATACCGCCTTCGGTATAGCCGTTACCATCGTGGTCGTTGTTGTCCTTGTTAATTGGCCTTTTCATAAAACCAAGAAGAACAAAGAGAAAAAGAAGGAAATAGAGAGCAAAGAAGACTGAGCATACGATGATCATTGCCCTTTGATGCGGCGAGAGACGATCGTATAGAATCCAGCCGAGGCAAAAGCTCGTGAAGTTCGCACAACAAGAGAATAGAAGCGTTTTCCAGTATTTGAAATGCATCGTAATCCAAAGGATTAGCGATTCAACGAAAACCGTGCCAATCTCATAAATTATGAGAATCGTAAGATAAGTATCTAGCGACATCTGTAGCGACAATAAAAAATTCATCGTGACGTTCAAGATGACGTTCATGATGGATGCGATCAAAAACAGCTTTATGCTGCGACGGTTAAGGGCGATATAGAAAGCTGTCTCAAATAATAAAGTAACGCTCAAAGGGAAGAGGATATACATTAGAAACCCCTACCTTTTAGATCCTCACATAAAGACGAATAGAATGCGTATATACGGTCCTTTTTCTTTTTCTTGGCCATGAAATCGAAGACGTCACTATGTGAGATGGAGCCTTCTAGCATATTGCCTTTGTATTCGCCGAATTTGGCGGACTCATTGGTGACTAGGCCATCACATGGCTCCCCTTTCTCGAAGTAATGGCAGAAAGCAAGAGGGATGCCAAGCACGAAATCGTCCCTGCTTCTTTCAAGCGTGGCCGAATAGCTTTGGCAATAGATTCCGCTTCCAAGGAGGATGGTCTCTTCTTCCACAGGGTTAAAGGAGGAGAGCTGCTCCAAGGATTTGAAGGAGTTAGGGCACTTGTCACCGAGTATGCGGTACCAAAGGTTGACGAAGAAGGACATGAATTTAAGCATCCAGCGAGGAAGCTTGATGAAGCCTCTAGCGAAGACGCTTCCTTTATGTGGGGTGCAAAGGGTCGTTAAGCTTGCGACATGATCCGCCATATCTAGCTTCTCAATCATGTATCTGGCATCGAGGCCCCCTTTTGAGTGGGCGATGATGTTGACTTTATCGACACCATGCTCCTCGCAGATCTTGAGAATC
>JAFXWH010000080.1:0-8864 GCA_017542885.1 Bacilli bacterium | reverse complement strand
TCGCCATTATCCATGAAGTCATATGAGGCCCAGCAGTAGCTGTAAGCGACAGGATTGGCGACTACGCTAGCGCCAGCCACGGAATAATCTTTGAAGTTATATGCCCACCAAAGCTTCTGGTCGAGGCTGGAATCATTCTTGTGATCTGGGGAACCGTAGACTAACCAAACGCCATCGATATAGCCATCGTGGTCGACGTCAAAGCTCGTGCAGTCATCATGATAAGTCTCTTTGTACCAGCTGACGGCATTCTTAAGAATGGTCCAAGTTGGATCGAAGGAGCTTGCATTAGGAGTTCCTGCAGGAGCGGTGAGATTCTTGATTTGAGTGGTGGTCATTCCGCAGTCATACCACTGATCTGGGACGACACCGGTGATATTGAGAGCGCCATAAGAGGACTTTTTGTAGAAGGAAGAGACGGATTCCCATCCGGTATCCTCGGTTCCACCGAAGAAGGTGTTTTGGATTCTTTGGAGATTACTTTGAGTGGCCACGCTCTCATAGCCTTTGATCTTCACAGGAATGACTAAAAGCTTGATGTTACCATACGAACGGCATGGGTAATTGGCAGTGGAGTCGTTGATGTCCTCATAGACATAAGCGGACTTTGTGGCGGTGTAATGTTCGCCATCGTGGTAGTCGAGGTTGATGCTTAAATGCTCACGTGGATCATCGGCTTCACCACTGGTTGGGGAGAGACTTCCTAAGATTTGAAAGAAGGCTCCAAGGTCGCAGCTGGCAAGCGAGAAAACGCCTGCGAGCAAAGTTGCGATACGGGCTATACGGTTCTTTTTCATGTGCCCATTATACACGATATTCCGCGTGTAGATACAAAGAAGCGCACTCGCCTATATCCCTCTTTTTGGCGCCCACGAAATCTTTTTTCGAAAGGCCAATTTTTGAAGAATAAAGGGGTTTTGCAAGGGATTTTTGTATTTTTTGCGGGGATTTTTGGATATTCGAAAAAGCCAGAAACCATCGAACGAAACAATTTCTTCATTTTTTTGTTGAAAGGCAAAATTCACACGCGTATATTTATATCCGCACGCATCTTTGTATATGCGTACAGCGTGGTAGGAACGTTTAGCGGCGTTCCGATAAGCCACTGCATGCTAAATTCCAATAGGAGGAAAACACATGGCAAAAAGAATCGCTAAGGTTCTTAAGATGGAACTCCCTGGCGGAGACGCCCATCCAGGACCAAAACTCGCTTCCGCGGGTGTTCAGATGGCCAAGTTCTGCACCGACTTCAATGCGAAGACCGCTGACAGAAAGGGTCAAGTCGTCCCTGTCATCATCACGGCTTACGAAGACAAGTCCTACGACTTCGTCATCAAGACCAGCCCAGCCGCTGGATTAATCCTTAAGGCTGCCGGCCTCACCAAAGGCTCTGGCAACCCAAAGCAGATTGTCGGTCACATCTCCCAGGCTCAGCTTGAAGAGATCGCTAACTACAAGATGCCAGATCTCAACGCCAACGATATCGAAGCGGCGAAGAAGATCATTGCCGGTACTGCCCTTAACATGGGCATCACCGTTGACGAGAAGTAAGGAGGAGGCCAAGTAACATGAAACACTTCAAGAAGTACAACGCCGCCGCCGCTCTCATCGACGCCAACAAAGAATACACTGTCGACGAAGCTGCTGCTCTCATCAAGAAGACCAGCACCACCAAGTTCGACAGCACCATCGACATCAGCTTCGCGCTCAATGTCGACCCAACCAAAGCCGACCAGCTTATCCGTGGCACCTTAGCCCTTCCTCATGGCAATGGTAAGACCAAGAAGATCCTTGCCATCACCAACAACAAGCAGGAAGAAGCCAAAGCCGCCGGTGCTGACTTCGTCGGTGCCAAAGACATGCTCGAGAAGATCCTCAACGAAAACTGGTTCGGATTCGATGTCATGGTCGCTACCCCAGATATGATGGGTGAGCTTGGCAAAATGGGTATGGGCCGTATCCTTGGTCCAAAAGGCTTAATGCCAAACCCAAAGACCGGAACCGTCACCATGGATCTCGCTACCGCTATCAGCGAGATCAAACGTGGTAAGATCGCTTACCGTGTTGACCGTGATGGCAACCTCAACATCAGCATCGCCCGCTGCTCCTTCGAAGAAGCTAAGATCGCTGACAACCTCAACACCGTCTTGGACACCATCGCCAAATCCCGTCCAAGCACCGTCAAAGGCAAATTCATCAAATCCTGCGTCCTTCACACCACCATGGGCCCAGGCATGAAGATCACCTTTGATGCTAAGAACTAAGTTTCTTAGCGAACACCAAATTTGGTGAATTGCTTGTTATACCTAAGAGAGCAACGGGCAAGTGCCTTAATAAATACACGTTGCGGAGGATACAGATAATTCATAACCCACTAGTTATATCAAGCTTCACATATAGTCGATAAAGAAAGGAGGAACTACGATGAACGAAAAAGCACTCCAAGCTAAACAAGATGCTGTTAAGACCATCTCCGAAGGCATCCAGAATAGCAAAGCCATCGCCATTGTCAGCTATCATGGCTTGACCGTGGCCGAGATCACCGAACTTCGCCGTAAGCTCGCTGAGAAGAATGCTCGCTTCGGTGTCTTCAAAAACACCATGGTCCGCAGAGCTCTCAAAGAGAACAACATCGAAGGTCTCGATGAATTCCTCGAAGGCCCGAATGCCTTTGTCTTCTCACCAGAAACCAGCTCCGGCGTCAACATCATCTACAAGTACAGCCGTGGCCACGAGAATCTTGTTCTCAAAGGTGGATACGTCGAAGGTCAGGTCGTCGATGCCAAAGGCTTAAAAGCTGTCGCCAAGCTCCCAACCAAGGAGCAATTGCTCTCGATGTTCTGCATGGTTCTCAACGAACCAATCTCTGGATTTGCCAGAGCTATCAAATCTGTCGCCGAAAAGAATGGCGCTCCTGCTGAGGCTAGTGCCCCAGCCGAGACGCCTGCCAACTAATGGAGGAAAAAACAATGGCTGAAAAGTTAACCAATGAACAAATCATTGACACCCTCAAGCAAATGAGCGCGCTTGAGCTTAGCAACCTCGTCAAAGCTGTCGAGGAAGAATTCGGTGTCACCGCCGCTGCCCCAGTGGCCGCTGCCGCTCCTGCCGAGGAAGAAGAGTCCGCCAAGAAGGGCCCATCCGAGGTCTCCTTATTCTTAAAGGGACTTGGAACCGCCGGCAAAGTCGCCGTCATCAAGGCTGTCCAGACCATCACCGGTCTTGGCCTTATGGATGCCAAGAAGCTCGTTGATGCTTGCCCATGCGCCATCAAAGAGAAGATCAGCCCAGTCGAGGCTGAGGCCCACGGAAAAGTCCTCAAGGACGCCGGTGCCGAAATCGAAATCAAATAGTTTCGTTAAACAATTATTTACCTACCCTGCCCAAGGACTCGTCATCTTTGGGTAGGGTTTTGGCGCTTTAAAGGAGGTAGCGTTATGGCCCAGTACTTCGATAACGTGGAAGAATTAGGCCACCAAGATATCACCATGGAATTTACCCTCCTAGGTGAAACCTACCACTTCAAAAGCGACCGTGGAGTCTTCAGCAAAAGAGGGCTCGACGATGGCACGAAAATATTGCTTGAAACCATCGCCAATCTCTCTTTAGGGAGAAAGATTCTCGACCTTGGGTGTGGAGCGGGACCAATCGGACTAATACTCGCCCACCTCGACCCTAAGCGGTTCATTACGTTAGCAGACGTGAACCTTAGGGCCCTCGAACTGAGCAAAAAGAACGCCGATATCTTGGGCGTTTCGTCTCAGGTAGAGATCGTCAATAGCGACGTTTACCTCAACATCAACTCCATCTATGACACGATAATCTCGAATCCGCCTATCAGGGCTGGCAAGAAGGTTACCTACAGGATCTATGATGAAGCAGGGGAGCATCTCACCAAAGAGGGTTCTCTTATCATCGTCATCAGGGTCAAGCAAGGGGCACTTAGTGTCAAAGAGCATCTATCCTCCTTATTTAATAAGGTAGAAGTGCTCGCAAAGAAGAAAGGTTATCTCGTCATCCAAGCAAGTGACAAAAAGGAGCTTTATTAATGGCAGCAAAAGCAAACAACGCAGTTAAAGACTACCTTGAGAAGTACCCAACCAGGCTTAATGGCCGTCTTGACTTCTCAAAAATCAGCGGCTCTCTCGAACTCCCTTATTTAGCGGAGATCCAGACTGAGTCCTTCAAGCTCTTCCTCAAGAGCGGCATCGATGAGGTCTTCAAAGAAGTCTTCCCGATCGCCAACTACGCGAACACCACGGAAATCCAATACGTCGATTCCCACTTCGAGGAACCGGAATACGGACCACTCGAGTGCAAGGAAAACGACCTTACTTATTCAAGCAAGCTTAAGGTCACCCTTCGTATTTTCAATAAGAAAACCGGCGTCGTCAAAGAGGGTGCCGAGGTCTTCATGGGCGATGTCCCGATGATGACCGAATCCGGAACCTTCATCGTCAACGGCGCAGAACGTGTTATCGTCTCCCAGATCGTCAGATCCCCAGGCGCTTATTTCGGCGACACTTTCGACACCAAACAGGGTGTCCACATGTACACCGGCGAAATCATCCCAACCCGTGGTACCTGGCTCCAGTTCGAAACCGATTCCCATGGCCTTATGTGGGTCCGTATCGACCGTCAGAGAAAGATGCCAGCCACCATCCTCTTCAAGGCTTTAGGCCTTGACCAGGGTCCAAAAGAGACCACTGAAGACGGTTTCGAGACCACCAAGGATTTCGAGGAGATCAAGAGACTCTTCGGCGACACCGAGGCCATGAGAGGCACTCTCGCCAAAGACACTTCCCCAAGCGCTAACAAAGCGTTAATCGAAATCTTCCAGAAACTCAAACCAGGCGAGCCTGTCACCAAAGAAGGCGTCGAGAATTTCTTAGTGCAGAAATTCTTCGATCCAAAGAGATATGACCTTGGTCGCGCTGGCCGTTTCAAATACGCTCAGAAGCTCGGCCTTTACGAGAGACTTCCAGGCCGTGTCCTCGCCGAGAACATCGTCAACGACGATGGTGAGGTCATCACCAATGAAGACGGTGAGGCTTTCGTCAAGGGTTACACCCTTACCAAAGACGATGTCCAGCATCTCCGTGACATCGAATTCTTCGAGAACAGCCCAAAGAAGTTCACCGAGACCCTCAAGGTCAACAAGAACCTCGACTCCCATAGCACCGTCAATACTATTAAGGTTTACGCGCACGATAAGGTAGGAGGCAAAGGAGACATCGTCACCATGATCGGTACCGACCTCAACCTCAATGGCGTCACCCATGTCACCATCAGCGACATGGTCGCCTGCTTCTCTTATTTCTGCAATATCATGGATGGCCTTGGCCAGACCGATGATATTGACCACCTTGGCAACCGTCGTGTCCGCTGCGTCGGAGAGCTTCTCCAGACACAGTTCAGAATCGGTCTTACCAAGATGAGCAAGACGGTTCAGCAGAAGATGTCCATCACCGACCTCGAATCCGCCAAGCCACAGACCCTTATCAACATCCGTCCATTAACGACCGCTATCCGCGAATTCTTCGCTTCTTCCCAGCTCTCCCAGTTCATGGATCAGACCAACCCACTTGCTGAGCTCACCAACAAGAGAAGAATCTCCGCTCTCGGTCCTGGCGGTCTCTCAAGAGACCGTGCGTCCATGGAGGTTCGTGACGTTCACTACACCCACTATGGCCGTATCTGCCCAATTGAGACACCAGAAGGCCAGAACATCGGTCTTATCAACAACCTTAGCACCTACGCTAAGATCAATAGCTACGGCTTCATCCAGGCCCCTTACCGTATCGTCAAGTCCAAGAAGGGTAACGACGGCAAGATGCATTACTACGTCTCCGATGAGGCTGAGTATTTAAGCGCCGACGACGAGAGAGGCTTATTCATCGCCCAGGCTAACGTCCGCTTAGGCGCTCCAGTCGAAATCGATTTCGGCAAAGGCAAAGAGACCGTCAAGGAATTCCTTGATGAGGAAGTCATCGCTAGACACGATGATGATTCCGGTCTTACCCCAGTTGACGAAGTCAGCTACGTCGACGTTTCCCCAAAAGAAATCGTTTCCGTCGCCGCTGCTTGCATTCCATTCCTTGAGAATGATGACGCTACCCGTGCTCTTATGGGCTCGAACATGCAGCGTCAGGCTCTCCCTCTTCTCCGTCCATCGATTGCCTACGTTGGCACCGGTATGGAAGGAAAGATCGCTAAAGATTCCGGCTTAGCCGTTGTTGCTAGCGAGAATGGCGAAGTCACCTATATGGATAGCGCCACCATCAAAGTCAAAGAAAAAGGCGGAATCCACGAATACCATCTCCAGAAGTTCGACCGTTCTAACCAGGGTACCTGCATCAACCAGTGCCCAATCGTCAAGGTCGGCGACAAGATCAAAGCAGGGGATGTCATCGCCGATGGCCCAGCCATGAAGAATGGCGAGCTCGCCCTCGGTCAGAACGTCCTCATCGCCTACATGACCTGGCATGGTTACAACTACGAAGACGCTATCATCATGTCCGAGAAGATGGTCAAGGATGATACCTACACATCCATCCACATCGAGGCCTATGACCTTGAATGCCGTGAGACCAAACTCGGTAACGAACATATCACGAGAGATATTCCAAACGTCGGCGAAGACGCGAAGAAATACCTCGATGAGGACGGCATTGTCGTCCCAGGCGCCGAAGTCAAGGAAGGCGACATCCTCGTTGGTAAGATCACACCAAAAGGACAAAGCGAATCCACCCCTGAGGAGAAACTCCTCATGGCCATCTTCGGTGAGAAGTCCAAAGACACCAAGGACAGCTCCCTCCGTGTTCCACATGGCGGCGCTGGCATCGTCCTCAAAGTCAAGGTCTACACCCATAGAAACAAAGACCCACTCCCGCCAACAGTTCTCGAGAAGGTCCGTGTCTACATCGTCCAGAAGAGAAAGATCTCCGAAGGTGACAAGATGTCCGGCCGTCACGGTAACAAAGGCGTTATCTCTAAGATCCTCCCAGTCGAGGATATGCCATTCCTTCCAGATGGCACCCCAATCGATTTGATGCTTTCACCTATGGGCGTTCCGTCCCGTATGAACATCGGTCAAATCTTCGAGATCCATCTTGGCCTTGCCTGCCGTAAGCTTGGCTTACGAGTAGCGACCTCGATCTTCGACGGTTTAAGTAATGAAGAAATCGCCGATCTCATGAAGAGAGCGGGCATCTCTAGCGATGGCAAGACCATCCTCTATGATGGCCAGACTGGCGAACGCTTCCCAGAACGTATCTCCGTCGGTGTCCAATACATGATCAAACTCGTCCACATGGTCGACGATAAGTTACATGCCCGTGCGACTGGTCCATACTCACTCGTCACCCAGCAGCCTCTTGGAGGCAAAGCCCAAAACGGTGGACAACGTTTCGGCGAAATGGAAGTCTGGGCTCTCGAAGCCTATGGCGCCGCCCACGTTCTCCAGGAAATGATCACCGTCAAATCCGATGATAGAGTCGGCCGTCGTAAGACCTACGAATCCATCATCAAACGCACCAATCTCCCAATGCCTGGTATGCCAGAAGCCTTCAAGGTCTTCACCAAAGAGCTTAAGGGTCTTGGCATGAAGGTCGCCCTCTTCGATCACGTCGGAGAGAAGATCGACATGGATACCCTTGCTAAGCAATCCCTCATTGAGGAGCGTAAGGTCAACACCGCCATCCGTAATCTCACTTCCCCACGTGGCGAAGAAGAGAATGCAGCGGCAGTGGAGGCCGTCGAAGACGCCGCCACCGAAGCTGAGCAGGCTCTCGAAGAAGGACTTTCCGTCTCATCGAGATACCCAGCCGGAGACGCCGAATAATAAGGAGGAAAGCAGAACATGTTTGATATCAACGAATTAGCGGCCATGCAAGTTGGCCTTGCTTCCCCTGAAGAGATCCGTAGCTGGAGTCACGGTGAGGTCACTCGCCCAGAGACCATCAACTACCGTTCTCAGAAGCCAGAACCAGGAGGTCTTTTCTGCGAGAAGATCTTCGGACCTAGCAAAGATTACGAATGCCATTGCGGCAAATATAAGAAAATCCGTTTCCAAGGCATCACCTGCGAGAAGTGCGGTGTCGAGGTTATCTCCAAGGAATGGAGACGTGAAAGATTCGGCCACATCGAACTTTCCACTCCATGCACCCACATCTGGTACCTCAAAGGCATCCCATCCCGCATGGCCCTCATCCTTGGCATCCCAGCGAAGCAGTTAGAGGAAATCGTCTACTTCGCCGCTCACGTCGTTTTACGTGAGAGTGATCCAAACGTCTCAACCGTCCTCAAGAAGAAAGACTTCCTCGATGAGGCTACCGCGAGAGAGAAGTTCGTCGCCTGCATCGAGTCCTTCAAGGACAGCATCGACACCGAGAGGTGGCCAGGCGATGTCATGAAGGCCGAAGAGCTCATCGAAAAGATCAGCAACAGAAACGAGACCTTCGACTTCTTCACCGCTGCCGCCTTCATCACCAAGCACACCGGCGCCGAATTCGGCGAAGGCGCTGCCGCCATCAAGCAGCTTCTCCACGAAGTCGACCTTGATGAGACCTTCGAAGAAGTCAGCAACATCGTCAGAACCTCTAGCGGCCAGAACAGACTCAAAGCCGCCAAGAGACTCGAGGTCATCCAGGCCTTCCGTGATTCGAAACAGAAGCCAGAATGGATGGTTCTTGACGTCATCCCAGTCATCCCACCGGATCTCCGTCCAATGCTTCAGCTCGACGGTGGACGTTTCGCCGCGAGTGACCTCAACGATCTCTATCGCCGTGTCATCTCCCGTAACACCCGTCTCAAGAAGCTCATTGATATGAACGCCCCATACGTCATTCTCATGAACGAGAAAC
>JAFXWH010000079.1:0-17435 GCA_017542885.1 Bacilli bacterium | reverse complement strand
TTCTCGATGTATGGAGCTAAAGCATCGCCTTCAAGGACTTGGGCTCTGATGTTGTAGCGTTCGAAATTCTCTTTCGCGACCTCGAGGGCTTTTGGAGAGATGTCGCTGGCGACAAGAAGCCAGTTGGAGAAGCTTTGTCTAAGTCCGATGGAGATGCAACCACTGCCGGTTCCGATATCGGCGCACACCAAATAGTTACGAGGATCGTAATAGTTGTCGATTCTCTCGCTGATGCCGGAGACGAGTTCTTCGGTCTCACTCCTTGGGATCAAAACGTTCTCGTTGATCTTGATTGGATTTCCGAGGAAATCCGCTTCTCCGAGAATGTATTCGACTGGTTCGCCTTTGATGAGCTTTTGGACCTGTTCTTTGAAGAGGTCATAGTTCTTCATTTCCCTCTCTTTGTAGAAAAGGACATCGATCTGCTCATGAAGCCCTTCGTCGTGCATTAAAAGAATGCGCAAATCCATGGCCATGACGCCATAAGGTTTCGCTGAAGCGTAGGCTTCTTTGTAGGCTTCATCAATCGTCGGCATTTATTTATTGCTCTCTTCTAAGAGTTTCTGCTCCTGATCGTAATGGATGAGGGCGTCGATGACATCGTCAAGTTCGCCTTCCATGATGCGGTCTAATTGGTTAACGGTGAATCCGATGCGGTGATCGGTGACACGGTTCTGTGGATAGTTATAGGTTCTGATCTTCTCGCTTCTCTCACCGGTTCCGACTTTGAGTTTTCTTTCAGAAGCGCGGGCGTCATCCTGCTGGGACTGATAGAAGTCGTGGACCTTTGCGCGAATCATCCTCATACAGATTTCCTTGTTCTGGAGCTGGGCCTTTTCGGTCTGGCAGCTGACGACGATTCCGGTTGGGATGTGGGTGACACGAACAGCGGACTCGGTCTTGTTGACGTTTTGTCCACCGGCACCCTGAGAGCGATATGTATCGATCTTAAGATCTGCTGGGTTGATTTTGACATCGACCTCTTCTGCTTCTGGCATGACGAGGACGGTCGCGGTTGAAGTGTGGATACGGCCAGAGGCTTCGGTCTTTGGGACTCTCTGAACACGGTGGGCGCCACTTTCAAACTTGAGCTTCGAATAGACGTTCTTTCCTTTGACCATGAAAGAGACATAGGAATAGCCGCCGGCAGAGCCTTCTTCACCATCGATGTACTGAACTTTCCATCCCTGGTTTTCAGCGTATCTCGTATACATTCTTAATAAATCGCCAGCGAAGATGTTCGCTTCATCCCCTCCGACGGCGCCACGGATCTCAACGATGATGTTCTTCTTATCGTTTGGATCAGCTGGAAGAAGTTTGCCATGGAGATCTTTTTCGATGTTCTCCATCTTCTCTAAAAGAGACTTCTTCTCAAGTTTCATCATCTCAGCGAGCTCAGCGTCTCCGCTGTTGATGATATCTTCGGCGTCTTTCAAATCGCTTTCGGCCTTAAGGTATTCCAAATAACCTTCATAAGCTTCTGAAAGCGAGGACCTTTCTTTGGATAATTCGGTGATGAGGCCAACATTGTTCATGATGGCTGGATCACCAAGGTCACGATCTATTTCTTCACACCTTGTCTTGACGGCTTCAAGGCGTTTTCTCATGCTTTCTTCCATAACAACCTCACGTGCCTCGTGATTATACCATAGGGATAATGTCTCTAGAAGTCGTAAAAGTCTTCATTCTCACTAGTGAGAAAAGGCTAGTTAGAGTATAATCAAAAACGGAATCCAAATATGTCATATAAAGCTTTATATCTCACTTACCGCCCTCAGACTTTCGAAGAGGTCGCTGGCCAGAAACCAATTGTGCGCACGCTCAAGAACGCCCTTGCGACCGGAAAGATGGCCCACGCTTATCTTTTCGCCGGCCCTCGTGGAACTGGCAAAACCTCCATGGCGAGGCTTTTCGCCAAAGCCCTCAACTGCGAGGAAGGCCTTGGCCATCAGTGCAACCATTGCCAAAACTGTCAGGAAGTCGCTAACGGCACTCACCCAGACGTCATAGAGATCGACGCCGCTTCCAACAATGGCGTTGACCAAGTCCGTGATCTCATTGAGAAGGTGAGATACGCCCCAATCAAAGGAAACTACAAAGTCTATATCATCGACGAAGTCCATATGATGACGACCGGCGCTTTCAACGCCCTCCTCAAGACCATTGAGGAACCGCCAGAGAACGTCATCTTCATCCTTTGCACCACCGAACCATTCAAAGTCATCCCGACCATCCTTTCCCGTTGCCAGAGATTCGATTTCTCCAAACTCTCCTATGACGAAATGAGCGAGAAATTACACGAAATCCTCGACAAAGAAGGCACGAAATATACCGAAGGCGGTCTCAAGACCATCATCGATTTGGCTGATGGCGGTATGCGTGACGCCCTTTCGATCCTTGACCAGGTCTTAGCCTTCAGCAACAACGTTTTGCATGAGGAAGATGTCCTTGCCATGTATGGCTTAGCGAGTATCGACGAGAAGGTCGACCTCCTCCTTGCCATCAAAGAAGGAAACGTCTCCGAAGTCGTTAAGAAGAGCGAAGCCTATCTCGCTGGCGGAATCGACATCCGTAGACTCGTCCTCGAACTCATCTCTCTTCTCAAAGACCTTCTCATTTATGAGAAAACGAACGATCTCAGCCTTATGGAGAAACTCGACAAGGAGAACGCCGACACTTTGGCGAAGAACCTCTCCCCTGCCGACTGCAACAGCATGATCTCCTCCCTTATCGAGGCGCAGAACAATTTCAAAAACGTTTCGGATATCCGCTCACTCTTCGAACTCACCCTTTTGAGAATGGCTTCTACCGATAGCCCGGCTCCAGCGCCGAAACCAATTAAGAAACCAACTCCTGCTCCAACCCCAGCACCTGCACCAAAAGTGGAAGAGCCAAAAGTCGTCGAACCGGAGCCAGAACCAGAACCGGAGCCCGCTCCAGCTGAACCTGTCTTTGAAGAATCGTCTCCATTATTTGATTTCATTAACGAGAACAAGTACAGCCCAGCCCCAAAGAAAGCGACTGAAGTCCCAGATTGGCTTGTGAGCAAAGAGGAGCCAGAAGAGCCAGCCCCTGCTCCAGCACCGAAGGCGGAAGAGCCAGTCAAAGAAGACACGATCATCCGTTCGACCTCAATCGACACATCAAAGATTAGCCACTACGAGATCAGCACCACTGGAACAAACTTCACTCTTACCGATGAACAGATTTTCCAAATCTCCGTCCTCGCCGATAAGCAGGAGAGGTTATCCTTAAAGGACAAATGGGCGCTTCTAGAAGAGCTCAAAATGGATCCGAAGTTCGGAAAAGTCGCAAGCCTCTTGTCCAACGCGACCCCGTTCTGCCTTTGCAAGGACGCCTTGATTCTCGCCTACCAGCACAAGAACCAAGCGGAGAAAGCCAACCTCGTTAACAACCAAGCCGCTTTATCGGATTTGGTTGAAGCCATGCTTGGACGTAGGGTGTTCGTTTATGCCCTTGACCCAGACCGCCGCCTTGCCGTCCGCACCTACTACTATGAAAAGGTCCAGATGGGGCAGATCCCAAACAAGAAAGACATTGTCTTGAATTTACCAGTTATTAAATAAAGGAGAGGTAAAGATATGAACCCAATGCAGCAAATGTTAGCTAATGCTAAAAGAATGGAACGCGAGCTTAAGAAAGCCCACGAAGAATTAGCCACCAAAGAATTCGTCGTCAAGAAAGCCGGCATCATCGAAGTCACCATCATGGGCGACAAGAAGGTCAAATCCATCAAGATCGACAAAGATGCCTTATCCGCCGACAACGAAGAAATGGTCGAGGAGACCCTCGCCATGGCCATCAACGAAGCCTACGACAAAGTCCAGGCCGAAGCCGACGCCATCGAAGAGAGAGTCACCGGACAAAGAGGAGTGCTCGGATTCTAATGAAAGAACTCCGCTCTTTGACAGAACTCATAGAATCATTCAGCAAGCTTCCCGGCATCGGCGTCAAAAGCGCTGAACGTATGGCATATGCCGTGCTTCGCATGAAGCAAGAAGACCGGGATGATTTTGTTAAGGCCATCAAAGACGTTTCCTCAAACATCCATCCATGCCCGATATGTGGGCTATATACCGAGGATGAAAAATGTGAAATCTGTGCAAATCCTGCACGAAATCACAAAACCATCTGCGTCGTAAGCGATACGAAAGACGCCTTGGCAATTGAGAAGATGAATTCCTTTGACGGTGTTTTCCACGTCCTTGGAGGAGTCGTTTCCCCAAGCCGCGGAATCGGACCGGAAGACCTTAACATCAAAGAGCTGCTTGCCAGAGTCAAAGAAAGCGAAGCCACCGAAGTCATTATTGCCACTAACCCGACCATCGATGGGGAGACCACCGCTTTATTCATCGCCAAAGTCCTTGATGGCGTGGTCCCTAACGTCACCAGATTAGGTTATGGCTTACCAATGGGGTCATCCCTTGATTATGCGGACGCGCTCACGCTCTCGAAAGCGTTCGAAGGAAGGAAGAAGATCTAATATGTTCATCACATTTGAAGGCGGAGAAGGCGCTGGCAAAAGCACAGCCATTAAAAGAATCGTCGAGAAACTCACTTCCGAAGGATATGAGATCGTTTTGACAAGAGAACCAGGCGGAACCCCAATTGCCGAAGAGATCAGAAACGTCATCCTCGACAAGAAGAACACCGCGATGGATCCTCGCACCGAGGCTCTTTTATATGCGGCAAGCCGTCGTCAGCATCTTGTTGAGAAAGTTATTCCTGCCCTCAAAGAGGGCAAACTTGTCCTTTGTGACCGTTTTCTTGATTCTTCCCTCGCCTATCAGGGCGGAGCTCGCGGAATCGGAATCGACACCGTCTACAACATGAACCTTTTCGCTACCGAAGGAATGCTTCCTGACTTAACGATCCTCTTTGATATCAAACCGGAAGAGGGTTTAGCGAGAATCGCTGCGAACTCCCAGAGAGAGGTCAACCGTCTCGATGTTGAGAAGCTCACCTTCCACAACAAAGTCCGCGATTCATTCCACGAACTTGCGAAGAAGTTCCCAGAGAGATTCGTAATCGTTGATGCATCCAAGGGCCCAGATGAGGTCTTCGCGGATGCTTACAAAGCTATCGAAGATAGATTAAAGAAATGAAATTAGGCGAATACCTTAAGAATAAACAGCCGCTCGTCTATAGAACTTTTGCGAACGCCATCGAGAATAAGCGTTTGGCGCATGCGTATTTGTTATGCGGAGAGTCTGGTACTCCTTTTTTGGAAACCGCCAAATTCATGGCCAAGAGTCTTATCTGCGACCATCCAGATCCGCTCGCTTGCGAAGAGTGCAGAAGCTGCGGACGTTTGGAACACGGAACCTATATGGACTTCCACATCCTTGGTGCAGATGAGGACGGAATCAAGAAAGAAGAAGTCGAAAACGTCGTCGAAGATTTCTCAAAAACCCCTACAGAAACCAAGGGAATCATGATTTATATCATCCATCTCGTGGAATCCATGAGCGTGGAAGCGATCAACTCCTTGCTTAAGTTTTTGGAAGAGCCTCCGACCCATACGTTCGCCATTCTTACCACCGAGAACGAAGCCAAGGTTCTCCCAACCATCATCTCTCGTTGCCAGTGCATGAGAATGCTTCTCTCCCCTAGAGAGGAAGTCATTGAGGAATCCGTTAATGAAGGCGTCTCTCTTGAGGATGCCGAACTCATTTCCTATTTCTCAAATAGCGCGCCTCTCGTATTAGAAGAATCCAAGACCTCTGAATACAAGAACGCGAAAGAATCCTTCCTCTTAGCTTTGGAAGCCTTATCCAAAACCAGAAGCGAAGCTTGCTATATATTTGAGAAGAGCATCATCCCTGATCTCGACAAGAAGAAAGGGCGCTACTTCTTAGATATGCTTTCTTTGGCTTTTAAGGACCTTCTCGCCCTCAAACAAAACCAAACGCCTTTGCTTTCTTCTTATGTTAAACTTATTGAGCCTCTTAAGAAGTGGAAACACCCAGAGGAAAGTCTCTTAGAGATCATGAAGGTCAGGAATCATCTTGATCTCAATATAAACACCGCTCTGCTCATAGAGCACCTCATCAACTACATCACCAAGGAATTCATACTATGAATAAAGACGAAATCATGAGCACATATAAATACTTCATCGGAGTCACTTTCGATGGCGCCAGCAAGGCCTATTATTTCGGCACCGATGACGATACCCTCGTCGTAGGCGACAAAGTCGTCGTCGAAACCGTTTCCGGCTTAGAGCTCGGAGAGGTTAGCGTCGCTTTGAAACCAACGAGCGCCTATAAATCAAATCTTGAGCTCAAGCCAATCATCCGTAGACCAACCAGCCTTGATCTCGAAGATTACGAGATGAGCAAAAAGGAAGCGGAAATCGCTCTCAAAATCACCCAGAAAGAAGTCACGAGACTCGATCTCCCAATGAGGCTTCTCTCCGCTCAGTACACTCTCGATGGTGCTAAGGTCACCATCACTTACACCGCGGACAACCGCGTTGATTTCCGTGAGCTTCTTCACGTCCTCGCCCCACAGCTTAAATGCCGCATCGAACTTCATCAGCTTGCTCCAAGAGACAAAGCCAAGATGGTTGGAGGCATCGGAACCTGCGGACTTCCTCTTTGCTGTTCCACCTTCCTTAACCAGTTCGATGGCATTGCCATCTCGAAGGCTAAAAACCAGATGCTTACCCTTAACATCCCTAAGCTCTCTGGACAGTGTGGCAAACTCATCTGCTGCCTTAACTACGAAGACGATTTATACACTGAGGCGAGAAAGAACTTCCCACGCCCAGGAACGCCTGTGAAATATAACGGAAACGACTATGTCGTTGATTCCTTCAATATCCTTTCCCAGACCATCAAACTCAAAGCCGAGCTTGATGTCGCTTACTTGACCCTCGAAGAATATAACGAACTGATGAATCGTTCGCATCAAGGAAAGCCAAACCGCCGCAATGATAAACCGCGAGCTTAATTTCTTCGGCAACAGTCCCCTTCTATACTTGATTGCCACTCCAATAGGAAACCTCGGAGAGATGACTCCTAGGGCTTTGGAAGTGCTCAAAGAGATCGACTATGTGGCTTGCGAAGACACTCGTAACAGCGGTTCCCTTTTGAAGAAGTTCGGCTTAGACAAACAGTTCATCTCCTGCCACGAGCATAACGAAGAAGAAGCCTCACAAAAGATCATCTCCCTTCTAAAAGAAGGAAAGAAGATCGCCTATATGTCCGATGCCGGTTATCCAACCGTCAGCGACCCAGGTGAAAGACTTACGAAGCGCTGCATCGAAGCGGGCATCAAAGTCTCTGTCGTCAATGGGCCGAGTGCAGCCATCTGCGGACTCGTTGGCTCTGGTTTAGAGGCGGACCACTTCTACTTCTATGGTTTCCTTCCAAGCAAGCCATCCGCCAGAAAGAAAGAACTCGAATCCCTTAAGAACAGAGAAGACACGATCGTCTTCTACGAAGCTCCTCACCGTATCGGAGCGACTTTGAAAGACATGTCATCCATCCTTGGTGAAGACCGTAAAGCGGTCATCGCCAGAGAATTAACCAAGCAACACGAAGAGTACATCAGAGGCACTCTCGGCGAGATGGCGGAGCTTGATGAATCAACCCTCATCGGAGAGATGGTTATCATCGTCGAAAAGCAAAAATCCGTGGCAAAAACCCTCTCAAACGATGAAATCGCTTCTATTTTGAAGGAAAAGCTCAAATCCCTTTCCTCCAAAGAAGCCATTAAAGAGACGGCAAAAGAAAACGACATCCCGAAGAATGTCGTTTACGATATCTACCTAAAGAACTTCAAAGACTAGCTTTGAGAGGGCGGAGCTGCTTCGCTCTCTTTTTCTTTTATCGGCTCGCTTGTTGAGACTACGCTTTCTTTAGCCGCCTCGACCAAGGCAAGTTCTCTCCTCTTCTTCTTGATCTCAAGGGTGAAGGTCACCATAGAGTATCCGGCAACGACGAACCAGGCCGCGCTGCAAGCGAATGCGCCGAGCTTGATTTGTGGAGTTAAGTAAGTGACCTCATAAGAGACCTTGCCCGCTGGGGCAACGAACCCGACAAGACCGCCATTAACTCTAATAGCCTTTGGATAAGTAACGTTGCCATTCTCATCGGTAGCCTTAACGCTCCAGCCAGCATCATAACCGATTGAGGTGGTTACGACTTTCTTGGTTGGGAAGTTGCTGTCAAAGGTGAACTTATTCTTGTCATAGACAACGTTGGTGAGGTTGTGGCTGTCGTCGCTAATGACGTTGAAGGCGTTTTCAAATTGGCTTCTCTCCGCTTTGAACAAGGAAACGTAGGATGGGAAAGTGCCTTCGCTGAAGTCGCTTGGTTTGGCGTTGAAGCAGATGTATTTGACCCTGCCTGTAGGATACATGTAGAAAGGATCGGCCTGGGTTCCGCTGATGCGGTAGCCAGCGATGTTATCAAGAGCCCAGTATTCGTAGCTGAGAAGGACGTTCTCCTCAATCTCTCCGTTCTCTTTCTGCCTGTCGCCGATCATGTAGATTCTGGTCTTATATTTGCTGTTGTTGATCTTGTAGTTGAAAGCGAAGCAGGCACCACCCCAATCTTCATTGAAGTATTTGTTTCCTGCGCCGGCAGTCAAAACGACGAATTCGCTGTCGCCTTTGTATTTGAATTCTCTAGTTCTATCGAAGCCGTCTCTTGTTGTGAGGTAATTGCCTCTTACATCATCGACGTACATGTACTGATCCGTCTGCCAGGCGCTCTTGGTTCCGTGCTCAAGGATGTCGGCGATATAGGCTGGGCCTTCGCGTCCAGTCCAAGTTCCCCACCACTGGAAGGAGTTGTTCGCTGGGTTTGGAACGCTGCCGGTGTAAATCTGTCCGTCATAGTAGCAGCCAGTGAATATGCTGTTCTCCTCAGGAGCGGCATCAAGAACGAAGGAAGAATCCTGAGCAATCAATTCATCAGCGTCAGCATCCTCAAGGATGGCACCAGTCATAAGGACTTCGTCGTTCCTCAAGATTTCTTTGTATCCGCCTATGGTTCCACCGCCGCTATTGAGCTTGAGGAAATCATCACCTTGGTTGAAGGTGTTTTCTTGGACGTTGCGTCTATAGATGTGGTCGACGGCGTGGCCAAGTCTCATCTTGTCGACGTAAGGGTTCTTGTAGAGGCGGAAGACGCTGTCCATGTCGCCATAGACGAGCTCAGAGCCCCATGGGACGTTATCGGCAAGGCCTTCATGAGCGCCATATCCTTCACGCATGATGGCGTAATACTTCATCGACAAAGCAAGGTCGGTTCCGAAGCGTTTGTGGCCATAGAAAGTCGACCAAGATTTGGAGGTATAAGTTTCGCCATAGGCGTATCTATTCTTTTCTCCGTCTCTGACCTCCATTGGTCTGTTTGCACCAATGTAGCAAGAGAGCTGAGCGGCATCGTAGTTAAAAAGGGAGTGGAAGGTCGCGCAGCCATTCGTTCTCCAAATGTACTGACTGTTCCTGTCGCGGATGTCATCGTAGTAGGTCCTGTAGTATCCAGGATCGTCTTCCATGACCTTCTCGCCATATGACGTCAAAGTGTCTCTGACGGCCTGTCCGCCATTCCAGTAGGTGTAGCTCCAAGTGCCTTTATAGACGAAGGACATATTGCCCCAGAGAACGGTCTCAACAGCAATTATCCCAAACAAAACCCTATTCAAATGCTTGTGGTTCTTCATGAAGAAGATGACCATTCCGACAAGGAAGTCCATGCCCATCTGATAGAAAACGATCCACAAACAAGTCCTCACGATGCCCTGTCTGTCAGTGACCTGATATGGGACGTAGTTGAGGCTAGATGGCCAATATGGATCAAGCCACTCGTCATAGTGTTCGTTCTGAACGAAGATGATGGTGAGGATCCAGGTAAGCATAGCTAAAGCTAACGCGATGAAAGCGCCACTGAAGATAACCCACTTCTTCTCTTCCTTGATGTGGTCAAGTTCTCGACATGCGTAGTAAATTGCGCACGGAACAAGGACGATGAACCAGCGTCCATATCCATCACCCGTGAATGCGTAGAACATGTAGTACGCCAAATTGGTGAGCATGAGGTAAGCGCAAAGAAGGACAGCGATGATCTCGCCGATCTTCTTGTTCTTGATCGAGTTCACAAACGCGATGAAGAATAGCACCACAAGAGGCGTATAGATGAAGGCGTTAGAAGTCCAGGAGTCGTATCCGCTTCCAGCAAGAGGAAGCTCAATGTATCCGATGGTTGGATAGAAGAAAGCCTGTAAAGCTTGCATCTCTCTGATTGGGTTACGACCAACAGGTTCGAAGAGATATCCAAGGACAGTGCCAAAATCTTTGTCTTTGAAAGCGTTAAGGATGGCATCCAAATAGCCTTTGCCGATCGAGGAGGTTCTTCCTGAAAGAGCAGATTCTCTGACAGATGGGAGAAGCGTCCAGGCTGACATGGCTATACCAATAGCGAATCCCGCTATACCCAAAGCAATGACCCAAAGATTCTCTTTGAGGTTTCTCTTCTTGATGGTCCAGAAGTAGCGCCATAAAGCGTAGATAACGCCCCAAACGCAAGCGACGACCAAGAAGAAGAACGAGATAATTCCTAAAAGGAACAATCCCATGATGAGGGTAAGAGGTTTTCTTTCCTTGATGACTTTCTCAATGCCAAGAAGGATGAGAGGGAACGTGAAAGCACTCGAGACGAAGGACGGGAAACCTACAAAGTAGTTGACCCAACCATTAAAGGCAAAAGCCATCGCGCCAATACGTGAGGCGCTTTCGCTAAGGCCCATGTATTTGAGGTAGGCGCGCATTGCCATGGCTCCCACCGCTCCTTTGACCATGGTCGCTAAAGCGAAGGTCTGAGGAATCCATGAACGTGGGAACAGATAGCAGATGAAAAGGAACGGATCGAATAAGCCATAGTAGGAGTTCGAACCGATGTTGTCTGAACCGAGGTAGGTGTTCGGCGAATAAAGCTCAAAATAACCTGTCTTGAAGAAGGTGTGCCAAACATCGTGGTAATAGAAAGTCATGGTGACGTACTGACCGAAGTAGTCCGTCCATGGGTAGAACTGGGTAAAGGAGTTATTGATGAGGCCATAGGCCATCCAGGCCATGCCGATAAAGAAAACAAGCCAGAAGAAATAGAAAAGGCTCCTGATGTTAAACAGGAACGGAAGCTTCTCTCGTATGAGTTGACCGAATGTCAGTTTGCGGAAGCTTGATAATTTTGCTGTGGTATCTGGCGTCTCCGTAATAGTCTCCTAATTTTATTTACTTGTAGTATCTTCCTCTTTTTGAACGTTTTCGACAATGCCTACAACGTCAGTTGCAGGCACGGAGAAGGCAATTCCCTGACCTTTGCTGTTAAGACCGGCTGCTTGATAAATCCCCGTCAAAACCGCGTTCTTTATGTCTTTTGGAACCAAAATCATGACGATTTGCTTTTCTGGAGCGATTGAGACTCCGAAGAACTTTTCGATCTCTTTGTTGCCGGTTCCGCGGGCATTGATGATCGTGCCGCCTCTGGCGCCTGCGCCTCTAGCGGCTTCCATGACTAGGTCGGTGTAACCGTCATTGACGATTGCAAACACGACTTCGTAATTCTCGTTTCTCGTTTCTTCCATGGCATTATCTCCTTTGGTTTCTGAGACTAATGGCCTCTCGTCGGCCACGAATTTATAGGCGTTGGTTCCGATGATGCTATTAACTTTGACGATAAAGGATATGCCTTTCGCTACTTTAGACACATTGAAACGAGTTTCAAGTTTTGTTTTCACGGTAGGCCATAAACTTTCTCTCATCGGAGTAAGGATTAATTGTTTGTTTGCGTTCTCAAGAGTGAAGATCTCGTAGAAGTGGTTGATGGCGGTTCCTTCGCCACGGAAGACGAAAGAGGTTGCCGCGCCAGAAGCTTCCATGATCTTCGTGATCGCACCACCCTGTCCCTGATTGACGACAGTGATCGCGATACAAAGCGAATGGTAAGCCTTCTTGGCTTCTTGGGCTTTCGAAAGAGTCTCCTCGCTGACCTTAGGAGTGCGTTTCAAAACAAAACGTCTTTTCTCTTCGCTCATGCGTTAGCCTCCTCAAAGGAAATGATGACGAGATCGTCGTCTTCGTGGAATCTCTTGCGGACCATGTAGTTGTTGATTGAACGTTTGATGTTGGCATATAAGCCCATGCCCTGAACAACGATGAGAGGCATGAGGGCGATCATCGCGACCGCGCCGAAGGCGTTCTCAAACACGGATTCCGCTCCATGAGCCGAATAAGTGAATCCGATGACGAAAGGAACGACAAATGTCGATGCCATTGGACCACTGGCGACTCCGCCAGAGTCGAACGCCATTGCGGTGTAGATCTTTGGAACCAAGAACGAGAGTCCCAAAGCGATGATGTATCCAGGAATCATGTAATAGAGGATGCTGAAGCCATAGTAGGCACGGATGATCGCTAAAGCGACACCACCGCCAACAGAGAGAGCCATGACGAATCCGACGGTGAGTGATTTGACCGTTCCTTCGGAAACCGTCTCAATCTGACGGATGAGGACGTGGACGGCAGGCTCAGCGATAACGCCAAATAAGCCGAATGCCGCACCAATGAGAATCGCGATACCCAATGTGCCTTCCGATGCGCCTAACCCTTTGCCAACTTCTTGAGCAACAGGAAGGAAGCCTAGGTTGACTGCAGCAAGGAAAATGACGAGGCCAAAGTAGGCATAGAGCATGTTGATGAGAATACGGACGATTCTGACCCTGCGGGACTTGATGAAGATGAGGTCGTAGATGAGATAGAAAACAGTTGTCGGCGCAATAGCGATGCCAACCATTCCAAGCTCACCAAGGAAATGCTCTCCAGCCGAAGAGAAGAACGCCGGCCAGAAACCCTCAAAGGTCTCATAGGTGGTAAGTGGGTTGTCACTCCAAACATAGACCATCGAATCAACGTCGAGGAAGAGAGAAAGAACCATGACGGTGAGGATTGGACCGACGGACGCTAAAGCGGTAAGACCGAATGAGTCTTCTCCACTTCTACCGTTGCTTGCAGTTGAGGCGGCTAAGCCTGCGCCAAAGGCGAGGATGAACGGAACAGTGACTGGACCGGTTGTGACGCCACCAGAGTCGAAGCAGATTGGAAGGAACTTCGGATTGGTTATTCCAGCAAGCATGAACACCAAACCATAGAAGCAGATGAACATGATGTTGAGGTTCTTGTTGAAGATGATCCTGAGAACGCCAAAGACAACGAAGAGGCCAACGCCCACGCCAATCATGCCAATAAGCAAAAGCTCATCAACACCAATCTGGCTGGCGGTGACTTTAAGGTCAGGTTCAGCGATCGTGACAAGGACGCCGATGATGAAGGTCATGGCCACGACGAAGAAGATTTTTCTCTTTTTGAAGAGGGATTCGCCGATGATTTTTCCAATTGCGGACATCGAAGCCTCAGCGCCGATGTTGAAGAGAGAAAGACCGATGACGATCAAAACGGAGCAGATGAGGAAGGAGATGTAGGCAGGCAAACCGAAATCCGCAATCGCCCCTGTGAAGAAGAGAATCGAGATGACGGCAACGATTGGAAGAACGCTCACAAAAGACTCGCGCAGCTTTAAAAGGAAGGCTGAGCGGAAGAATGTCTTACTTGCGGCGTTTGCTTCCATTCTTAACTTTAACTCCCTTTGCTTTCGCTTCTGCTATGGCGCGTTTCTCAGCGTGAGATACCCAGAAGAGCTTCTTGAAGCAGGCAGGCATCTCCGCTTTGATTTTGTATTCTTTGCCGGTTAATGGATTCGTGAAGTCAAGCTCATAGGCATGTAAGCCAAGTCTCTTGAGTGGGTTCGATGGCTCGCCATAGCGATCATCCCCGATGATGTAGTGGCCAATGTTTCCAAGCATGACACGGATTTGGTTCTTACGGCCTGTGTCGATGTTGACGTCGAGAAGAGCATATCCGTTTTTGGCGGCCATTTTCTTGTAATGCGTGATAGCGAGTTTGCTGTTCTTCTTGCTCTTGGTGACTCTGACCTGGAAAGTGGTCTCGTCTAACCAAAGGTAATTCTTGAGGGTTTGTTCTTCAGGGATGTCTTCGCCTTCGACGATAGCGTAGTAGCCACGCTTGGTGACGATTTCCTGCCAATGATTCTGAAGGGCTTCTCTCGTTTCGAAGTTCTTGGCGAAGATCAAAACACCTGAAGTGTCTTCGTCGATACGATGGACAACGAAGATGCGGGCTTTCTTGTTCGTTTGGGTTAGCCAATCGGTGACCAAACGATAAGCGGTTTTGCCTTTCTCTCTGTCACTCGCGACAGAAAGAAGACCGGACGGCTTATTGATAGCGATGATATCCTCGTCTTCGTAGATGATCGGAAGGTCTTTTCTCTCCCTCTTCTTGATTGGGGTCCAGCTGACTGTGACCTCATCTTCTGGGTAAAGCTTGTAGAACCACTCATTGACTGGAGCGCCTCCGACAGCGACCTGGTGGTTCGAGATCATGTGGCGGATGTTGTGCTGAGACTGCTTCGCCATCTTCTCGCGAAGGAACGTCAAAAGATCGGTTTCGTGGTACACCAAATAAGTCTTCGTCTTGTTTGGATCTATGAAACCTTTTCGAGGCTGATTTCTTTTGACGTCGTTTTTATTCATAAAAATATCTTATCAAAATCGAATTTTGATAGATACCAGCAGAGAGGTTTTTGTGTGAAAAAGCAAAGCAGCTATAGGCTACTTTGAAGCGTCGTGTTTAAGCAAATCTTCGTAGAGGTCGGTGCGGCGATCGCGATAAACTCCCCATCCGAAGCGCTCTTTGGCAATTTCCGAGAGGTCGAATTCGGCGAAGCGAATTCCTTCTTCTTCGCGGTTCATCTCTGTGACGAAATCGCCATGTTGGTCAGCGATGAAGGAGGATCCGTAGAACTTCATGCTGGATTTTCCCATGGCCTCAACCCCTACTCTATTGGCGGCTAAGACAGGCATGATGTTTGCGGCAGCGTGTCCTTTCATGACATTTTGCCAATGGCTCTTGGAGTCTTTTGGAAGAACCGGTTCGGAACCGATCGCGGTTGGGAAAAGAAGAATCTCAGCACCTTTAAGGGCGAGGATTCTAGCGGTTTCCGGGAACCACTGGTCCCAGCAGATGCCAACACCGATGTTTCCGGCTTTGGTTTTGAAGACTTTGAATCCAGTGTCGCCTGGGGTGAAGTAGAACTTCTCCTCATAGCATTCGCCGGTTGGGATATGGCTCTTGCGGTAAAGGTCGACAATAGTGCCATCCTTGTCGATCATGACGAGGGAGTTGAAATAGCAGTTACCGGATTTCTCGAAAAAAGAAATCGGGAGAACGATCTTGTATTCTTTGGCCATCTTCTGGAAGTGTTTCAAGGTCTTGGAATCCTTAACCTCTTCAGCTTTGGAGAAGAAATCATAGTTCTCTATCTGGCAGAAGTATAAGCCTTCGAAAAGCTCAGGAAGCAAAAGCAAATCCACGCCGTTTTTGCTGGCGGTTTTTATATATTCGTCAGCTTTTTCAATGCATTTCTCGTAGTTGTCTGGCATTGAGAATTGGGCAATAGCGACTTTGATTTTCATTTGTTCTCCTCCTCGGTTGGAACCTGCATGGTAATACAGTGGATATTTCCTCCGCCATAAAGGATCTCAAGGGTGTTGACCTGGTGGATCTCTTTATTCGGATAGATCTTCTTCATGGTGGCAAGGGCCGCTTCGTCTTCTTTGACTCCGAAGGCAGGAAGGATGATGAAATCCTTGCCTTGGTAGTAGTTAACGTATGAGGCGGCTAGACGGCGTCCGGCTTCTCTCTTGTCGAGCGTGTCATTGCTCTTGGACAAGGACTTCGAGACATCTTTACCCAAATAGAGTGGAGCTGGGAGCTTCATCTTATGAATAACGAAAGGTCTTCCCTTCGCGTCAGTCTGTTTCTTGAGAGCGCGATACGCCTTCTGGCAATAATCGTATTGAGGATCATTCTTGTCAGTCGTCCATGCGAGCATGACTTCACCTGGTTTCACGAAGGAGACCATGTTGTCGATGTGCTCGTTGGTTTCGTCTTCGTAGATTCCGTGCGGAATCCAAACGATCTTCTCGACGCCTAAGTATTCACGAAGGACCTCTTCGATTTCGGTCTTGGTGAGACATGGGTTGCGGCCAGGAGAGAGGAGACACGCTTCGGTGGTGATGAGAGTGCCTTCGCCATCGAGCGCTACAGAACCACCCTCGAGGACGAACTTCGGATGGACGTATGACATGAGGCCCATCTTCTTGGAGATGATAGACCTAAGTTTGTCGTCATCTTTGTAGTTCTTATAGAGACCATCATATTCACCGCCCCAAGCATTGAAACGGAAATCGACGGTTCTGAGATTTTTGCCGTTGGTTAGGAAGAGAGGCATATTGTCGCGAGCCCATGCGTCGTTATAGCGGACGGAGATGGTTTCTACATTAGGAATTCTCTCGTACATCGGCGCGAGTTCTTTGTGGAATCTTGGATGGATGCCCACCACCACTTTCTCGTGTTTGGCGATCGCGGAGATGACTTCTTTGTAAGCAACCTGAGCTGGTTTGGCTTTCTTTCTCCAGGTATCGAGACGGAATGGCAAAAGGACCAATGTCTCTTTATGCTTCTCGCCTTCGAATGGAACGTGATAGCCATCGTTGAGAGGCGTTGTCTTTTTGGTACGGTTGTAGTCACTAAGTTTCTTCTCGTAGACGGAGAAGCGACGCCACTTCTCAGTAGCGATGACTTCAAAGCCGTCTTTGTAGGAAGAAAGGAGACGGATGCCTTCTTTTTTGTGTTTTTCAAAGAACTGAACCCTCTTGATGAGGTCCTTGTTCCATACTTCTCCAGGAACGATAAGCGGGATTCCCGGAGGGTACATCATGACCTGCTCTTTGGAGATGGTTCCGTCTAGCTCTTCGAGAGGCAAAACCTTGCCTGGCGCATGGAAAGCGACACGAGGCCTTGCTAGCATGAATGGGAATGAGCTATCAAAATGGTGGTCATCGTAAACGATGTCCTTGTGATAGTGATGAGCGGAAATATCCTTAAGGGCTTCGACTAGGCTATCGACGTGTTTCTTTTTCGTTCCGATTGCGAAAACGCACATGATTTCGTATGTCTCGGCAAGCTCAACTTGAATTTCGTATTTGTCGATGAGCAAGCGATAGAGATCGAAGCCGTCGATATCAAGTTTGTCGATAGCAATAACGACCTTGCTGGAATCGTAATCGTAGGCACCATTCTTTTTGAAGTAAGATTTTCCTCTGACTTCAAAGCCTTTGATTTGATTGATTTTCTTGCTCGCGTAGTCGATGAGCTTGTAGGTCTCCGCCATAGCGGTCTGGCCTTTCTTCGAAGCCATGAATGCGCGGGCGCCATCTAAAGACGCCATAAGCAACGTGGATGGGGAAGTCGTATTGAGAATGTT
>JAFXWH010000078.1:0-3192 GCA_017542885.1 Bacilli bacterium | reverse complement strand
TTCTGTGGGAAGTAAGCGAATGCAGGGGTTGTCATCATTAAAATGAAACCGACAACAGCGATGACAGCAGCTAAGAAGCCGGAGTATTTAAGGAATGTTTTCATTTGTAAACAATCCACCTTTCGACTTTCATTATAACTTGCAAAAAAGCGATACCACAATGAGCGAACATTTTTTATCACCTGAGTGGACTCCCTTTTTGAGATGTTCTAGAATACCCCCTGGGGGTATCTATGAAGAAGAAGTACAACGTAACCGGAATGATGTGCGCAGCCTGCCAGGCTAATGTCGACAGAGCAGTGTGCAAAATCGAAGGAGTTACTAATGTAAACGTCTCTTTGCTCGCCAACAACATGGTCGTCGAATTTGACGAAAGCAAGGTGAATGACGACACCATCATCGAGGCCGTCGAGAAGATCGGTTATGGCGCCTCTCCTTTCGTTAATGAATCCCTCAAGAAGATTCAGGAGAAAAAGAAGAAGGAACTCCATTCCCGTTTAGTCAAACTAATCGTTTCGCTTTGCCTTCTTGCTCTTCTCATGGTCGTCTCCATGGGAGGCATGATGGTTCATGAGTATGGCCATTGGCCAAGTATGGATGATCCTAACTTCTCCCTCATCGCCTTCATCGAAGTCACCCTTCAGATCTTCATCCTCATCCCAATAATCATCATCAACTTCAATTACTTCACCTCTGGCTTCAAGAGTCTTTTCAAGCTTCATCCGAATATGAATAGCCTCATCGCTTTAGGAAGCTCTATATCCCTTTTATATAGTCTTTATTCATACGCGATGATGATTGTTGGCTGGGCCAATAACGATGTCAGTCAGGTCATGGTTCATTTTATGAATCTCTACTTTGAGGCGGCAGCGATGATCCTTGTCTTCGTCTCAATCGGCAAATACTTCGAAAAGAGAGCGACCAACAAAACCACTGAATCGATAACGAATCTGATGGCCCTCACTCCTGACACTGCCTATGTCTTGAGAAACGGCAAAGAAGTGGAGGTCCAAACCGAATCCCTCATGCTCGACGATATAGTCGTTGTTAAACCAGGCCAATCAATCCCAACGGACGGAATCATCGAAGACGGTTATGGCGATATCGATGAATCAACCATCACCGGAGAATCTCTCCCAATCCACAAAACCAAAGGCGACAAAGTTATCGGTGCGACCATCAACAAGAATGGCTCCTTCACCTTCAGAGTCACCTCAGTCGGAAAAGAGACGACCATCTCCCAAATCATCGGTTTGGTTGAGAAAGCCAGCGAATCCAAAGCCCCAATGGCGAGACTTGCAGACAGAATATCTTTGATATTCGTCCCAACGGTCATTGGTTTATCAATCGTCACCTTCGTTGTTTGGATGATCCTCACGAATCTCAATATCGTTCCTGTCGCCGCAACAAGAACTCCTCTTTCCTTATCCTTAAGATTCGCGATCACCGTTCTCGTCATTTCTTGTCCATGCGCTTTAGGTTTAGCGACACCAGTCGCCATTATGGTCGGAACAGGTAAAGGCGCGGAGAATGGCATCCTCATCAAATCCGCAGAAGCCTTTGAAAGACTTGAGAAGGTTGATTATGTCCTCTTCGACAAAACCGGAACCTTGACCAAAGGCGAAATGAGTGTTCGCTCAATCAAGGTTTACGATGGTGATGAATCCTCTCTCCTCAAAGCTGCTGCGGCAGTGGAAGCCCACTCCGAACACCCTCTCTCGAAAGCGGTCGTCAATGAAGCCAAAAAGAGGAACATCGAAGTCTCTTTAAGCAAGTCTTTCGAATACATTCCCGGTGAGGGCGTGGAAGGCGATGAGACAGTCATCGGAAACGCTTCTCTCATGAAAAACAAAGGCGTTGATATTTCAAAATCAGATAACGATTTCATGTCCCTCTCAAAGGAAGGTTGGACGCCTCTATATGTTGCCGAAAAAGGAAAGCTAATTGGCCTTATCGCCATCGGAGACGAAATCAAAGAAAACAGCGTTTCCGCAATAAAATCCCTGCAAAACCTCGGTAAAAAGGTTTTCATCGTCACCGGAGACAACAGGATTACCGCCAAAGCAATCGCCTCTTCTTTAGGTGTTGATGATGTCTATTCTGAGGTCCTTCCTGGAGACAAAGAAGCCATTGTTTCTCGCCTCCAAGACGAAGGTCATAAAGTCGCCTTTGTCGGTGATGGCGTGAACGACGCTCCAGCCCTCACGAAAGCCGATATCGGCATCGCCATCGGAGCGGGTTCCGACATCGCTATCGACTCCGCCGACATCATCCTTGTGAGAAGCGATCCTCTTGATGTCGTTTCCGCAATCGAGCTTAGTCACAAAGTCGTTCTCAATATCAAAGAGAATCTCGGATGGGCTTTCTTCTATAACATCTTGCTCATCCCTCTTGCGGCAGGAGTGCTCTATCCATACGTCATCATGCAGCCGATGTATGGATCGATCGCCATGTCGATATCATCAGTGACCGTCGTCCTCAATGCGTTGAGGCTACGTCTATTCAAAAGAAAAGCTATTAAAAAAGGAGAATGAATATGCTCAAAAAACAAATCGTCAACATTGAAGGAATGATGTGCGAAGGCTGTGCTCGCACAGTCACCAACATCCTTGAGAAACTTCCAGGCGTGAAGAAGGTCAAGGTCTCTTATCAGAAAGGAATCGCTGAGGTCAAAGCGGAGGCCCCTCTTTCCGAAGAAGAGTACAAGAACGCTTTAGGAGAGACACATTTCAAATTCGTGTCAGTCAAATAATGAAAGCAGATCCAACAAAGGTAAAACGCCAGCTTTCGATCGCCAAAGGACAGATCGAAGGCATTCAGAAAATGGTTGATGACGATGCATATTGCATCGACATTTCCAATCAGCTCATGGCCGCGATTGCCGTCCTCAAAAAGGCCAATGAGATCGTCCTTCTCGCCCACATCAAGCACTGCGTGCATGACGCATGCTGCGAAAACGAATTAGACGAGAAACTAAGCGAAGTTGGAGCACTGCTCCATAGAATGGGCGAATAAAAAAGTTCCAATTTCTTGGAACCGATCAATTTAAGTTTGGCGGAGAAGGAGGGATTTGAACCCTCGCTGGACTTGCGCCCACTATCAGTTTTCGAGACTAACCCCTTCAGCCGCTTGGGTACTTCTCCGGCGTGAGAAATCATAAACCACAGGTAGGCTCTTTAGCAAGAAAAGATG
>JAFXWH010000077.1:0-8719 GCA_017542885.1 Bacilli bacterium | reverse complement strand
TTGAGAATGAATATAACGTTCCTCTTCCACCTCAGCTTAGAAGAGTTCTCGAGAACAAAACCCCTCGTTTCCTTATCTCGAGCGAGAGATTCCATAAGAGAATGCTTAGGGAACCTGCTTACAAGATCCTTACCCCTGCTACATCGGCGAACCTCGGCCCAGGATTCGATGTCTGCGGTGTCGCTCTCTCAATCAACAACGAATTCATCTTCAAGAAGAGCAATAAAGACTCACTCAAGGGTTTCTCTTTCAAAGGAGAGAACCTTGTCATGAAGGCCTATAAGCAGTACTTCAAACATTTCGATGTTCATTATGTTCCTGCTGAAATTACTCAGGTCAGACAATCCATTCCTCTTTCTAGAGGTTTAGGAAGCTCTGCCTCTGCTATCGTCGCAGGCTTATTAGGCGCGAACTCCATCTGCAACGAGCTTCACACCAAAGAAGAGCTGCTTGAGCTCGCCACAAAGATGGAAGGCCATCCTGATAATGTCGCCCCATGTCTCTTTGGAGGCTTATGCGAGGCTCATTACAAGAACGGAAAAGTCACACTCACAAAGCATGACATCAACCCATCCTTAAAAGCGTTGCTTTTCATCCCTGAACAAATCATCAGCACCGAAGAAGCTCGTGCTATCCTTCCTAAGGATTACGAGGTCGATATCAATAAGTTCCAGAAAGAAAGGATTCCTCTTTTGATGAAGTCCTTCAAAGAAGGAGACCTCAAGAAGATAAACGAAGCTTTAGAGGACTATATCCACGTCCCATATAGAGCAAGACTCATCGATGACTATTGGTTAGTGGAGAAAGAGTGTTCCAAGCTCGGTCTTCCAATGACCATCTCCGGAAGCGGTTCAACCCTCATCATCTTCTACAAAGACAATGAGCAGGCTGAATCTCTCATCACCAATGTTTCCTTAAAGAAAACCAAACACCCATACAGATTCGTTGAGGCTTCCTTCAACAAATGCTTGGCCCTTTGGAAAAAGAAAGGCGAATAGTAATGAATATTGCGATTCTAGGATATGGCACAGTCGGACAGGGCGTTGATGAAATCATCAGCAAAAACCGCTCCGATTTGAAAGTAACACGTGTTTTTGACCTTCCAACGAAGAAGGATCTTCTCAAAGAAAGATTCTCTAGCGTTGAGGAAATCGTTGCCGACAAAGACATCGACATCGTTGTCGAATGCATGGGTGGAGACCTCATCCCTCACGTTGCTATCCTTTCTGCTCTTCAAAGCGGGAAGCACGTTGTCACGAGCAACAAAGAAACCGTTTCGAAACACCTTGAGGAATACCTAGAAGCCGCTAAAGAGAATAATGTCTCTTTCTTATACGAAGCGTCAGTCATGGGAGGAGTTCCTCTCATCGCTCCTTTAACCACCACTTCATCTTTTGATGAGCTTATTTCCTTTGAGGGAATTCTCAATGGAACCTGCAACTTCATCCTTTCGAACATGGATATGCTCGGTGAGGATTATGCGAAGGTCCTTAAGGAGGCCCAGGACAAAGGATTCGCGGAAAGAGATCCTTCCGCCGATGTTCTTGGAATCGATACGAAGAGGAAGATTGCGATCATCGCCTCAACAGTCTTCAAAGAATACTTCAATCCTGAAGAGATTCCATGTTATGGAATCGATGGAATAACCAAAGGGATCATCGAGTCCGCTAAAAAGGAAGGAAAGACCATCAGACTCTTAGGCCATATCACCAAAGAGAATGAAGGATATTCACTTTATGTGAGCCCTGCTTTCGTGAGCAAGGATTCCTTCTTCGGTGGAACCATCTATGAGCTCAATGCCGCTAGCGCATCTTTCAAGAATAACGGCGTTCTCTCATTCAAAGGCCCAGGAGCAGGAAGATATCCAACCGCTTCCGCTATCCTTCAGGATATTGAAAGAATCGTTCATGGGTATCAGATGGAACTCACTGATCTTAAAGGTGAAGCCAAGATACTTAAGAATCTTGAAGGCACATTCGCCTGTTACGAAAAAAACAAAGAAACCAAAGTCGTCTTGCATAACCCAAGTGCAGACGAACTTAAGAATTTTGCCGCAGTCATAAAGGAGTAGAAGAATGAAAAAGTACAATTTCGCTGTTGTCGGAGCCTCTGGTTTAGTGGGCCGAACTTTCCTCAAAGTCATGGAGGAATATGATCTCCCAGTTGGAGAGCTTAGACTCTTCGCTTCCGAAAAAAGCGTTGGCAAAACCATGTTATTTAAGGGAAAAGAGTATCCTTTAGAAGCTCTTAAGGAAGGTTGCTTCATCGGAACTGATTTCGCTTTATTCTCCGCGGGTGGAAGCGTCTCCAAAGAATGGTGCCCTATCGCTGAGAAGGAAGGAGCCATCGTCGTTGACAATAGCTCCACTTGGAGAATGGACGAGACCTGCGCCCTTGTCGTTCCTGAGATCAATATCGAAGATATCAAATCCAAACGTAAGCTCGTCGCCAATCCTAACTGCTCCACCATTCAGTCCGTCTTGGCTCTTAAGCCTCTTGAGGACGCGTTCAAAATCACAAGAATCAACTATTCGACATATCAGGCCGTCTCTGGCTCAGGCAAGAAAGGTCTTAATGACTGGGAAGGCGCTGAGAAGGGTGAGCCAACCGGCTTCTACCCATACGACATCTCCAGGACCTGCATCCCTGAGATCGATGTCTTCTTCGATGACGGATATTCCAAAGAAGAGAAGAAGATGATCGAGGAGACGAGAAAAATCCTCCACCGCCCAGATTTAAGAATCTCCGCCACTTGCATCAGAGTTCCTGTTCCTGTCGCCCATGGCGTCTTGATGGAAGTCGAATTCGAGAAACCTGTCACCCCAGAAGAAGCGAGAAAAGTCTTAGCCGCATACCCAGGTATCAAAGTGCTTGATGATCCTAAGAACCATATCTACCCAGTGTCCACTATCGCTGCTGGAAACGATTTGGTCTATGTCGGAAGAATCAGAAAAGACACGTCAGTCGATAATGGTCTTCTCATCTACTGCGTTGCCGATAACGTCAGAAAAGGCGCTGCCGCCAATGCCGTTCAGATCGTGAAGAAACTCATTGAGGAGAAAGAGAATGCTTAAAGTCTGCAAATTCGGTGGCTCATCTCTTAGCGACGCCAAACACTTCAAACAAGTCAAAGCCATCATCGAAGCCGATAAGGACCGTAAGTGCGTCATCGTCTCCGCTCCAGGAAAAGGAGAGGGTGAACGTGACAAGATCACCGACCTCCTTTATCTATGCTTCCAGCACAACAAATACCACGTTGAGTTCGATAGCCTTTTCGCGAGAGTCGAACAAAGATACCTCACCATCAAAAAAGAACTCAATATCGATTATCCGATCGAGAATGATATCAAGGATATCAAGGACGCTTTAAAAGCCGGAGAGATGACCGAAGCCAAGCTCGTCTCTAGAGGCGAATACCTTTGCGCCAAACTCTTATCCGCCTATCTTGGATATTCCTTCCTCGATGCCAAAGATTTAATCCACTTCAAATTTGATGGAAAGGTCGACGAAAAGAAAACAAATGAAGATATAACAAAAGCCTTCTCCAAAGTGGAGAAAGCCGTTATCCCAGGTTTTTATGGCTCTTATCCTAATGGGGATATCTGCTTATTCAGCCGTGGAGGCAGCGATGTCAGCGCTTCATATTTCGCTGAAGCCCTTGATGCTTATCTCTATGAGAACTTCACCGATGTCAGCGGTTTCTATATGGCCGATCCTCGCATCATCGAGAACCCACTTAAGATCAATGAGATTTCCTATGATGAATTAAGAGAGCTCTCTTATGCTGGTGCGCAGGTACTCCACGCTGAGACAATCATCCCTCTCATGGAAAAGAGAATCCCTCTTGAGGTTCTTAATTCCAATCATCCAGAAGAAGGCGGAACCTTCATCAAGGACAAAGCCCCTGGCAATAACCACCTCATCACTGGTTTAACTGGTAAGAAAGGCTTCATCGCCCTCACCTTCGTTAAGAGCAGAGAATATGACAAGCTCGAAAGCATCAGAATGGTCCTTGATGTCTTCGCTAGATACAAAGTCCCAGTTGAGCATATCCCAACCTCTATTGACTCCTTCTCTGTCATCGCTGAGAAGAGCAAATTAGAAGACCGTTATTTCGATTTGGTCGCTGACCTTAAGAAACTTCCTGAGATTGTTTCTTTAAGCGAAGATGATGATGTCGCTCTCGTTGCCATCGTTGGTTCCAACATGGCCAAGAAGAGCGGTGTCTCTGGCAAAATCTTAAGCGTCTTCGGCGAAGAGAAGATCAACATCAAACTCATCGACCAAGGACGCGAGGAGATCAACATCATCGTTGGTATTTCCAACAGCGATTTTGAGAAGTCCTTGCAGGCTCTTTACAATAGATTCTCTGGGAAAATAATCTAATCCATTTGCCAAAGATTAGTTGTTTTCTTTGTTTACTTTTGCCAATTTTAGTCCGTGACATATAGCCTTTTTGTGTAAATCGGCATCTTTGCAGTCTGCTATTGATTCTGCCGAATAAGAGCTGTACACTACAGTTGAGAGGTGTAGATTATGTATATAAATAGGGCTATTGAAGATACGATTCTCGATTATTCCAAAGAATGGGCTTGCATCACGATTTATGGTGCTAGACAAGTGGGGAAATCTACGGTCATTGCCCATTTGTTTAAAGATAAATTCACGAGAGTCAGCATGGACGACTTGGAATTAAGAAGCCGTGCAAAGACAAACCCCAGGAACTTCTTAGAATCATATCCCCTACCGCTTTGCATCGATGAAATTCAAAAAGCACCTGAGTTATTGGAAGAGATCAAAAAAATAATAGATTTACACAAAGAGAAATGGTTGTTCGAAGGCAAACCAACTGAGTTATTGTTCATTCTCACCGGTTCTAATCAAACCGATTTAAGAAAGCACATTGGCGACTCCTTAGCAGGGAGAACCGCAATCCTGAACATGCCGTCTCTTACGCATGCGGAAATTGCGAAATACAAAAATTGGAATGCCTTTGATCCAGACATAGAAGCATTAAAGCAAAAGGAAAGTCTAAAGCTCACCAAATATAGGACAAGAAAAGAGATATTCGAAGATATTTTTAAAGGCGGTATGCCAGAATATATCGCAGAAAATAAAGATAGAAACTCCTTCTTCTCCTCCTATTTGCAAACTTATTTAGAAAAAGATGTCGCCGGATTGATTGACCCGAATAATATCCCAACGTTCCTTCGCTTTATGCAATACGTTGCACTAAGAACAGGTTGCACCATTGATTACAGCGACATAGCCTCCAATATTGGCATGAGCGTTAACACGATTAAGAGCTGGATAAATATTCTAGTCACAACAAGAATTGTCTTTCTCTTGGAACCTTATGCCAAAAACTTATCGAATCGTATCATAAAAACGCCTACGCTCCACTTCTTGGATACTGGCTTATGCGCTTATTTAGGAAGATGGCCAAATGCCGAATCTTTAGAAAACGGCCCGTTGTGTGGGAGGTTTTATGAAACTTATGTCATTACAGAGATATTAAAAAGCTTTTATAACAAAGGGTACGATCCAGAGTTATTTGGCGAAAAACAAATATACTTCTATCGTGACAGAGATAAGAAGGAAGTTGATTTCATAATCGAAACACAAGATGGAATATATCCGATTGAGATTAAAAAAGGCGTCAAGCCCAGTGATCCAGATAAGAATTTCGATGTTCTGAACAAATATGGCAAAACAGTCTTTCCCGGCATTGTTATCGACAGCAGAGAAAAAATATTAAAAATAAATGATAAGGCATATGAGATGCCTATCGAGCTGATTGGCTTGTAGCGACCCCGTTAAAGTTCTCATATCAAAGCGTAACTGTCCTAATATGGCAAGTTACATTTTGTTTTAGCTACTTATGCTTCTCTAGGCGTTTTTGACCTTAGGTTCGAATTATCCCTGCAAAACCTGCTTCTTTTTGAATTTCTTAACAATATTAGAGACCCCAACCCCATGGATGGTCTCTTTTATTTTGTTATAGAAAGATCTGAATACTTGATGGGCGTATGTGATAGATACGCATAAGGCTTTCGCTATCTCCTTGAAGGTCAATCCTTCGAAGCGGAGACCCACTATTGTCTTCTCCATCTTGGAAAGCTTTATGTCTTTCTCTTCTAACCTATCTATCGAGTCAACGAAGTCCATATAATAGGTGACATTGTTGTACTCACTCTTATCGGCGATGACGTCCCCTAAGGTATATGTCTCCCCTTCTTGGGAATGGAGTTCTTCATCGAAGGATAAGGTGTTCACTCTTTCGAAGACGTAGTTGCTATTGGCCTCCGATACCAAAGCGTTCTTCATAACAACCGAGAAGTATGTCTTTATGGATGCTTTCGCGCCGAAAGAGTAGTTCTTGTATACAGATGTATACGCATCGTAGAAAGCGTGGTTGAACTCCCAGGTATCAAGAAGCTTGATGATGGTTGGAGAGACCGATCTTCCAACCAAATAGCGTTTGTCGTAATACCTCTTAAGCAATTCGTCTTTGCTAGAGTAATTGCCAACCCTTGAAAGAAGAAGGAGATATCCATCCGATGGAAGGGTGGCTAAAAGAGAGCCCCTACTGGGCAGCGTTTGACTTTCCATAAAGTCTATTCCTTTCCGCTACTTCCTAGCGCGAGATATTTCGGAAATAAGAATGGCGGCGGAGACCGATGCGTTAAGGCTATTGACGTGGCCCACCATCGGAATCTTGATCACGAAGTCGCTATGCTCCAAAAGAAGCCTGGAGATGCCAAAACCTTCACTCCCGACAACAAGAGCAATCGGACACTTGTAATCGACTTCATCGTATTCTTGGGTTGCCTCACCGTCGCTGCTCACAATCCAGAAACCGTTTTTCTTAAGGGTCTCTGCAGCTTGGGTGAGATTGGCCACCGTCACAACCTTGACGTAATTGATGGCGCCGGTAGACACTCTTGCCACCGTGCCGTTAAGAGGGACTTGGCCCTGCTTCTTCATGATGACACCATCGACGCCAAAAGCATCGCATGAGCGAAGGATGGCTCCAAGGTTGTGAGGATCTTCGATTCCATCAAGGATGAGAAAGAGAGGCTCTTTCTTGCCTTCGATAGATTTGAGGAGTTCCTCTAACGAATAAGTCTCGTAGGTTTTGACTTTGGCGACGAATCCTTGGTGATGGTCGTTCCCTGCTAACTTGTTAAGCATGGAAGAATCGACATACTTAAGCTCTACGCCTTTCTTATTTGCCAAACCAACAAGTTCATGGCCACTTAACCTCTCTAACGTGTAGAGGGTTTCAACATTGCCGCTAAGCAAAGATTCGCGGACGCTGTTGATGCCATAAATTGAAGTGGACTTATTGTTGGAAGGTTTTCTCTTGTTGTGAATATGCATAAAAGATTGGTTTCTAGTTGTTGATTGTGTATTTGAGATCAAGAGGCTTTAAGGAAACCCTGATATCGTCTACGAAAAGGGTATTGGAGTTCCCACGAGTGTTTTTCATTCTGAGAGTGATCTGGATGGCTTTCTCGCCTTCATGGTCGATTAGAAGCGATTCGGTATACATGATTTTGACGTCATGCTGCTTCGCTAAAGAGAGCAAATCGGCTAAGACAGCTTTGTCAGAAGGGAAGAGCAAAACGATGGTTGGATTGTGTTTCGCCATGGTTTCTTCGATTTTTCTCATCATGACGAGAGCGACAAAGGCAAGGGCTGTACCAAGGGCGCCGATGACAAAATTGCCACTTCCACACGCAATGCCAAGGGCCATGACGATCCAGATGGTGGTCGCTGTGGTAAGGCCTTTGATGCCGGTTCCGGTCTGAAGGATTGTGCCTGCGCCTAAGAAGCCGATGCCAGTGACGATCTGAGCGGCAAGTCTTGCAGGGTCACGAACTCCATCAGGATGGGCAGCATCCCAAGCGGCAAAGCCATAGATGGAAATCATCATGACGATAGCGGAGCCAGTCGCAACAAGGATATGAGTTCTTAAACCTGCCGCGTGGCCATTATATTCACGTTCAAGACCGATGATGCCGCTGAAGACGATGGCAAGAACGATGGAAAGAAGGACAAGGCAAAGGTTGCCAACCCATGTTGGGGCAGCACCGTTAAAACCGCTGTTGAACCAGCTGGTGATGATTTGATCAATCGTCGTCATGCTTCTTTCCTCCTATAAGGGCATTAGAAAATGCCTTTTTCGATCATCTTCGCTCTAAGGGCGTCGCTCTTAGCGAAGTCTTTGTTGGCTTTCGCCTCATCATACTCCGCATAGAGTTTTTTGTCTTCCTCGGTAAGGTGAGGAACGCTAATGGCAATGCCAAGGACTTCGCAGTAAGAACGGACTTTGGCAAAGCTATCGCCTAAAGCGTTCATATCAAGAGGTCTTGTCCTAAGGCACTGGTTTAGGGTCTTGTTCTCTTCGTAAAGAACCGCAAGAGCGTTTGGTGTATTTAAGTCATCGCACATCGCATCAAGGAAAGCATCCTCGCTTGATGGCTTGAGTGTATCAATATCCACTCCGTTAAGCTGAAGGGTGACCGCACTCTTACGGAGAGACATGGTAAGTTGGTTGATCTTGGTTTGGGCTTCTTTGATGGTGTCAACGCTGAAAGATGCTGGGGCTCTATAGTGGCAAGCAAGAAGCATAAGCCTAAATGCAGCGCCGCCATACTCTTTGACAACATCCTTCATGAGGATGACGTTGCCAAGAGATTTGGACATCTTCTCG
>JAFXWH010000076.1:0-3675 GCA_017542885.1 Bacilli bacterium | reverse complement strand
TTCTGTGGGAAGTAAGCGAATGCAGGGGTTGTCATCATTAAAATGAAACCGACAACAGCGATGACAGCAGCTAAGAAGCCGGAGTATTTAAGGAATGTTTTCATTTGTAAACAATCCACCTTTCGACTTTCATTATAACTTTTAAAAAACCGATACCACAATGAGCGAACAATTTTTTATCACCTGAATGGACTCTCTTTTTGAGATGCTCTACAATACCCCCTGGGGGTATCTATGAAGAAGAAGTACAACGTAACCGGAATGATGTGTGCAGCCTGCCAAGCTAACGTCGATAGGGCAGTGTGCAAAATCGATGGAGTTACTAATGTAAACGTCTCTTTGCTTGCCAACAACATGGTCGTCGAATTTGACGAGAGCAAGGTGAACGACAACACCATCATCGAGGCCGTTGAGAAGATCGGTTATGGCGCCTCTCCTTTCGTTAATGAATCCCTCAAGAAGATTCAGGAGAAAAAGAAGAAGGAACTCCATTCCCGTTTAGTGAAACTAATCGTTTCGCTTTGCCTTCTTGCTCTCCTTATGGTCGTCTCCATGGGAGGCATGATGCTTCATGAATATGGTCACTGGCCAAGCGCTGACGATCCTAACTTCTCGCTCATCGCCTTCATCGAAGTCACGCTTCAGATCCTTATCCTTGTCCCAATAATCATCATCAACTTCAATTACTTCACCTCTGGCTTCAAGAGTCTTTTCAAGCTTCATCCGAATATGAATAGCCTCATCGCTTTAGGAAGCTCTATATCTCTTTTATATAGTCTTTATTCGTACGCGATGATGATTGTTGGCTGGGCCAATAACGATGTCAGTCAGGTCATGGTTCATTTTATGAATCTCTATTTTGAGGCGGCAGCGATGATCCTCGTCTTCGTCTCGATCGGAAAATACTTCGAGAAGAGAGCGACCAACAAAACCACTGAATCAATAACGAATCTGATGGCCCTTACACCGGACACCGCCTATGTCCTAATAAACGGTGAAGAAGTGGAAGTCCAGACCGAATCCCTGATGCTTGACGACTTGGTCGTGGTTAAACCAGGCCAATCAATCCCGACTGACGGAATCATCGAAGACGGTTATGGCGATATCGATGAATCAACAATCACCGGAGAATCTCTCCCAATTCATAAAACCAAAGGCGATAAAGTCATCGGTGCAACAATCAACAAGAATGGCTCCTTCACCTTCAGAGTCACCTCAGTCGGGAAAGACACGACCATCTCCCAAATCATCGGCTTGGTTGAGAAAGCCAGCGAATCCAAAGCCCCGATGGCGAGACTTGCAGATAGAATATCTTTGATATTCGTCCCAACGGTCATCGGCTTATCAATCGTCACCTTCGTCGTTTGGATGATCCTCACGAATCTCAATATCGTTCCTGTCGCCGCAACAAGAACACCTCTTTCCTTGTCCTTGCGGTTCGCGATTACAGTTCTCGTCATTTCTTGTCCATGCGCTTTAGGTTTAGCGACACCTGTTGCCATTATGGTCGGAACAGGTAAAGGCGCGGAGAACGGCATCCTTATCAAATCAGCTGAAGCCTTTGAAAGACTTGAGAAGGTTGATTATGTTCTTTTCGACAAAACTGGAACCCTTACCAAAGGCGATATGAGTGTCCGTTCCATTAAGGTCTACGAAGGTGACGAAGTCTCCCTCCTCAAAGCCGCTGCGGCAGTGGAAGCCCACTCCGAACACCCTCTCTCGAAAGCGGTCGTCAATGAAGCCAAAAAGAGGAACATCGAGGTCTCTCTCAGCAAGTCTTTCGAATACATTCCAGGTGAAGGAGTTGAAGGTGATGAGACCAACATCGGAAACGCTTCCCTCATGAAAAACAAAGGCGTTGATATTTCAAAATCAGATAACGATTTCATGTCCTTATCAAAACAAGGTTGGACGCCTCTATATGTTGCCGAAAAAGGAAAGCTAATTGGCCTTATCGCCATCGGAGACGAAATCAAAGAAAACAGCGTTTTTGCAATAAAATCCCTGCAAAACCTCGGTAAAAAGGTTTTCATCGTCACCGGAGACAATAAGATTACAGCCAAAGCAATCGCCTCATCATTAGGCGTTGATGATGTGTATTCTGAGGTCCTTCCGGGAGACAAAGAAGCAATTGTTTCTCATCTCCAAGACGAAGGTCATAAAGTTGCCTTTGTCGGTGATGGAGTAAACGACGCTCCAGCCCTCACAAAAGCCGATATCGGCATCGCCATCGGAGCGGGTTCCGACATCGCGATCGACTCCGCTGACATCATCTTAGTAAGAAGCGATCCTCTTGATGTCGTTTCCGCAATCGAACTTAGTCACAAAGTCGTCCTCAATATCAAAGAGAATCTTGGATGGGCTTTCTTCTACAATATCTTGCTCATCCCTCTCGCGGCAGGAGTGCTCTATCCATATGTCATCATGCAACCGATGTATGGATCGATCGCCATGTCGATATCATCAGTGACCGTCGTCCTCAATGCGTTGAGGCTACGTCTATTCAAAAGAAAAGCTATTAAAAAAGGAGAATGGATATGCTCAAAAAACAAATCGTCAACATTGAAGGAATGATGTGCGAAGGCTGCGCCCGCACAGTCGCCAACATCCTTGAGAAGCTTCCAGGCGTGAAGAAGGTCAAGGTCTCTTATCAGAAAGGAATCGCCGAAGTCAAAGCGGAAGCCCCTCTTTCCGAAGAAGAGTACAAGAACGCTTTAGGAGAGACACATTTCAAATTCGTGTCTATCAAATAATGAAAGCAGATCCAACAAAGGTAAAACGCCAGCTTTCGATTGCCAAAGGACAGATCGAAGGCATTCAGAAAATGGTCGATGACGATGCATATTGCATCGACATTTCCAATCAGCTCATGGCCGCGATCGCCGTCCTCAAAAAGGCCAATGAGATTGTCCTTCTCGCTCACATCAAGCACTGCGTGCATGATGCGTGCTGCGAAAAAGAGCTTGATGAAAAACTAGGCGAAGTAGGGGCGCTTCTTCGCCGAATGGGTGAATAACTCAGGCGGATTCTATTGCTTTGTGGCCAATCTTTTGATTGCGAATTTAGCGGTTTCTAAATCAATCTGTCCTTGTTTATAAAGTTTGAAAATTCTTTTTGTCTCCTCGGTAGGTGGGACGCCATCAACGGAAGCGATCGCACTAGCGAACTCTAAATCCTCGTCTTCCTTTGAGGGGAGAACGAGTTCAAACGGAAATCCGTTTCGGTTAACTGACGCGTTCAAAAACAAGGATATCGCCTGGCTCGTCGTTAAGCCTAAACCGGCAAATATGGCGTCTGCCTTTTCTTTGGTTTCCGGGGTGACCCTTGTGTGCACTGTTTCTGTTTTAGACATATTTATCTCCGCATTAATTGTATCACAATTGCGACACAATGGTAGAGATCTTCTATGCCTTTAAGTCTCGGTTTATTTCGATAGTTTGGCCTGCACCTGATCAATCTGTTTTTGGGGTAAGGCCTTCAATTATACCGAAGAAAAAAAAGACACGCATCTGAGTGCATGCCTTGTTTTCGTTATTGGCGGAGAAGGAGGGATTTGAACCCTCGCTGGACTTGCGCCCACTATCAGTTTTCGAGACTAACCCCTTCAGCCGCTTGGGTACTTCTCCGGCGTGAGAAATCATAAACCACAGGTAGGCTCTTTAGCAAGAAAAGATG
>JAFXWH010000075.1:0-8743 GCA_017542885.1 Bacilli bacterium | reverse complement strand
CCCAGAGGTGTACGCCAAGAGGTTCGAGATCTTGAAGAAAGCCATCGAGGCCGATTTCGAGTTCCTCAAAAACGAGCTTCCTAAGAGAGCGGTCGCTGGCTATGAAGTCGACCAAATCTCAAGAGATTACATAAAAGAAGCTGGTTTTGCTGAGTATTTTGTTCACAGAACCGGCCATAACATCGCAGTTGATGTCTCTCCTCACGGCCCTGGCGTCAACATCGATAACTATGAGTCCCACGACACGAGAGAGATCATCGACGGCGTTACTTTCTCCCTTGAGCCAGGCATATACGCACCTGACTTCGGCATGAGAAGCGAGACCAACGTCTACATCAAAGACAGACAGCCGATTTACGTCGCAGGACACCAAGAGGAAATCATTCCTATCCTCAAATAATCAAAGGCCGGCCTAATTTGACCGGCTTTTCAATATTTCATACAATAGGCGGGACTTATGAAATTCTCGTCCTTCATGAAATTTGCTGGTTTTGGCATCAGCACAATTCTCTTTCGCAGGAAGAAGCCTATTTTAGGAACGGTCATCGTCACCGATAAGTGCAACCTCCACTGCAAGCACTGTTCCGTTAATAACATTACCGCTGTAATCCATCCTTATGAGCAAATCAAACGTGAGATGAAACAGCTCTATGATATGGGCGTGCGCATCCTTTTCTTCTGCGGAGGCGAGACCTTCATGTGGAAAGATGGCGACAAAACTTTAAGAGACCTCGTCATCGAGGCCAAGAAGATGGGCTTCCTTATCGTCAATGTCGTCACGAACGGCACCTGGCCAATCGATTTACCAGAGGCGGACTTAATTTTATTAAGTCTTGATGGCGACAAGGTCCACCACAACATCATCAGAGGCGATACCTACGACACCATCTTCGAGAACATCTCCAAAGCGACTTCAGACAATATTTGTTTCTATATGGCCGTGAACCAAATCAACAAAGATTGCATTCGCGATGTCTGTGAAAAAGCCCGTGACACCAAGAACGTCAGAGCCGTCTCCTTCAACTTCCACACACCTTATCCGGACACTAAGCAGCTCAAGCTCTCCAAAGAAGAGAAAGCCAAGTGCTGCGACACCATCAAAGAGATGATGAAAGAAGGTTGCCCGGTCTTTAACCTCAAAAGCGCGTTCCCTTACATCATCGAAAACAAATTCCCAACTCCTTGCTATCAATGCGTCGTTATGGAGAACGGAAAGCTTTCGACATGTGGCCGCTGCATCGAGATCCCTGGCCTTTGCGAGGAATGCGGCTACTTCTTCGTCGCCGAATACACCCTCCTTTTCAGAGGCAACCTAAAGATCATCTTCGAGATGCTTAAAACATATCTGAAATACATCTAATGAGCTTTCTAACTTCCCTTGCGAGATCCTGGCTCACAAGATCCTTAAAACCCTTCACATTCAAGAACGATTACGACCAGGAACTTCCGTATCAAGACCTCGACAATTTAGGCCTATACGTTCATCTTCCTTTTTGCAAAAACATCTGCAATTTCTGCCCGTATTGCAAAAAACTCTACTCAGAAAAGGAGAGTAACAGGTATATCGACGCTCTCATAAAAGAGATACATATGGTGGGTTCTCAGAGCCCTGAAAAGAAGAAGGTCACGAGCCTCTATTTCGGAGGCGGAACCCCTGCTTTATCCGCCCCAAGGATCCACGAGATCATTGAGGCCATCAAAGAGCACTTCATCATCACCGAGGGAATCGGTCTTGAGCTCCATCCAGACAACGTCAACAAAGAGACCCTTCAGATTCTCAAAGATGCCGGCGTCACAAAGATCTCAATCGGCATTCAATCCTTCCGCGAGAAATACCAATCCATCTTAGGAAGAAGAAGAGTGGATACCAAAGCCATGAAAGAGGCTCTTGATGCCGTGCCTTTTGAAACAGTTTCGATGGACTTCATCTTTGCCCTTCCTTCCCAAACCTACGAGGATTTGGAAGCGGATGTCGACGAAGCGTTCGATCTTGGCGCGAACCACGTAGCCATTTATCCATTCATCGACTTCACCTTCACCTCAAGCAAGGTCAAAGCGTTGCCGAAGAAAGAAAAGAGAGCCCTTCTCGATGCCATAACGAAACACTGCCAAGAGAAAGGCTATCCAAGAAGCACGATCTGGACCTTCTCAAGCAAGCCTGAAGCCAAGTATTCCTCAATGACGAGGGAGACGTTCTTGGGCTTTGGTTGCTCAGCAACCACTCTCCTTAGAGACCAGTTCAAAATCAACACGTTTGATGTCGATTCGTATATCCAAAGGATAAACGAAGGGAAGCTCCCAACATCACTCACAATCAGATTCAAGAAGAGGCAAAGAATGGTCTATTGGCTCTTCTGGACCGCCTATAGCACTAGCGTGGATTCTAAAGATTTCGAGAAGTTCTTTGGAGTGCCGCTTAAGAAGATGTACCGCTTCGAGCTATGGCTCGCTAAGAAGATCGGTTATCTCACTGAAAAAGATGGTGTATATACGATGACTCTCAAAGGGGCCTTCTACTACCACTACTTCGAGAACTTCTACACCCTCTCATACATCGACAAGATGTGGGGCATCATGAGGAAAGAAGCTTTCCCAAAACAAATCAAACTCTAAAACAAAAAAAGAGGCGCGGAGTAAGGACGCCTCTTTCTTTTGTTAGTCGAGATAGTTGGTATGGAACAGCGTGAAAGGAGTAGCCGCTGTTACTAGTTGATTGAAATGTTGTGAACCAACTCTTTCTTCTCTTCTTCCTTAGGGAAGACGAGGGAGAGAACACCATTTTCGAATTTAGCGTTGATGTCCTTTTCGTTGGTCAAACCAACATAGTAAGTCCTAGAAGCAGAACCATAGGTTCTCTCGTGGCAAACATACTTGCCTTTGGACTTCTCATCCCTCTTGTCTTCGCGCTTGGCGGAGATGGTTAAGTATCCATCTTTGAGGGTGACGTTGATGTCTTCTTTCTTAACGCCAGGAAGCTCTACATCCATCATGTAATGGGTTTCGTCTTCTTTGACATCCGTCTTCATGGAGATGGTGTGATTTTCTCTTCTGCTAACCGGAGCGAAGAAATCGTAGAATGGATCAAATCCGTAGTTGACTAAATCAAATGTCATTGTAGTTACCTCCTTGGGATTTATTAGCACTCGGTCTTCCTAAGTGCTAACTATATATTAGCCCTCTTTTTAGCACTGTCAATAGGTAAGTGCTAATTTTTTATGCAAAGTTTTTCGCCCTCTCATTCATGCGCGCGAACGCATTAAATAATAAGGATGATATCTGCTTTTCGTAGGCGCCGAAGTCGATCAAAAAATAATCGCATTTTGTGTTTTCTCGGAATAATTTTTCCACTTCGAAATTAATTTCTTTAACCATTTTCTCGGCGCACACATCACAGATCTGCTTGTACCTGCTCATATCAAAACCCCAGCCTGTGATAAGGCCTGCCGTGTCCTTCAAGGTCTTGGAAAGCTTCTCCCTCAAAGCGGTCATCTTGAAAGAGCCTTTGAACTGTGATGCGTATGGATCAAGCCCTTCGGAAATGAGCTTGGCGAAGTATGCGAGGACTTCGGTTTCTGTGTTTTCGTAAATACTGTTATTCATAATAGCCTCCACTTCTCATATAGAGGCCGAATCAAAAATATTCGCGAAAAAAGAAAAAAGGACCGACGAATCGGTCCTTAAATTGCTATTTGTTCCTTACTTAGCAAGGAAGGCTTTGACGCCGATGAAGAGTTCAACAGCAGCGGCAAGGAGAGCAGAGATCGCGGTAGCGATGAATCCCCAAGCAAGGGTGAGCTGGAACTGTGGAGCCTCAACCATGGCAGGAGCAAGGAAGGCTAAGATGCCAGCGACAGCCATGCAAAGTCCACCGACGATGGAAAGGAATCCACCGAACTTTCCGCCATACCATCCGAAGGCGACTCCGAGAAGCTCGAAGGCAGCACCGACGATGAAGAGAACGAACATGGCGACAAGTCCACCGGTAGCGCTGATTGTGAATGGAGCGGCTGGGTTGGTGAAGACGAAGTCATAGCCGCGAACGAACTCATCCGCACCGGCCTGGATGCCAGGGGCGATTGGGAAGAGGAACGCGCAAAGGGTGAAGATAAGGGCGATGATGCCGAGTAATCCACCTAAATTAGAAGTCTTTTTCATATTGATAGTCCTTTACTAGAAACGAGTTAATCTTACTAGCCTTGTTTGTTATGTTCAAGGTTTCTAATTGTATTAACAATTATTTGAGGTATCCTTCTCGTCTGAGTCTAGCGGTTTTGGGTTGCCTTTAGGTAACGGTTCTTTCTTTGGTCCTTGATTCATTCCAACGGCCAAGAGGATCACATACAGGATGAGATCAATAAGACAGAAAATGTTCCAAAAAAGCGTAAGAAGGACGGCGGCAATAATGCCAATGATGCTAATGACGAGAATCGCCTTCTTTTTGCTGCCGTCTTTGTTGCAGCAGACTAAGACTATAAGAGCTACTTCGAGCATGATGTTAATTTCCTTTGTTTCCTAATGCAGCTTCGAGCTGCTTTTTCTTGTTTTGTAATTCCTTCAAACCGAGGTTAAGCTCGTTGGCCTCACCTGGCTTGAGATGACGAACCCTGTCAATCTGGGCCTCTATGGCTTTGACCGCCAAGGCTTTCGAATAGTTAGGGTTGTTGATGTTGGCGTTAAGAATCTGATCTTGCTTCTGAGTCTCGGCAAAGCCGGAGCTATGAGCGACAGGTTTCTTAGGCGCTTCTTTTTTAGCTGGCTTCTTTGGCTCGGCTTTCTTTGGTTCAGCCGGTTTGGCCTTTGGAGCCGCTTTCGCCTTAGGCGCTAGTTTTGGTTTGGCCACCGCCACAGGTTTAGGTTTGAGAGAAGCGAAGAAGTCGTTGTTCTTCTTCTCGAAGATGATGGTCGCGCCGCCTTTAAGTGGCCACTCTTCCATCATGTCCGGTTTGAGTTGGGAGAGCTCCTTATCAACGCCTTTGAGATCTCGTGTGGTCACGTCGTAGGCGCCATGAACAGGCGCAAAGTATTCGACGTCTGGGTCTCTGAAGATCCAACCATTATGATCACCGAGCTTCTGAAGGGCGAAGCTTGGGGTTCTTCCGATTCCGTAGAAAGTCTTTGTTGCCTCAGGCTTTGGTTCCGGTTTCGGAGCTGGGGCGGCTTTCTTTGGTTCGGCTGGCTTTTTAGGTTCAGCCGGTTTGGCTTTTGGAGCAGGCGTTAAGCGTTTCTTCTCCTCAAGCAATTTTTCTTCCGGATAGCGGAGTTTGAGACTAGCTTTCTCGGCAGGCTTCATAGCCTTAAGAAGAGCAAGCTGTTTATCAATGTCCTCGAGCTTCCTTGAAGAAGGATAGTTAGGGTTGCTGAGATTCGCTGAGAGGGCAGAATCTGCTAAAACCACAGGGGATTTGTCAGTGGTTTTTGGTTTTTCAGGGGCTTTTTTAGGGGCTTCCTGTTTGGTTTTGATTGGGGTTTTGTTGATCCTTGCTGGAGCGCGTTCTTGCGGCTTTTCGCCGTAGTTGATCTCTAAATCGCCATTCCTACTGATACGGTAGACGTGGATGTTTCTTCCCTTCTGGGATTCGAGACCGTTTAACCCGCGGATGTCGTTTGTAAGTTTCTTGTCTTGTGTGATGATGAGAATCTTCTCGGCGATTCTCAGATCGGTGACTTTGGCAAAGATTGCTCTGTCCGCAAAACCGTCTTTGTGCGTCGGTTTTGTGATCTCAATGGTTTTGCCATGACGCTTATTGTGTTCAAGGATTTTGATGGCGAGCTTTGCTTCTACGAACTTATCGCCGTCCTTGCTCTTCGAATGCTTTTTGAGTTCTTCCATGCATTCTCCAAGAACAATAACTTTCAAACCGTCTTTCCAATATTCATGGGATTTGACTAAGCAGTCCATGAATTGGGGGAACGAGTCTTCCATCAAGGAACAGGTGTCCATGAACACTTTGTCGAAATTATTCAGTAATTTCGCAAGGTTCGAGGGCTTTGTTTCCTCGCTGTACATTAAAAGTACCTCCTTTATGAGTCAATTTTACTATATCTAGAACCAAATGGTTCTGCCTATTTTTTAAGCGATGAAAAGAGCGGCTGCGCCGACGACGCCGGCATCGCTGCCCAAAGCGGAGACGAGAACCTTAACTTCTGGAGTTCTCTTGAAGCCATAATCCTTGGCGGCGAGTTTCTTCTCGACCGCGTCGGTTAAGTATTTGCGTTGGTTGGAAAGGCCGCCACTGAGGATGACTGCCTCTGGGCGGAAGATGTTGCAGAAGTTGATGATGCCGAGTGTGAGATATTCCTCATAATCATCGACGACTTTCAAAGCGGTCTTGTCGCCTTTTTTGGCGCATTCGAATGAAGTGCGGCCATCGACTTTCTTGATATCGCCTTTTACGTAGTCCCACATCTTGGAGGACTTGTCTTTCTTCATGGCTTTCTTAGTGTCGCTAATCAAAGCGGTGACTGAAGCATAAGCCTCAAGGCATCCTTTGAGCCCGCAGGTGCACTGACGCCCGCCTCTTTCGATGACCATATGGCCTAATTCTGTTCCTTTGCCTTCGTTGCCTTCGTAGAGTTTTCCATCGAGGAAAAGTCCACCGCCGACACCGGTTCCAAGGGTGAGGAGAACAAGGTTGTTATACTGTTTGCCAACGCCGAATTTGGCTTCGCCAAGCATGGCAGCGTTCGCGTCGTTGGTGACTTTTGTTGGAAGGCCTGTCGCCTGACGGATCATCTCAGCGACTGGAGCGTTGTTCCAGCCAAGGTTTCCGGAGAAGCAGCAGATACCGCTTCTGCTATTGATTGAGCCTGGGCAGCCAATTCCGATTCCGCCGACTTCATAGCCTTCGGCCTGAACGGCTTTCACGTTGCCTCTGATAAGTTCGCCGAGCTTGATGAGGGTTTCCTCTTGCTTGGCTCCCTTGATGAATTTCATCGTGAAAGGATGGCTGATAGCCCCTTCTTCGTTAACGAACGCACACTTAATGGACGTTCCACCGATATCAATTCCTAAATATAGCATGGTGCTATTTTGCCTCACTTATTCAAAAGAATAAAGAATATTGCTTTACCTCTCCTCTACTGTGTCGGTTAAAGGTTTTCTATCAGAGTGCCTTGGAGACGGCTCTGAGGTTTTGGTTGGATAGCCGATGGCGAGCATCATAACTGGCTTAATGTTTTCAGGAAGCTCAAAGGCTTCAGAGACGAGTTTCGAATTGAAACCCCTAAGCCAAATGCTATGAATTCCAAGGTCTTCCGCTTCAAACATCATCGAAGTTGCGACGATGGAGGCGTCTTGCTCGCCTGCGTTGTAACCTTCCTCGCGAGAGTTCTTCCAAACGGTATTCAAGTCATAGCAGACAAGAAGAACGATTGGAGCATCATAAGTATGAGTGAGCTTAGCCGCTTTCCATAGAGAGTCATCGGTCTTAAAGACGTAAACCTTCTGTGGCTGGAGGTTGCATGCGGTTGGAGCGAGCCTTCCTGCCTCAAGGATCTTCGAAAGCTTTTCTTCCTCGATAGGATGCGCTTTATCGAAGGCGCGTTCGGAGTATCTTTGCTCCGCTAATTTCAAGAATTCCATAATTAGCCCCCTTCTGGTTAACGGGACATCTTTTATTAAAATAAAAACGTCTTCAAAAATATAATGTCATTCATTGCCTCTTTTATTCAAGGCAAATGCTTTCTTTTTTTGTAAAAAAGTAATTGGAGTGAATGGGCCTCTGTTATATACTTGCCACGTGAAAAACGAAGAAGAGAAAAGCATCGCTAAACATTCAAGGGTCGGCTTCATAATCGCTCTCCTTTTGACATGCGCTGGCGGATTCCTCGAAGCCTATTCCCTTTATTACCGTGGCTTCTGGGGAATGATGATGACTGGCAACCTCGTTTATGGCGTCGCCGGTATCGTTGAAGGAACCCCAATCAAACTTCTAACCTACATCCCGGTTGTCATTCTCTTCACTGTCAGTGTTTTCCTTGCCAGACTTATCGAAGACAAAATCGCCAAAAACAACGAAAAGAAATACCACATCATCGAACTTTCGGTCATCGTCGGACTTCTTCTTGTTGTCATGGCTATCCCAACCATTTTCGATCCAGAGACCAAGAACCCAGACAAATTCGCCTGGCCAAACATTATCTCTAACGGCCTTATCGCCATCATCGGTGGCTTCTTGACCAAGAGCTTTGCCTCATTTGACGAAGTGCCATACACCGCGACCATGATGACCGCGAATATGGGCCGCCTTGCCATATCAACCTATGACGCAATCTTTGGCGAGGAGAAGGCCAAGAGCGGTAAAGCCGCCCTCAAATACCTCGTGATCATCCTCTTGTTCGCCGCTTCTGCTATAGGCTGCTACTGCTTCTACTACTTCGTCTATAAACACCTTGATGGCGAAGCGCTTGTCTCTTACTTCCCTAATTTGACCCTTGTGATTCCGCTCATCTTAGTCTCAACCGCGCTCGCCATTTCGACACAGAGAAAAGAATAAGAAAAAGGGCTCGACTGAGCCCCTTCTTTTTTTGGTTACCTCTATTCGAATGAGCCGAAGGTCCTTACGGCCTCATCCACACTCATGCCTTTTTGGCAAACGGCAATGCCAGCTTTTCTAGCTTGCTGATCGGCAGCATCATGAAGACCTAATTGCGATGGGTTGATGATGCGGCTAGGCTCAATCTTTCCGAACGCTGAATAAACTTCATCGAAAGTCATGTCTTTGCATGGGGTGATCATTCGCTT
>JAFXWH010000074.1:0-3066 GCA_017542885.1 Bacilli bacterium | reverse complement strand
GTAGTTCGCGGTAGCGATGAAGAGAACATTCGACAAATCGTAAGGTTCTTCGATGAAGTTATCGTTGAAGGCGAAGTTCTGCTCTGGGTCAAGGACCTCTAAGAGAGCACTGCTTGGATCGCCATGGAGCGAGCTTCCGCCGACCTTATCAATCTCGTCTAAAAGGAAGACTGGGTTGATGACGCCGGCCTTGGTCATGCCGTGGATGATTCTGCCAGGCATTGAGCCGACATAGGTACGGCGATGGCCTCTGATTTCCGATTCATCGGAAACGCCACCAAGGGAAGCTTTGAAGAACTTTCTTCCAAGGGCGCGGGCGATGGACTTCGCAAGCGAGGTCTTACCGCATCCTGGCGGGCCATAGAAGCAAAGGATAGGGGCTTTGAGGTTGCCCGTCGCATGTTTGACGGCGAGGTACTCAATGATCCTCTTCTTGACCTTGTCGAGTCCGAAGTGATCCTCATCGAGGATCTTCTGGACGTTATCGAGATCATCGTTGTCCTCGGTCTTCTCGTACCAAGGGGCATTGATGAGGGTGTTGATGTAGTTAAGGATGAGCGAGCTTTCAAGTGACGCTTCTGGCATCATCTGGAAACGCTTGAGCTCTTTGTTGACCTTGTCTTTGACGTTCTGAGGATATGGGTTCTCCGCCACTTTCTTCTTGATGGCATCGATATCGCTTTCCTCGTTGTCGCCTTCGCCAAGTTCATCGCGGATGGCTTTCATCTTTTCTCTAAGGATGTATTCTTTCTGCGATCTCTCGGCGCGGTTTCTCACGGTCTCATCGAGCTTTTTGTCGATCTCACTCACGGTCTGGGCTTCGTTCAAAAGCTCAGCGATCTTAAGTAATCTCTTGTTGATCTCAGGCTCACCGAGGATTTGGATTTTGTCCTCAATGCTGAAGTTAAGATAGGCGGCAAGAGTGTCGCCGATGTTGTTTGGGGTTTCGCCTCTTCCTAAGGCATTGAGGGCGCTCTTAGGGATGTCATGGGCGATGGCAGGCGTCTGCTCGACCGCTTTGACGATACGTCTGATGAGGGCGGTCTCCTCGTTTTGGTCGCCAAGAAGATCAGGAATGACCTTACCTTCGGCTTTCCAGGTTCCGTCGTCGAATCTGAGGTTGGTCAAAGCGACGCGCTTCGAACCGATGACGCGGATGCGGTATACGCCGTTGGCGCTCAAGAAATTGACCACTCGGCAAAGTGTGGCCGTCATATAGACATCCTCTTCCCCTGTCACTTCATCTTTCTGAAGCTGGCGTTGCACGCCCACAAAGAGAAGGGAATTGCTGTCACGTCTGGCAACGTCGATGGCCTTGACGCTATAAGGTCTACCGGCCTCAATCGACTCTGTCATATTAGGAAATACAACGAGCCCACGCGTTACGAGTAACGGAAGGACTAATGTGTTGGTGTTTTCGGTTACGTTGTCCATGTGTTTCCTCCTGTTCCTTAATTATAAGGATAGTATTAGCACTTTCAATAGTAGAGTGCTAGAAATGTGCTCAGAAGTATAGAAAAGGGTCTAGTTGTTTAGCTAGACCCCATAAATCTTTGCTTAAGCTTACTTGCTGGCTTTCTTGGCAGCTGGTTTCTTAGCAGCGGCTTTCTTAGGAGCGGCCTTCTTCTCAGCTGGAGCTTCTTCCTTCTTGGCAGCGGCTTTCTTGGCGCTGGCGCTGGAGGAATTGGCAAGGATCCAAGCGCGGACCTTCTTCTGGAAGAGGTTGTTCTTGAATCCGTCGAGGTCACGGTTGATGAATCCGCGGATTTCTTCCTCTTTCATCTTGTACTGCTCGGCCATGGACTTGACTTCGGCGTCGACGTCGGCGTCTTTGATGAATAAGTCTTCGGCTTCGCCGATGGCGTTAAGGACGATGTAGCCTTTGAGGCTGGCTTCGGCCTGCTTCATGAAGGTAGCGCGGAGGTCTTCGATCTTTCCGCCGGTGATCTCGAGGTACTGCTCGAAGGTGAGACCGTTCTGCTCGATCTGCTTCTTGAGGTTGTTCTCGCTCTGGGCGGCTTCATTGGCGATGATGTCCTGGTCAAGAACGAAGGTTGAACCTTCGACGATCTGACCGATGATGGCGTTGTAGAATCTCTCTTCGCTGTCACGGACTTTGGCTTCAAGGAGTCTCTTCTTCTCGAACTCTTTGAGTTCAGCGATGGTGTTGACTTCTTTGATGCCGAGTTCTTTGACGGCGGCGTCATCGGCGGCTGGGATCTTCTTCTCTTTGACTTCGTGGAGGGTGACGGTGAACTGGGCTTCTTTCCCTGCGAGTTCCTTGACATAGTTGGTTGGGAAGGTGACCTTGAAGGACTTGGTCTCATCTTTCTTCATGCCAGCGACTTCTTCTTCGAATCCAGGGATGAAGGAATGGGAGCCAAGGACGAGGTTATAGTTGTCGGCTTTGCCGCCTTCGAATGGCTTGAGGTTGCCTTTCTCATCTGGGAGGAAGCCATTGAAATCGATGGTGACGGTGTCGCCCATCTTGGCCTCACGCTCGACGAGAACGAGTTCGGCATTGCTTTCGAAGCGTCTTGCCACCGCAGCTTCGACTTCGGCATCGGTGACGACGTCGGCTGGACGCTCGGCCTTAAGGCCTTTGTAGGTTCCAAGTTTGGCGCTTGGGACGGTGATGATGGTATAGGCTAACTGAAGCTCGGTGTCGCTAAGTTTGGTAACGGCGACTTCTGGGCGGAAGAAAGGACGGACCTTGGTTTCCTTGATGAGCTCAGCGAAGGTTGGATTCAAAACGGAATCGATGGCCTCATTGTAGACGGCTTCCTGATTGACTCTCTCTTTGAGAAGGTTCTTTGGAGCCTTGCCTGGACGGAAGCCAGGGACGCTGACTTTGGCGCTGACCTTGTTGAAGGCTTTCTCCTGCGCCTCTACCCAAACTTCTTTCTCAAGATCGACGGTGACCTTGACGCGGGAAGGGGTGATTTGTTCAATGGTGTGTTTCATATTCAAAACCTCTTTAGTTTTTGCAACTGAATAACTATAGCCTATCTTACGATAGTTAACAAATACTTTGAGTATTTCCTAGTAATGGAGTGTGCTTTCGGC
>JAFXWH010000073.1:0-6560 GCA_017542885.1 Bacilli bacterium | reverse complement strand
GGGGTTCTCATATACAAGACGAAAGAAACAACAAAGATGATGACAAGAGCGACGATGATGGCAATCGCAAGTATGAGATAGCCTAAGGTTGTCATCTTTTTAGCCTACCATTCCTCCGAATCCCATGAAGGCCATGGCCATGAGGGCAGCGGTGATGAGAGCGATAGGCACTCCCTTCATGGCTTTCGGGATGTTATATCCGTTCATCCTCTCTCTCATGCAGGCGAAGAGGACGATGACGACTAAGAAGCCGATAGATGTTCCTAAGCCATTAGCAAGAGAAGTGAGGAAGTCGAGAGAGGAATCGCTGTTGGTCTGGACAACGCCAAGAACAGCGCAGTTGGTGGTGATGAGTGGAAGATAGATACCAAGGCTCTTATAAAGAGCAGGCGAATACTTCTTGATGAAGAGGCCTACTATCTGAACGAGAGATGCGATGACTAGGATATATACCAAAGTGTCAAGGAACGGGATTCCCGCTGGGACAAGAACGTAGAAATAAAGAGGATAGCAGACAAGCGTCGCCATCATGATGACGAAGGTGACGGCTAAACCCATCGAGAAGGCGGATTTGACTTTGTTGCCAACACCAATGAAGGAGCAGATGCCATAGAAACGGCTAAGGACGACGTTATCGATGAGCATGTAGCTCACGATGGCAAGGATGAACGAAATGATGATTTCCATTATTTGGCACCTCCTGCTAAGGCAGCTTTGGCAGCCATTTCAAGCTTAGATGCTTCTTTGGCGGCTTTCTCTTTGGCTTTCTCCACCGCTTTCTTGTGATTCGTTATGGCGGCCATGACGCCTAGCATCAAACCTAACACGATGAAAGCGCCAGCCGGGTTCTGGAAGAGGGAGATTGAGTAATCGTATAAAGGATCGCCTGTTGAGGTGAGGACCGTGCTCTTGAGGATTGGAAGGACAAGAGGCTCTGGGAAGAAAGTGAAGACCTTTCCGATTGTGAGGGTTCCTAAACCAAGGACCTCACGGATGATGCCCATAAGGGAGATGGCCCAGGTGTAGCCAATGCCGTTACCAACGCCGTCAAGGAAGGAATCGAAGACTCCGTTAGAGCCAGCGAATGCTTCAGCGCGTCCTAAGACGATGCAGTTGACGACAAGAAGTGAGAGGAAGACGCCAAGAGAGCTATATAACTCAGGAAGGAAGGCTTCCGTGAACATCTTGACTATTGTGACGAAGGTGGCGATGACGACGATGTAGGATGGGGTTCTGATCTCTTCTGGGATGAGTTTACGAAGCAAAGAGACAATGACATTGCTTGAGACAAGAACGAAGGTGAAGAGAAGTCCCATGCCGAAAGCGGTCTCTAAGGACTTTGTGACCGCTAAAGCAGGGCAAAGGCCTAAGACCTGGATGAGAAGAGGGTTCTCTTTGAGGATGCCATTTAAGAAAGAGGCTTTATGCTGTCCGCGTTTGATGTTGTTCATACTTATTCAGCCTCCTTATAGAACTCAGTCCAATGGGCAACGGCTTCATCGCATTGCTCTTTGACTGTCTTGGCACCATAGGTGGCACCGCATTTGACATCGGCTAAGTCAGTGAGGTAGCCGTTGTTGTATTTGTTGATGTAGTTGTCTTCTAAGGTTGGGCCATAGGACTCAGTGTTAGTGACGACATACATCTTCGCGACCTTTCCGTCTTCGACGGAGAGAAGAAGATCAACCTGACCATAGGCGTTCTTGCCGGTCGTGTTATAGACGTAACGACGAACCTTTTCCTCGCCCTCTTCCCATTCAACGTGGTTGACGGATTTGATGTGAGGGAATCTCGTGGCGTCAAATTCTGGCTCATAAAGATGCTCGCCAGGAGCGACGAATTCATGGATGCCCCAGCCCTCTGCTTGCGGGTAGAGCTTCTTGATGCCAGAGGAAACTTTGTTATCTCTGTTCTGCTGGATCTGGCCATAGGTGCAAAGATTCACCAGACCAATAAGAAGAGCGGAGCCACTAGCGATCGTGGCAAGGGTTAAAGAGACTTTCAAATACTTGTTCATTTTGAAAAACCTCCAGCAAAAGCGGCCCAAAGCACGATGAGTGAGGCTACCACAGGGATGGCGATGGCGATGATGATATCTTTCTTCTTCCAAAGCTCGTTAGACCATTTTGGATAGTCGAAGAGAGGGGCTAAGCAGTTAGCGATCAAGATGCCATATCCGACACCCTCAGGAAGGGCGGCGAAGTATCTGATGAAGATGGCGGCCACCGCTGCGCTCATAGCGTAAGCGACACGGCTTGGCGAAGTGATTGGCATGGTGACTGGGTCAGTGACCATGTAGACGGCACCGAAGAGGAAACCGCCACTGAGTAACTGGGAAAGAACCCAAGTACCGTATGATGGGACATTGCCTTCCATTGTGGTGAGGTGAAGTCCTGCAACAAGGACAAGAAGAGCGAATGTTCCGATATAGGTGACCACTACTCTCCAGTCAGCGACTCTCTTGATAAGGAGATAGGCAAGACCTATGAGGATGGCAATCTTACAGACCTCACCAAGGGTTCCTGGGACGTTTCCGATGAAAAGATCAAGGACGTTATATTCGCCTTCGTTAAGGGCGGTTGGTCCAGCAAGGACCTCACCCTGATAGGCGAATGGGGTGGTGTAGTACATGCTTCCACCGAAGCAGACTTTGGCGAAGACCATTCCAACCGCAGCAGGGTTGAAGAGATTGTTTCCGTTTCCGCCAAAGAGGAGCTTACCAAAGGTAATGCCAGCGGCTGAGCCGATAAGGAGGGCATACCAGGAAGTTCCGGCAGGGAGAATCATCGCGAAGATGAGGGCGCTTACAAGAGCGGCCAAAAAGTTGGACATTCTGTAATAGCCAAGAGCGTATTTGATTCTCTCTCCAAGAGAGTGTTTCTTAAGGTCAGTCGGCATCGCGTGGGTGACGAGCACGAAGATGAGTTCGGCAAGTTCCATCGTGGCGACACTGATGAGAACGTTTTTGAGAGCGCCTAAAGGCCAGGCGATGAAAGCGAAGACGACGACTGGGAGAAGGGCGATGACGACGTCGAGAAGCATCCCGACGAGGTTATCCTTCCTCCTGACGTGAGGAGCGCTTTCCTTTATGAATGTAAGTGTTTCCGTATCCATTGGCGATTCCTCTAGAGTTTGGCGAAGAGTTTGGCTCTTCTGACGTAATCGGTGACCTGGATCTTCGAGGTGCAGCTATACGTGCAAAGGCCGCATTCGATGCATTTGAGCGGCTCGAGCATCTTGATGGTGTCCTTATCCATGGCTTTGACCGCGTTCATGATCTGAACTGGTTTGAGATGGACTGGGCAAGAGAGGACGCAGCTACCGCATCTGATGCAGTTATCCTCTTTGCTCTCATCATGGTCGAGGACGATGATTGAGGTGACGGTCTTCGTGCAGATGCAGTCATCAGATGGGATTGAAGCGCCCATCATCGGACCGCCGAGAATGAAGACCTTCTTCTTTTCTGGATGGGTATATCCACCGCATTTCTCAAGGATATACTTCATCGGGGTTCCGACGCGGATTGAGAAGTTGCTTGGGTATTTGATGCCATCACCGGTGACGGAGACATAACGCTCGATGACCGGTTTGTTGTATTTGACGTTCTGAAGAAGACCGACGACTGTGGAGACGTTGAAGTCGACGATGCCATATTCGCTTGGGAGATGACCGGATGGGACATCGATTCCCGTTGCGCTTTTGATCATCGCGATCTCCCAGCCCTGTGGGTAGAAGTTGCCGACTGGGGAGACGGTGATTCCTGAATCAGGCATGGCACGGAGGAATTCCTCGTAGATGCTGATGATGTCTTTGTATTTGCTCTTGATGCAAAGTCTAGCGTCTTTGGTCTCAAAGGCCTGCTGAAGGAGCTTGATGCCTTCGATGACTTCTTCGGCGTGTTCCACCATCATGCGCTTATCGGCGGTGATGTATGGCTCGCATTCGACGCCGTTGATGAGGATGGTGTTGATCTTGCGTCCTTTGGTGTCGAACTTGATGTAGGTTGGGAAGGATGAGCCGCCTAAGCCGACTGAAGCGCAGTCTTTGGCGATCTGCATGAAGTCTTCTCTTTTGAGGTTAGCGATTTCCTCAGGGGTTCTCTTATGGACCACTGTTTCATCTTCTTCCTCTTTGAAGTCGTTCTTGATGTGGATGAAGTTCACCATCTTGCCAGAACGGTGAAGGTGTTTCTCGAAGCCGACGAAGGTGCCGCTGACGGTCGCATGGATGGGTTGGTCGAAGAATGGGCCATGGCGCATGCCGATGACCTGGTACATCTTGACGTGGTCCCCTTCTTTGATCGTGAGATCCGCTTTCGGGCATCTTGCGTTCTCCATAGCAATAAAAATGTCTTCCGGCTCCCCGATATCCACGGTCGGGAGGATGTCCAGAAGATTCCTCGTGTTTTCAATGTGTGTGGTTTTCGCAATCATTTTTATATCCAGCGTATGCTGGTACCGAATTTTGTACCCTAGTATTTTAGCGTATCGGTAAAAAAGTAAAACCCCTCTAAATCAATAAAAGAATAACGAATGAGTTATTCTCGACCGGATGAAGTATTTATCTCACTTTTCCTTAACTTTTGACGAGGCGAAAAAGAATTCTTTTCTTTACATCAAAAAAGCCCTCTACTTCCTAGGTAGAAGGCTATTTCGTAAAGGTTTTGCAGGAGTTTTTAGAGGAACATGGCCATGTAATGAGGCATGGTGAATTTGTTATCAGACAAACCGATGTTTCCTTTGATGATTTTATATGCGACGGAAGGTTTGAAATCATTGATGAAGTTATTAAGGGTTGTTGAGGCGGTGTTGCCCGCTTTAACTTCAATCGGCAATACTTCCCCTCCTTTTTCAATCACGAACTCAAGTTCACGGTTGTCATCAGGGCGGTAATAATGGAGTTTGTAGCCTTTCGAAGTCAAAATCTGAGAGATGACGTTTTCATAGATCGCGCCTTTGCCATTTCCTTTGATTGTGTTGTTGAACACAGCAACCTTGGTTTCACGGCCATAAAGCTCAGTCAATAATCCAGTGTCATTGAGATAGAGTTTGAATTGATCCTCTTTTTCATACGCAAGCAAAGGAATCTCTGGTTTAGAGATGTTGTAGCAAGCGTTAACAAGGCTAGAGTCTTTCAGCCATTTGACACTGCCGCCGTATTTCCTGCTCGTCTTCTTTTTCTCGACTAAGGAATACTGGAATCTCTTCAGTTCCTTTGAAAGCTGCTTTGGGATGGACTCATAACAGGCGTTCACCTTTAGTTTTTCCTCTCCCTTCGCGTGTTTTGAGATGTCGTTTCTGTAATCGCTCAGGATTTTGTCTTGTATGGAGAAGGCTTCGTTGAAATCACCGCTTTTCACAAAAGCGGCAACAACCTCAGGCATGCCGCCCACTACGATATATTCTCGGAACAGACTCTCCATCTTTTCATTAATAAAATCAGGGACCTTCTCTTTTTTGTCGAAGTATTCCCTCAATTGGTCAATATGTTTTCCTTCGTAGCCTTTGGCCCAAAGATACTCTTCGAAATCGAGAGGGTACATGATAATCTCCGATTCGTAACCGACAGGAATGGATTCGGGGACTTCCACTCCTTCATCTCCATCTTCTCCGTATTCAAGCCCGAGGAGGGAACCTGATGCAATGAAGTCGTAACGAGGGTCACTAGCTAGGAACTTGATCGCGGTCCTAGCGTCACCGCAATTCTGTATCTCATCTAAGAATATGAGGGTTTTGCCAGGGATAAGTTTGATATCAGGCAAAAGAATGGAAAGGTTTGAGTATATGCGTTCAGGACTCTTGTTGCCTTCGAACGCTTTTTTAAGCTCAGGGTGCGTGATGAAATTGATGTTAACGAAAGACTCGTAATTCTCTTTACCGAATTGCTCTACTATATAGGATTTTCCAACCTGTCTTGCCCCTTTGATGAGGAGGCATTCTTTCATTCCTTTTTCGTGCTTTTTAGCCTTCCACGAGAGGAGTTGGTCGTAGATTTTTCTTCTTAACATTTACAATTCCACCTTTTCCACCGAAATATTAGCACATATTTGCGAATATTTAAATACGTGTTGCATCAAATCGTAAGGTCGTTTTGTCAAAATATGCATCAAATCGTAAGGTCTTTTTGTCAAAATATGCATCAAATCGTAAGGTATGACTATTAAAAAGCCCTCCGTTTTAGAGGGCCTTGTAGCATTTTTATTCCGCTTCAGACGAGTTAATCGCGTTTAAGAGGGCAGCGCTGTCGTAGAAGTGTTCGTAATCAAGTTCGATATCAGGCGCGATTCCGTTTTCTATTGAGTGGAACGTCATATCGCCTTTGTCATCTTTCGTCACGTATCTCATCGTGAACGGTGAGCTGATGGTTATCGCGGTTCCGTCTGCTAGGACGACGGAAAAGATGCTGCACATTCCACCACCAGATTGTTTTCCGATGATCTTACCAAGCCCCATCTGTTTGAAGGTGCTGGCCATGAAGTTGGCTGCGCTATAGGTATTGACCCCAGTAAGAAGATACCAGTCGTAATCATCGTAGGCATCGTCTCCATAGTTGCCATCTCG
>JAFXWH010000072.1:0-4311 GCA_017542885.1 Bacilli bacterium | reverse complement strand
TTAACTTCGTCATCGTTGACGGTATAGACGTGATAAGAGAGGGTGTTCTCTTTGAGCGTAAGGACACCGAACATCGCGGCATTGACGTTGCCTGTAGCAGGATCGCCTACTTCGTAATGCTGATCGGAAGTGTGGCCGTTCGTGGTATATTGCTCATACTCGTTTTCCTGGGTCAAAGTGCCGACGACGGTCTTGTACTTATTGTTAACGAAGGTGTTGCTTGGGTATAAGCCTTTCATCTCGCCATCTTCGACGACACACTCAGCCCAGATGCCGTCTTCGGCTTCTCTGGCACCGTGACGATGTCCAGCAGCGCCGGTGATGACGTAATAGGTGCCATTAGGATTCTTATCGTAGGCGACCTGATCGACGGTTTCTTTGGTTGGCGTGAGGTTGACTACGTCATCGTCGTCGAATGAGGTCGTGTAACCAGCAGCATCCCAGCGATATGGCAAGGTTTTGCTGTATGTATGGTCATGGGCTTCAAGGACGAGGTCGACGTGTTTCTCGGAGAAGATTGGGGCCAAAGTCTCGATGATGGTGTGGGTTTCACTCTTATTGCTATGGTCGCCAGTCGTGTATGGGGAGTGATGGATCATGACCACTGTCCATTTGGCGTTAGAGGCATTGTCCAAATCCTCTTTGAGCCAATCAAGCTGAGCGGTGCTGCTTCTGATGGTGTTGCTATCGAGGATGATGAAGTGAGCGTACTCATAATCGTATGAGTAATAGCAACCTTCTTTGGTGAAACCGGCATAATCGATGTCGCTGGTGATGTACTGGGAATAGGCGGCACTTGGCTCGTGGTTGCCAGCGCTAGCCATATAAGCGAGGTTGATCTTGTAATCGTTGATGACGTCGAGGGCTTTGACATAAGCCTGAAGTCTTTGTGGTTTGCTTGGGCTGATGCCAGAGACGGTCCTCATATTCTGGTCGAACTGGTCTCCGTTATATAAGACCATGTCGAGGTCATTGCCGGCTGTATCGACGGCTTTGGTGAAGGTGTTGCGCCAAACATTGAGTTTATCTGGCTCGATGGTTTGGGCATCGCTAAGCTCGATGGCGGTTATGGAAGACGGATGTTCCTTCTCCACCACAAACGCACCGTAGTAAGAATGGTCAGGCGCGCCGACTTTGTAGCTATAGGCTTTGCCTTTCTCGAGATTCTCGACATGAACCTTATGGGAATTGAGAGTGAGCTCCATGCTGCTGCTAGAGCCTTTTCCATCTGGGATATCGCTATCGGTGAAGGAGACGGTTCCATTGGTCTTGGAGACGAATTCCTGAGTGACGCCGCTAATGAGTTCGGCATTAGAGAAATCCGCCTGCTCCCCCTTATCCGATTTCACAAGATAAAGCTCAGTCTCTTCGACGGTGTTATCGGTGAGCCAGGAGAAGCCGCGGGAATAGACACCGTTATAGTAAGTAAGGTTAAATCCCTTAGGATCTTGACCGATGTCGTAGGTCAAATAATCCCCGTCAAATTCCGGACGGACGATGTTGTAGGTTTCTTCTTCTAGGCTCGCCGGAGCCACGCTGGAAGCAGCCGCTTCATGGTAACAGCCCGCAAGTAAAACGCAGGCACAGGAAAGAACGACCTCAAAATTGATTAATCTAATCTTTTTGTTTCTCATAAAACCCCTTCTTTGAGAAATATTAGTTTATGAAAACTAGTTTAGTTATTGGGCCTAATAACTTCAATATGGTGCGCGACAAAAAGCCCCTGCAAAACAAAAAGACCCGAAGGTCTTTCGTTCTGTTTTGGCAGGGGCGGAAGGAATCGAACCCTCATCAAAGGTTTTGGAGACCTCTGTTCTACCACTGAACCACGCCCCTGTAGCCCATTTCAGGCGAGTGGTATTATAACCCTTATAAAAGTTGGCTACAAGGAGCAAAAGGCTTATTCCATCGAAGGACGGGCTTTTTTGGATTTGAGCCTCATATCCCTGATTGGATCGATGATGAATCTCCAAAGAGCGAAGATGATAGGAAGAATCTCTAAACGTCCGAAGAACATGGCCATCGTCTCAACCCAGATGAAGCCGTTGTAGGCTAACGGGTGGGCGGCTTTATATCCGACATAATCCATCATGGACATGCCTTCCGAGGTGAATCCGTTCATGAATTCATAGAAGCAGCGCTGGAACCATTCGGCCTGGTTGAGTCCTGGGAGAGGAGGCAAGAACATCAATGTCATTCCTCCCACTACCGCGACGATTAAGACGAGAAGGGTGTAGTTTCTCGCTTCTTTAACTGAAGCTTCATCCACTTCTTTGAGGACGCCTAAACGCCTGACGACGCGAGGAGAGATGGTTCTATCTGAGGTGTCATGATATCTAAGGAACCAATAGAATTCCTTGCCAAGGATGCCGATACGGTACTGCTTGATGCCGCCTGCGGTTGAACCCATTCCACCGCCGATGGTCATAAAGACCCAGCCAAGGAAGAAGCAAACCGGACCGAGCTTAAGGAGGGATGGGAAGTTCGCAAATCCTGAGGTGGTGAGGGACGTGATTGTGAAATAGGTGCCATATCTAAGGGAGGAAAGGAAATCGAGTCCTTCGCCTTCGTTATAGAGATATGTCATCGAGAGAGAACAGATAAGTATGCCGACGACGAGGAGAGCGCCAGTCAAGACGATCTCGATATCGCAGAAGAAGTCTTTGAGTTTGCCTCTTAAGGCAAAGGTGTGAAGGACAAGGCTCGTCGCACCAGCAAGCATAAGGACGCAGGTGATGATCTCGATGCCTAAGCTGTTAGTGACCGTATAAGAGAGGTTGTTGATCTCACCAAGCGGCATATTCTGGCAGAAGAAATAGATGGACTCCGACCTCGTGGAGAAGCCTCCTGTTCCTAAGCAGCTCATGGATGTGCATACCGCTTCAAAAGGAGGCATGCCAGCGAGCCATAAGCTTAATGATCCTGCGGCGACCCATCCGGCATAGACAAGGAAGATGATCTTCGCGGATTTGGCTAAGTTAGGGACGATCTGATCGTTATGGCCTTCGGCGAAGTAGAGTTTGAAGTTCTGCCTGCTAGCGATGATCGAAGTAAGGAGAAGGACAAGACCGACGCCTCCGATGAACTGCATGAAGGCACGGTGGAAAAGGAAGACATGGGAATACCCATAGGCGGAACAGGAATCCACTCCAAGAGGGCTACTGGCCATACCATCGAGATAAGCGCTCTTTGGGAAAAGGGTGAGACCGGTGGTCGTGAATCCTGATGTTGCTTCAAAGAAGCACTCGGAGAAGGACATATCGAGATTGGCGGAGGCATCTCCGAAGTTGAGCCAGGAGAATCTGGTTAAGAAGAACGGCATCGCACCAGAAAGGATGGCGCCGATCCAGATAAGGACAAGAAGGACCGCGTCTTCTTTCGGACGGAAACGGAGTTTCTCTCTTCCGGCTACGAGGAGCTTGTATAGAAGGATGCCGACTCCGATATCGATAACGGCAGGGACGATGAAGTCGAGAAGGACCTTCCACTCACCCGGATAGAAGATGAGGGTGAGCAAAGGGAAAAGAACGACGATTCCCTCGAATGCGAGGAAAAGGCCAAGATAACCGAATACGAGTCGGAATCCCTTTGCCGGTTCTTTCTTCATAACGCTGCCTTAATTACTTTTTCTTCTTTTTGGAAGATTTCTTTTCTTCCTTCGCTGGCTCTTCCACCGCTGGAGCCTCTTCTTTGACTTCGACGGTTGGCTTTTGCTTCTTCAAGAAACGAAGGATTTCCACTTCGTTCTCTTTGGCGCAGGCGACGACGATGGTGTCCATCGGACGGAGAACGAGGTCGCCGTTAGGAATGATGAAGTTATAGTTACGGACAACATAGGCGATCGAAGCGTTCTTCGGGAAGCCCATGTCCTTGATGGCTTGGTCGCAAATCCAGTACTTCGGAAGGAGGGTGGCTTCAATCATGACGATCTTCTCATTATCAAGAGAGAGCGACTTGATGAGGGATTCCGCGTTGGATTCGTTCTCGATCGATTTGGCAAGGAGATAAGTCGAAGAGATAACGACATCGATGCCAAGTTTCTTATAAAGGTCAACGTTTGATGGGTTTGAGACGGCGCAGATGCACTTCTTGATGTGGAAATTGCGCTTTGCCATAAGGCAAGAGGCGAAGTTATCGGTGTCCTTTTTGCAAAGGGAAATGAAAATATCGGCGTCATAAACGCGAGCTGCCTCAAGGATGGCGTTGTGCCATGGATCGCCGATGGTGACGGCGATGTGTTTTCTTTCCATGAGGGTCTGGGCCACCGCTTCGCTGCCATTGATGACGGTAAGGCGGTTTTCCTTGGTGTTG
>JAFXWH010000001.1:0-9705 GCA_017542885.1 Bacilli bacterium | reverse complement strand
TCGAAGTAGTTGCCAGGGCGTAATTCTGTAACGTTCATTCTAAAATCTCCTTAAATTTGACGATGGTATTCTATACCAAGATTTGTAAACTATCTACCTTTTTAGGCTCTTTAGATACGGATTTAGACGCAATTCGTCCCCAATTGTGGTTGCTGGACCGTGCCCAGGATAGACTTTTGTCTCTGGCGGCAGGACGATCAGTTTCTTCAAACTGCTCTCGAGGGTTCTTGGGCTTCCGGTGAGCAAATCAGTACGACCAACGCTTAGATGGAAGAGGGTGTCTCCAGAAAAGAGAACGTGCTCATCTTCGAAATAGAAACAAGAACTTCCCCTTGTGTGGAACGGGGTGTGAATGACTTTGATCCTGTATTTGCCGATGTTGAGGATATCCCCATCGATAAACAATACGGTTTTAAGTCCACGAATATAGAGGTTGTCGAGAAAATCGAGAGATAGATTGTAGGCAGGCTCAACCAAGAATTCCTCTTCGAGGAGATGGACGTAAACAGGTGCCTTCATGGTGCAAAGCCTTAAACCTTCGATGTGGTCATAATGGCCGTGCGTCAAAAGGAATCCAGCAATCTGTCCGCCATGGTGTTTGTTAACGTATTTCTCGAGGAACTGGTTTGGGTCCGCCCCTGGATCGACGATTATGCAAGGTTCGCCTTCTTCACCGATGACGTAGATGTTGCAAACGTAATCGTCGCCAATGTTGAATTTCTCAATTTTCATAAAAAAAATAAGGCTTGTGCCTTATTTATTTGCATTCCTTATGGAGTGTCATTTTATTGCAGCGTCTGCAAAACTTCATTTTTTCCATCTTGTTAGGATGAAGCTTCTTATTGCGGTCGGTAATATAGTTGTGCTCTCCGCATTCGGTGCAGGCAAGAATCACTTGATCACGTTTGCTGATGGCCATAAATTGTTCCCCTCACTTTCTCGTGCGGTGCTAAGAATAGCATAGACCAGCCAATTTATCTACAATAAAACCACAAAAATGATTAAAATGTTTCATATATGAAAAGGAATGAGACGAGAAAAATTCAAATAGGCCAATTATCTATTGGCGGAAGCGCGCACGTTGTCATTCAGTCGATGTGCTCTATCAAGACCTCCAAGATTGAGGAAGTCTCCGCGCAGATAAACAGATGCGCTTCTTTGGGCGCTGAGCTTATGCGTTGCTCCGTCCTTGATTTCGAAGACGCCGAAGCTTTCAAAGAGATTAAGAAAAGAGTGTCCATTCCTCTCGTAGCCGATATTCATATCGACTATCGCTTAGCCTTAGCCGCTTTGGATGCAGGCGTTGACGCCATCAGAATCAACCCAGGCAATATCGGGAGCGAAGAACGCGTCCAAGCGGTCGTTGAGAAAGCAAAAGAAAAACACGCCGCAATCAGAGTTGGTGTCAATGGCGGATCGCTTGATAAATCCATCTATTTCGGCAAAGAGAAAATCAAAGGCGAATGGCTTTTCGAAAGCGCGAAAAAGCATGTCGCCATGCTGGAAAAATATGATTTTCACGATATCGTTATTTCCCTTAAGGGAAGCGATGTTCAGGAAACCATTGAAGCCTATAAACTAGCCGCTGCTTATTTCCCGTATCCTTTGCATCTAGGAATCACTGAAGCCGGCCCAAAAGATGTTTCTTTGATCAGGTCTGCTGCCGGCCTAGCTCCACTTCTCCTCGATGGAATTGGGGACACGATAAGAATCTCTTTGAGCGAGGATCCTGAGGAAGAGGTTTTGGCCGCTTCCCGTTTGCTCCACGACCTCGGCCTTAAGAAAGACTGGCCGACATTTATCTCCTGCCCTACCTGTGGTAGAACCGCTGTTGATCTGATTCCTTTGGCCAAAAAGGTGATGAAGTATCTTGAAGAAAACCGCATCCACAAAACGGTTGCCGTCATGGGCTGCATCGTTAACGGCCCTGGCGAGGCAAGACATGCTGATATCGGCATTGCCGGAGGAAGAGGAAAATGGGTCATCTTCCGTAAAGGAGAGACCATCCGCGAAGTTAAAGACGAAGACGCTTACGAAGCGTTGATCGAAGAAATCAATCGTTAATCTTCGTCGTCATTCATCCTGAAAGATTTATCTAATTGTTTGCGAACGCTGTTTCTAATGGCCATTCGACGGTACTTACGTTTGACCTTGTCGATGGCCTCTTTCTTTTTCTTCTTGTAGCCAGGCTCGACGCCTTTGGTTCTTGAAAGGGCTTTGGCGATCTTGATGTCTTTCATCTCAGCCTCAGGGAGATCTTTCTTCTTGGTCATTTTGCGTTTCTCGCTTGGGCCAAGGGTCTCTTTCTTGAGTTCGTCTCCTTTCAACGAGAAATAGTCGAATTTGACGCCTTCTTTCTGAAGGGCTATTGGTCCGCTTACCGTATCAGCGTTGAAGAAAACCCAGGAATCCCCTGCTTTTCCAAAACGTCCCGTACGGCCTGCGCGGTGATGGTAGAACTCCAAATCGTTTGGAAGGTCGATGGAGATGACATCGCTGACATCTGGGATATCAAGGCCACGTGAAAGGATATCGCTTGCCACGATGATGCTGCATGTGTTGCTCTTAATCTGACGAAGAGCTTTCTTTCTTGAACGATCATCGAGAGAGCCTGTGAAATAGATGGTTTCAAAACCATTCTCTTTAAGAGATTTGTTGATGGTATTAACCTTTTCAACCGTCGAAGCAAAGATAATAGCAAGATATGGTTTCCTTATTTTAAGGAAGGAAAGCAAGGCGGCGCTTTCGCCGATGTGCTTGATATCGATGAGGTGATGTTTAACGCTCGAAGCCGTCTGGATGTTGTCATTTTCGAACTCAAAGTCGCTTCTCACGAACTTGAGTAATTCGTCCTTTAGATTTTGCTTAAGAGTTGCTGAGAAAACCATGGTCTGCGGTTCATCTAAATTAGCGAAGATTTCTTCGATATCGCCGAAGAATCCCATATCTAAAAGCATATCCGCTTCATCAAGGACGGCACGCTTAAGATTTCCTAGGAAGAATATATGTTTGGTGATTAAAAGGTCTTTTAATCTGCCTGGGGTTCCGATGATCAGCTGAGGAGGAACGCTCTTGCCTTCGACATTGTCGCTAACGTCGCTTTCCGATGTGTAGAGACGAACTTTAAATTTAGGGAAGAAACGGGTGAATTCAAAAGCGAATTCATAGGTCTGCCTAGCAAGCTCCCTTGTTGGGGAAATAACGATGGCCTGTGGCCTATTAAGATTGAAATCAATCTTTTCGATAAGAGGGATAAGGAAGGCGTGGGTCTTTCCACTGCCGGTCTCACTCTGGGCAAGCAAAGATGTTCCGCGAAGGGCCTTAGGGATAACGGCCTTCTGAACAGGAGATGGATCTATATAGCCTAATTTGTCTAAGGCGTTTGTCAGTTGTGATGAGAGGTTGAACGATTTGAAACTCATAATGAGTTTATTATAGAGGAAGTTCCTTTTATTCGCATCATCTAGGAGTAATAATTAAGACCATGAAGGTTTCAGTTATAAATCCCCATGGGTTCTGTGCGGGAGTCCAAATGGCTCTCGACTGCGCTTATAAAGCGAAGGAAGAACACCCAGAGGAGAGAATCTACATACTCGGGAACTTGGTTCACAACGAAAGAGTTATCGGCGACCTCGAGAATGATGGTTTTATCATCCTTGATGAACGCAAAAAGTCCCTTTCAGAATGGATAAAAACCCTTGAAAAAGGCGATGTTGTCGTGTTTTCAGCACATGGACATGATCCTCATCTAGATATAGAGGCCAAAGAAAAAGGCTTAGTCGTTTATGACGCGACTTGCCCATTCGTCAAAGCCAATTCAATTCTTATCAAAAAGAGAATCTCTGAGAATGGCGAGGTCATCTTCATTGGACAAGCTGGTCATGCAGAAACTGTTGGCACGCTCAAGATCAACGAGGCCAAAATTCACCTCTATGAACCCGGAAAACCATTCGATTTTAATGCAATTCAGGTCAAAAATCCGCTTTTAGTCTCTCAAACGACAATGGGAACCGACGAAATGAAAGAATCAGTTTCCTTACTAAAAGACCATTTTTCTGAAATCGATGTCGCCGCCAGGGTTTGTGATGCCACAGATAAGAGGCAAAACGCTATTTGCACTGCCCCAAGGGATGTAGATCTCTATGTAGTTATGGGTTCATCAACCAGCAACAACACCATGAAGCTTCTTGGACTTGCAAAAGCCAAATATCCAACCGCTAAAGTCATCAGATGCCTTGATTTGGAAGAAATCCGCAACATGGAATTAAAGGGTTTCAAAAAAGCCGCTTTGATCAGCGGAGCATCAACCGGATTAAGGGAATTCGAAGAAGTTAAGACCTACCTCGAAAGCTTATAAAGAACCCTGATATCAAAGGTTTATTACAAAATAGCCTTAGTTTTATACTAGTTTTAAATTAGTACTTTGAAACAATTTTCATTAGCGATAATAACTAACTCGTTTAGTTAAATGTAATGAAAGTATATTAAATGATGAAATGCGCTATTTTGCTAGTGTTTCAACAGGGTTTTGATCTCGCTGATTTCAGCCCCTAACTCCCCTCCTTTTGGGGAATCTGCTGATAATGAGCTTTTTATCTTCTCGAGAATCTGCAATTGCTTCTTATAATATTGTTTCCAAGCTTCGTTTGGGTGTCTTACGTTGAAATACCCATACTTCTTCTCAAGTGGAGAGTAATTGGGTTCCTTTTCGGACTTTTTCCACCGCATTATGTCGTATGGTTTGCCTTTGTCGATGAGGAAATGTCCCTTTTCAATCTCATAACCCAATGAAATCAGGGTTTCATACACGATATTTAGATCAGTATGCGCATCAATAACGATATATTGGACATTCTCTAATCTTTCTTTATGGCTAGTCAAAATTTCGGAAATTAGCCTTCCACCCATACCGGCTAGTACAACCGTATCGCAACGTGTGTCCAGCTTTTCGATGCCGCTGCTCAAAGAATAAGAGATCTTACCCTCTAGCCCTGCATCCTTAATTGCCTTAACCATTCGGCTATAAGGTCCTTCTTTGTTGTCGACTGCGAACGCACCTTCTATGAGGTTTTGCTCACAAAGGAAAATCGGAAGCAAACAATGGTCGCTTCCGATATCCGCGATGAAAGAGCCAGGAACGATGAATTCCGCTAACTTTAATAGTCTGTTAGATAGTCTTTTCATCTAATTGTGAGATATTTGCTTATTTATTGCCCTTTGAATGGGTGTCTGGTCCTTCTGGGTAATAGGCGTCCTGATAATCGCCAAGTCTCTTGGCTCTCGTTGGATGGCGGAGCTTTCTGATGGCCTTGGCTTCGATCTGACGGATACGCTCACGGGTAACGCCGAATTCTTTGCCGACTTCCTCAAGGGTCCTTGGACGGTTGTCATCAAGACCATAACGGAGTCTGAGAACTCTTTCCTCACGATCGGTCAAATCGTGCATGATTTCGTATAATTCGTCCTTCAAAAGGGACTTTGTGGTGAATTCTTCTGGGGATTGAACCTCTTTATCTTCGATAAAATCGCCAAGGTGGGAATCATCTTCCTCGCCGATTGGGGTTTCAAGGGAGACAGGTTCTAAGGCGATTCGCTGAATCTCACGGATTCTCTCTGGGGTGAGAGCGCCTTCCATCTTCTTACTGATTTCCTCTGGTGTTGGATCTCTGCCAAGCTCTTGGACAAGCTGACGCTGAACCCTGGTCATCTTGTTGATGGTTTCGACCATGTGTACTGGGATACGGATGGTTCTAGCCTGGTCAGCGATGGCACGGGTGATGGCCTGACGGATCCACCAAGTTGCATAGGTTGAGAACTTGAAACCTTTGGTGTAGTCGAACTTTTCGACGGCTTTGATAAGACCCATATTGCCTTCCTGGATCAAATCAAGGAAGTGCATTCCACGGCCGACATAGTGTTTGGCGATGGCGATGACAAGACGGAGGTTCGCGGTGATTAAACGGTTCTTAGCGGTGACGCCTTCGTCGGCTTCAAACTTAAGGCCTCTCAAATCAGCCTCAAGCTTGCGGGATTCGATGTCATAGTTAAGACCTTCAGCCTCACATTTCTCCTTAAGAGCAGCAAGTTCTTCGTCTTTGTGACCGATGCGCTTATCGTATTGTTCTTTGGCGGCCTCGCCACGCTTGATGGTCTCAGCAAGCTCGGTTTCTTCTTTTGCGGTAAGCAAGCGGACTTTGCCGATCTCTTTGAGGTACATCTTGACGGAGTCGTTGACTTTGACGTCGCCAGATTGGACTCTGGCGAACTCATCAATCGCGCTGTCATCGATGTTTGCGATCTCTTGGTCGGCTTCATCGATATCTTCATCGATGATTTCTTCTTCAGCCTCACGGTTGGCCTTCTCGAGGTCATCCAATGATGGGCCGATATCATCGGATCCGGCTTCTTCTTCGTCAGTAATGACTTTGATTTTGTTTTCGTTGAAGAAAGAGATAAGGGTTTCGAGGTCGTTCTCGCTGATATCTTGTTTGGCGGCGACGTCCATAAGTTCCTCTTGGCTGATGGAACCGCTGGATTTGGCCTTCTTCATGAACTGCTTTTTGATGGCCTCTAAAGCTTTTTCGACGCCAGAATCTTCATTGTCGTCGATATCGACGTCGTTGAAGCCGGTGTCAAAAGACTCGAAAAGGTCATCTTCGGCCTTCTTTTTGCTGGCTTTCTTGGCTGGCTTTTCTTCTGTCTTAGCCTTTTTCGCCTTCTTGGTTTCTTCGGCGACTTCTTTGTTTTCTTTCTTTGGCATGGGTCTTTTTTCCTTTCTCTTAGTTCTTTTTATTACGATTGAGACGTTCTCTTTGTCTGGCGGCGAAGTCTTTTAGCGCCGCTCCGGCTTTACGTGGATCCGTCGAAGGGTTCTTGATGGCCTTCGTGGTTTGCTCACAATCGTAGAGCCTGTCTTTCTCATCGTTTATGACCTTTATTACTTCTTGCATTCCTTGGTCGGAGTAAGGAGGGTAATAACGTTCGGACGATATTTCCGTGATGCGGCCGATGAGAGTGTCTGCCTCTTCGTCAGAGGCGTTCTCAATGTCGTTGATAAGCAATGGCAAGGTAACGCTTTCTTTTCGTGACTCTTGGTAATCGACGATGTAGTTAGCGATCGAGTTATAGACCGATGTGTAGAAATTACCAACCTCATCCTCGAAGTACTTAACGGCTTTCATCTCGTTAAGCATGTAATAGAGAGCCTGTCTTTCTGCCCTCAGAAGCCTCTTTTCGATGAGTTTCTCAGGGTGGAGTCTTGAGAAGTCGAGTTCGTCTACGGCGATGCTCGTTTCCTCTTCGTCCTCTTTGCTTATGACTTTCTTATTGATTTGGATTCTGATCGCTTCTGCCTCATAGCCTGTGGCCTTTGAGAGCTTGGCGATGTAATTGTCTCGGTCTATTCCAGCAGGGACATTACGGAGGAACTTAATGAAGTAAAGCATGACTTTACGGCGTTCTTCCGGCGTCTCAAGCTTTTTGACGTTGAGGTAATAGTTGATTTGGAAGTCCATCGCATCGACGAGATGTGACATGGCTTCCTTAAGGGCTTCAGGCCCGCTTTCCTGAAGGATATCGTCAGGATCGCGAAGGTCTTTAGGATTGCTGACAAGACGATAAGGCAAACCGGCCGAATTGAGCTGAGTGATGATCTTCATCATGCCGATTTGGCCAGCGTTATCGCCATCAAGGCAAAGCCTGATTTCGCAGTTGAGTTTCCTCAAAAGCGCGATTTGGTCGGCAGATAACGCGGTTCCCATTAAGGCAACGGCACTAGAGATGCCAGCCTTGTCGAGAGCCATGACATCCATGAATCCTTCAAGGACATAGACATAACCGTCATGGCGCGCGGTACCTTTGACGTTGTGGTAGTTATAGAGAATCTTTCCCTTATGGAAGATTGGAGTCTCTGGTGAGTTGACGTATTTCGGATTCTGCTCTTCGCTGAGCTTTCTGGCGCTGAAGCCGACGACTTGGCCGTTAGGATCGCATAATGGGAAGATAAGTCTTCCAGCGTTGGCGTCTTTAGCGTTCGCACTTGCTAAAGCAATTCCGATATCCTCAATCGATTTGAGGGAGTGTCCATGGGCAAGAAGGAACTCAATCGTCTTTCTTCCATCTGATAAGGAATAACCGATCTTATATTTCTTAACCTGGGCATCATCGATGTTCCTTTTGGCGAGATAGTCTTTGGCGATCTTGCCTTCAGGGATGTTTAGGTCGTATTCGTAGAACTTCTGAAGATCGTTGATGCAGTTATATAAAGGCTCAATGGTTGGGTCTTTCTTTGGGACAAAGGCCTCTTTTGTGAGTCTTTCGTCGTGGAAGCCGACGATATCGGCTACCTTACGAACTGCCTCAGCGTAGGAAATCTTCTCGTATTTGGAGACGAATGTGATGGCATTTCCAGCTGTTCCGCAGACAAAGCATTTGAAGATCTGCCTCTCTGGCGAGATGGACAAGCTTGGGTGTTTGTCATCATGAAAAGGACAAAGGGCCATGTAGTTGCGGCCCTTTTTAGTAACCGGGATGTAAGCCTTGATGACATCGACGATATCAGTTTGAGCCAATAACGCGGCGATGAGTTCAGGTGAATAAGCCATCGATTGCCTCCTTTAGGCGGTCTTAGAATACGAATTTCTCTTCAAAGTATTTGACGAGTTCATCGATAGGCATGCGGATTTGCTGCATGGTATCGCGATCACGAATGGTGACGGTGTTGTTCTCGAGAGTATCGAAGTCAACGGTGACGCAGAATGGAGTTCCGATTTCGTCCTGGCGGCGATAGCGCTTGCCGATTGAACCGGTGACGTCATAGGTGACTTGGAAGTGTTTATTGAGGACGGAGAGAACCTCTTTGGATTTCTCTTCGAGTTTCTTGGATAAAGGAAGAACGGCGACTTTGTATGGGGCAAGAGCTGGATTGATGTGCATGACGGTACGGACATCTCCGCCTTCTAAAGCCTCTTCGTCGTAGCTATCCATAAGGACCATGAGGATGAGTCGGTCAAGACCCATTGATGGTTCGATAACGTAAGGGATGTATTTCTCGTTGGTCTCAGGATCGAAATAGCTCATATCCTCTTTGCTATATTCCTGGTGGCGCTTCAAATCGTAGTCGGTTCTGTCGGCGACACCGAGGATTTCTCCCCAACCGAGATCTGGGAAATCATACTCAACATCGGTGGTTGCTTTGGAGTAGAAAGCAAGCTCAGCTGGCTCATGATCGCGGAAACGGAGGTTCTCGGCTTTCGGTCCGAGGCTCTCAACGAACTTGAGGCAGTAGTCTTTCCAGTAAGCGAACCATTCAAGGTCGGTTCCTGGCTTGCAGAAGAATTCCATTTCCATCTGATCGAATTCACGGATACGGAAAGTGAAGTTCCCTGGGGTGATTTCGTTACGGAAGCTCTTACCTGTCTGGCAAATGCCGAATGGGAGTTTCTTTCTCTGGGTACGCTGGACGTTCTTAAAGTTGACGAAGACGCCTTGAGCGGTCTCTGGACGGAGATAGACGACGCTGCTGCTGTCTTCGGTGACGCCAATATGGGTCTTGAACATCATGTTGAACTTACGGATTGAGGTAAAATCGGCCTTTCCGCAAACTGGGCACTTAACTTCGTGCTCTTTGATGAACTGATCCATCTGCTCGAAGGTCATGTTGTCGACATCGGCATCTGGGAACTCGGATTTGATGAGTTCATCGGC
>JAFXWH010000006.1:0-5755 GCA_017542885.1 Bacilli bacterium | reverse complement strand
ATACCATATCCAAAGGCACAAAGCTCGAATGCTTGATACTTGGGGATGAGTGCTATGTCGATCGCGACAATTTGATAATCGTTAAAGACGAGGATATAAAGGAAGACCTTGCCGCCTAGTGCGGTTAGATACGTTTAGGAGGTTCATATGCACTTTTACAACAAACCATCCACCAACATTTGGTTCGGGATAATGTTCATAATCTTCCCTATATTCGTTGGCGTTATTTTTGGCAGTACCTTTATTCCAAATATGTACGTTTTCGACGGTTCAATCATACCTTTCTTCTCGATGCTCATGTTTTTGCTCGTTTTGGGTTTTATGTTAGTGCTTGGCATCCTCTTCCTTAGAAAAGGATTGATTGCCAAAAAGGTCATAGCCGGAGGAAGAAAAGGAACCTGCGTGGTCGAACGTTTCGAGACAAGATACAACAGATACGGACAACGTATTCTGATGTACGTTTCTTTCAAAGGCGATGATGGCAAAAAGCACGTCCAGGCCAACGTCATCAACCCTATGCTTCTTGCTAGCGTCAAACAAGGCACTGCGTTGGAGTGCAAAATCCTTGGAAGCAATTGCTATGTCGATGGTGATAATCCAAAGATCGTTGATGACGCTTTCATGGACGAAGACTATAGGAAATTCGAAGATAAGTCGCTCGATAATTGGTGATTGTTAAAAATCCGTTAGCGGTTTTGACGGCCTCAATAGTCTAATTTGTAGGAGGGCTTCATTATGAAGAACAAAACTCACTTGCTACTTCCGCTAATTCTCGGTTTGTCTCTTCCAGCATGTGCCGTCAATCTCAACCACCGTGTGGTAGATTCATCGACCATCTGGGAAAAGATCGCCGTTAACACATTGTTCGTAGGCGAACCGAAATTCGAATCGTTCCCTGAAATCGCCTACTACTCCTATTCTATGTCTGAAGAATCCGACCCTTCTTCCTTTTTTGAGGACAGCTTGGAAAGTTCTGATTCACAAGAGGAGATGGAGTCTGAAAGCACAAGCACAGAGAGCACGAGCGTACCACCTATGTTCTCTTCAATAAAAAGGCCTGAAACATCGAAGGAACCTGAAGAAAGCGAGGATAAGGAGCTCAAGCCATACGAAGATGAGAATGGCCGCACCCACCACCCTATCGCAAAGCAGGAATCCTATGTTTTCAAAAACTTCACCTATTTCAGTTTCTTTAGCGAAAACTGTGATTTCCTTGAAGAAAGGATCGGAAACGGTGAGATCGATGGTCTGATCGTCGAAACGGAGATCTTCTCTGAGACAATGCTCGTTCTCAAAAACGACAACAGATATTATTCTTGTCTCCTTAACGGCGCCGCATACGGAGGCCAAAAGGGTGGCTACTACCAATTCAGCGCTCACAAATACATCGAAGGTTTTGAAATCATAAAGGACTCCAACAAGTATTCCCTAACCGTCGAGTTAAGCGCTTTTCCGGATTCGCTCACCACTATAACAATCGGAAAAGATACGTTCGATATTAAGCCTGAGTACACCATCTATGACGAGGGATCCATTGAGGTTCCCGTCAACGAGCTTAGAAAGCGTTTCGGATTAGAGGGCGACCCAGCGTTCGAATAAAAATATGAGAAACAGAAATCTATTTCTTTTAAGCACTCTCGTTTCCTCTTTTGCGCTTTCAGGTTGCGCAGATTTTGGCTCATATCATGTCCTATCCGTCGATGCGGAAGACGGATTGGTGCACGAAATGCCACACCTTTTCAATAAAAAACCGCAAAAAAGATTCAAGGCAGGAGATAGTGTTTATTTCGAGGTGAACCCTGTATGTGACGCGGATGTGGTAGTTTATCTTAACGAAGAACTGCTTAGCCACGTCAATGGAGAGTATTCCCTCTATTGCTTCGCGATGCCAGATATGGATAGCACGATCTATGTCAGCATCCATACGTGCCCTGGCGGCGGACCTGTGTGCATGCCTTAATAAAAGGGTTGGCCATCGCCAATCCTTTTTTTGTTGAGAAGATACCGCAACAAGACTAGAATACTTCGCCGTATGGTAGTTTTGATTGATATTCTATCAATAGCGGCGATGATTGGGATGATTCTGCTTATCATCCTCTACCCAACTCTCAAGATCGGGAAACTGCATTTCAGCACCTTTTATTTCCCACTTCTACTTGTCGCAATCATCTTCCTTATCTTCCCTTTCTTCGACAAAAGCGAGCTTAAGGATGCCTTATTCACAAATACTCCGATAAACCCCTTAAAGATACTCGTCCTCTTCTTATCGATTTCCGTTCTTTCGATCGGTTTGGATAAGTCGGGTTTTTTCTCTTTCCTTGCTTCTTGGTCAATCAAGAGGGTTCGTCAATCGCAGTACGCATTATTCCTCTTCCTCTATTTGCTCATCTCGGTGACCACCATCTTCACATCCAACGACATCGTCATCCTCACCTTCACTCCGTTTATCATTCACCTCGCTAAAGAAGGCAAATTCAAACCATTGCCTTACCTCGTTATGGAGTTCGTCGCTGGAAACACTTTCTCCATGCTTCTTCAAATCGGAAACCCTACGAATATCTACCTTTCCACCGTATTTGGAGTGGATTTTGTCAGGTATTTTGAAGTAATGGCCGTTCCAACTCTCATTATTGGGGTCTTCTCAATCGCGGTTCTTTTACTCATCTTCCACAGGGATTTAAGCAAGCCAATCGAGCATTTCGATTTAGAGGTTAAGAAGGTCAATGACCCATTCCTGATGTATGTTTCTTTGATTCATCTTGTCCTCGCGATAATCTGCCTAGCCATTTCTAATATCATTGGCATCGAGATGTGGATGATCACGTTGGGATTCGCTTTATCCATGAGCGTCATCCTCATCGTCTACTCCATCGTCAAAAAGAAGAACGAGATCGGACTCATCTACAAGAAGCTCCCCTACTCTCTCGTTCCATTCATCCTCTCGATGTTCGTCATCATCATGGCGGAAGACGGAACCGGCTTATTCGGCTGGTTCGCAAGCATCCTCAACAGCATCGAAAACCCAATCATTGAAGGCTGGGCCTATCTTGCCAGCTCGACATTGGCCTGCAACTTAGTGAACAACATCCCAATGTCGTTGATGTTCAGCAGAATCCTCGATGGTAACCTTGTCAGTGTCTTCAGTGTCATCATTGGTTCGAACTTAGGCGCTTTACTTACCCCAATCGGCGCATTAGCCGGAATCATGTGGATGAGCATCCTCAAACACAAAGGCGTCCACTTCTCCTTCGGAGAGTTTATGAAATATGGGGCGATCATCACCGGGTTCATGCTGATAGGCGCCCTTGGAGCGGTATCGCTCATCCCTCTCTTCATATAAAAAACCGCCAGGTATAAGCCTGACGGTTCGTTTTTTATTTTGATTGCTTATTTGGCAAGTTTCTTTTCGATCGAAGCAAGAAGATCGCCGACGGTCTTGAACTCAGCGAGCTCTTCTGGGCTGAATTCGATGCCATACTTGTCTTCTAAATCAAGACACATCTCAACGACATCGAGACTGTCGAGTCCGAAATCTTTGAGGGATTTGGCCTCATCGATGGTTTCAACTTTCATTCTTTCGCAGAATAACTTGCGAATTTCAATCATTTGGTCTGCGCTCATAAAATGCACCTCACGTTGCGCCTATTATAGGTGGGAAAAAAGATGGGCGCAAGACTAAGCCCCCTCTTTAGAGGGTCACCGTCATATTTGGATTTGCGAACTTGACGCTGCCATTCGCTTCGACGGTAATGTTCTTGTTGACCGCTTCCGCACTTGTGGCAAAGGCTGGGATGAGGATTCCAAGAATCGTTCCGAAAGCCGCCAAAACAAGAATCATGCCAAGAAGCTGTCCTTTGAGTTCCGACATAAAGTACCTCCTTTCCTATTCGATGTATCCGATCATCACGCTCCGCCTGACCTCGAGTACCATGGTTTCACGTGACAGTATGATTGGCTCGTATTTGCGGGTTACGACATACTCGTATATTTTCCCTACGGTTTGATAATCTTCATCCACAGGAGCGATGAAGGCTTTTGCGCTTTTCTCGACAAACTCGCGGGTGTATTCGCTGATACCGCCTTCTAGTGAGATGATGTGGCCGGCAGTTATGGCCGCGCTATTGAGGGCGCCATAAATCTGCTGGATGACCGTTAAGTCTCCGACATAAGCCATGACTTGAACGGAAAAGAAGAGAGATAAAAGAAAACCTAAGCTAGATCCCATATGTAAGATTCCCCATGATAACGACGATTGCGACGATGATCAGGCCCATCGTCAAGGCGCTGTCTGCCAAAGGCAGAAAGTTGTTGTTATTCAGCGTGCTCTCGAATTTGCTTAACTCGTATTTCCTCTTCTCGTTGGCAATCGAGGAGAAGACGCTTTGAAATTGTTCGATGTAGGTAGATGAACCGCCTTCGTTACCCATCTTGTAGACGCTTATCATCACCTGACGTATCTCTAGGCTCTTGAAATGCGAAGCGAAATTGAGATAAGGCTTCACGCTTTTGTCTTTGTCTATTTCGCTTAGGAGGCTAGTGAGATGGTCGCTCATTTCCGGAGAGGCATAACGAATGCAGTCCTCGATGGCGTTATAGACGGGTCTGCCATTCCCGACAAAGATCTTGAAATAAGAGAAAACGTGGACGAATTCCTTCTCTAAGGCCTCTGCCTTGGTCTTTTTGACCCTATTCACTTTTCCTAAAAGGAAATAATCGGAAACGATGAGAAGAAGGCCGATCGATAAAGGAGCGATCAGTGCGTCCGTCATCTTGTATACGAAGGCAGCGAATACGAGTAGGAGCACATTCCCAAATACGATGATGGCTATTTCCTTCTTAGGGTTAAGACCAGCTTCTCTAAGGGCAAGGGTCCAAGGTTTTTTCGGTTTTTTGTTTTTCTTCTTCATATCATTTCCTTTCAAGACTCATCTTTTCGCCCGTATAAGACCTCGCATAGATGAAGAAAGAGGCTATGGCGATAAGGAAATAGGAGATGGCCGTAAGAAGATAAGGGAGGTTCTTCGTTAAAGAGTCGTAGAAGTTCGAGAGCCCAAAGCGGAGGAAAACCAGAACAAGGGTGCTTAAGAACCAAAGTGACCCATACTGGACGAGCGACTTCCTTCTTATCGTCTCAAGGGAATTGTGTTTTTCCTCATTGAAGACTGCCTCGTTAAGCAAGGAAGAAGACATCTCAAGAAGATCTCCCCCTTCTTCCATGTAGGCTTTGACGATGGATAAGAAGACCGGGTATATGTCCTCCTCGAAATACCTGAGGAGATACTCAAGCTTCTCCATCGAGGAAAGAGGGGTTATAGATTCAAGAACCCTTTTCTCCTCACCCTTCGCGTCGATGGTGGCATCTTCAAAGGCCTGGTCAAGCGACGATGTGACGGAAAGCGAAATAATGAAATGGTTGATGAAATTAAAGACCTCATGGCGTTTCCTCCTTTTCTCGAGATACCTTTTGACGATGGGCCTGATAAAGATAATTAGAGCCGCGAAATAGGATAAAAAGACGATTCCTCCTAAAAGGAGGTTGTTGGTCGTTATGTAAGCGATGACTCCGAAATATAGGGACAGAATTAAACAAAGCACGATACCTTTCATTACTTATTCCCCCTTTCGTAAAGCACGCTCATCTTTTGGCTATCCTCATCCAGTTTTCCAATCTCTTTGATGAAACGTTTTATAGACCCGTCTTTGGCCACTTCTTTTTCGACGTAGACGTAATATCGAAGGTGCCTGGAGATGTCCT
>JAFXWH010000071.1:0-3687 GCA_017542885.1 Bacilli bacterium | reverse complement strand
TTTGAGAGCTCTTGTGCGAGAGTGTATTTTGGCAGTTCTGTTTTAAGTGGGCTCATGACCACAATATTAGTACAACTAGTTTCTTTGTCAAGTACATCTAGTTTTATTTACTAGTTTAATATCGTTTGACAATAATTCATGGAGGTCTAAACTACTTTTGCACAATTTATGATTACCTTATTAAGAAGACTATTCATAAAGAATTACCAAAACGTAGAGGACGAGACTGTCCGCAAAAACCATGGTATGTTGGCCGCCATTTTCGGCATTATCTCCAACCTCATCTTAGTCTGCGTCAAAGTCGCTGCGGCAATCATCATTTCCGCTAATGCGGGTTGGACTTTCTTCCCTATCGCGCTCCTCGCGGACGCGATTAACAATACTTCAGACGCGTTCACAAGCATCGTTACCTTAGTCAGCTTCAAGATCGCAGCTAAGCCTGGCGACAAAGAACACCCATTCGGGCATGAAAGAGTTGAGTACATCGCCAGCATGATCGTCTCGTTCTTCATCATCGTCGTCGCGGTCGAGATCTTCAAAAGCTCACTTGAGAAAGTCATCTCTTCTGAGATTGCCGAATACGATATCTTGAGTGTCGTTATCCTTGCCCTTGCTATCGTCCTTAAATTTGTCCAATCCCATGTGAACCGTTCAATCGGAAAGATCATCAACTCCCCTGCCCTTAAAGCCACCGCTCTCGACTCCTTGCTTGATTGCCTTGTCACCGGCGTCGTTCTTGCTTGCGCCCTTCTCACTTGGGGCTTTGGTTGGACTTTCCTCGATGGCTACTTCGGCATGGCGGTCGCTGTCTTTGTCTTCATAAGTGGCATCCGTTCCCTCTTAGAATCCTTCTCCCCTCTCATTGGCGAAGCCAATAGTGAGGAGCTCGTTGAAAAAATCACCGCTATCGTTAATTCAAACGAAAAGGTCCTTGGCATCCATGACATGATCTGCCACTCCTACGGACCAACCAAATCATTCGTCTCCTTCCACATCGAAGTTAATGCCCATATGTCTCTTGAAGAGTCTCATGACATCGCGGACACCATCGAAGAGAAGATCAGAGGCGAGCTCAAAATCGAGGCCAACATCCACGTCGACCCAGTCGACCTTGATGACCCTGAGATTGTTGAGGCGAGAGACACCATCAACCAAGTCATCAGAAGCTTCGATCCTGAAGGCAATTGCCATGACGTCAGAATCGTCAGAGGCACCAAAGCCAAAACCCTCCGCTTCGACATCCTTGTCTTAACGCGCGATAAGAAAGAGCAAGCCAAGATCACCAAAGCGATCAAAGACGAGTTCGAGAAGAAGGGACGGCAATACGTCTATAAGATCAACATCGACCATCCTTTCTAGAGAAAGAGCAAAAGAAAAGGGAGCCAATCACGGCTCCCTGTTTTTTGTTCTATCGATTATAGATAGTACTTGTTGAGGACGGCGAGGGTCTTCTCATCGAGTTCGTAGACGAGTGGCTTGCCGGTTGGGATCTCAACGGAGATGATCTGAGCTGGGGTGAGGTGCTCAAGCTCCATGACAAGAGCTCTTAAGCTGTTGCCGTGGGCGGCGATAAGAACTTTGCGGCCAGCTTTGATGGCTGGAGCGATTTCCTTATCGAAATATGGTTTAACACGGTTGGCGGTGTCAATTAAGCACTCGGTGAGTGGGCAATCATCGATTGTCATCTCGCCTTTGGCAATGAGGTCCTGATAGGTCTTCTGGTTGCCTGGCCATCTCTCATCTTCTTTCTCTAAAGAGAGAGGTGGAACGTCAGCGCTTCTACGCCAGATGTGAACTTGCTCATCGCCCCATTTCTGAGCGGATTCGGCTTTGTTGAGGCCCTGGAGAGCACCGTAGTGACGCTCATTGAGACGCCAGGTGTAGTGCTTTTCGATGCCTTCTTCACCAAGTTCCTTGAGAACGCGGTCCATGGTGTGGTTGGCTCTCTTAAGAACGCTGCTGAAGGCCATATCGAAGCTGTAGCCTTTCTCCTTGAGGAGCTTGCCTGCTTCAGTGGCTTCTTTCTCGCCGTTTGGGGATAATTCAACATCGGTCCATCCGGTGAACTTGTTTTCAAGGTTCCATTCGGACTGTCCGTGTCTGATTAAGACTAATTTGACCATTTTAAAATCCTTCCTTTGGATAACGGATAGATTATAGGGCTTAAAGGGCTTATTTCCAACACCTTTGCTCTTAGAGCCTTTGCTCTTAGAGCAAGGAGATAACTAGGCTTGTTCGAGAGAAGTTTGCTTGTCTTTCACGGACCCAAGTTCAGTGAGCATCGGGCAAAGGACCATTAAGTAGTAGATCGTGCCAGTAAGGTTAGGGAAAGTGAAATCGCCAGCCTCAGTGAAGCATCTTGCAAGCAAGACGGTCAAAGTGAGAAGGGTGACGCCAGAGTAAATGGATTTGTGCTTATAGAGGAGAGCGTTGTTGAAGTAGGCAAACGCCCACATGGCTGCTGAGAAGACAAATCCAGGGATGCCGAACTGGAGAAGGTCGACTGAGAAAGCGACGTCCATCGGAACGTATCCGCCGAAGTGAGTGTATAAAGCAGTCTGCCAGTTAATATAGCCGAAGCCGAAGAAGGAAGTGATGCCTCCTGCTGACAAGGCTTCGTTCGCCTGGTTGAAACAATTGATTCTTGTGCTGAACGAATGACTGTTCATGCTTGGAAGATCATCGAGAAGGTATTTGAAGAAGGTATGAGGATGGCTCATAAAAGTTCCTTCTTCAAACGGGGTGAAGGCAATAATTACGACGGCTCCCGCCGCTGCTATCATGAGGGCAAAGAACGTAAGAGCTCTTATCGGGTGTTTGTTAACAATGAGAAGCGTTCTCCAAACAACGAAGACGGAGAAGAAGGCAAAAGCCATGATGATGGACGTTTTGCTGAGGGTTGGCATTGTATTGAAAAAGAAGAAAAAGAACAAAACCCATAGCAAAACCCTGTTCTTTTTTATGAGCAAGTATGCATCGGAGATCATCGCAACGACCAAAATGAAGGCGTAGGTATTTCTGTTTCCTGTGTAGCTTTGAGGAACTTGGTATGGGTGAGGGTCGGTAAATAGCTGCATGTAGATGTCGCCTTCAAAGATATAGCTGTAAATGATTCCAACTAAACCAACACCGATAGCGATGACGAAGAAGAGGTTGTAATAGTTTCTGTCCTTGATCATCTGAGGGATGACCGTAACAAAAAGATACAAGGACACGAAGATCATAATGGTCGCGAAGAAATACTCGATGCGTTTTGATGTCTCGAGGACATAGTCCCATTTAGGCCCGCTCATCCCAGGGAAGACGAATAAGGTGATTGAGGCAAAAATAAGAGCAACCGCCCCGATAATCATGAATGGCCACTTCTGCTTCACCCCAAAAAACTTGATGCCGAAGAACATGAAAAAGGCATCGAATAGGAGCAACCCAATGGTGAAGATAATGAACCATACATCCCAATCAAATAAAGGGAGAAAGGTCCCTACCTCAATCTTGTAGTCCATTGCCTCGAAATAAAGGTACGTGAAAAGACCGAAGATGAGCACCAAGAACCACGCCACAAAATGACGAGGTTTCCTTTCACGGAGACCAAAATAGTCGAGGATTTTATTCCACATTACGCAAGTAAGAATTTAGAGATGAGAGTCCAAACGGCTTCTTTGCCGGTTTCGTTATGGATTTCGTGAC
>JAFXWH010000070.1:0-14956 GCA_017542885.1 Bacilli bacterium | reverse complement strand
TCATAGTACTGGATGCCCTTCTCCGCATAGATAAGCGGCCAATTGGCATCTGGGGTGAAGCCGAATCTTGGGGCTTCTCCTTTGTATTCGTTGAAGTAATAGTGAAGGCAGCTTGATCCGCGTTCTTCATCGCCACCGCTGACGATCTTGACGCGGTAGCCTTTGAGCATTCCTTCATCCTGAAGGAGCTTAACGGCATAAAGGGCGGCAAGAAGAGGTCCCTTGTCATCGCAAGCGCCTCTGCCATAGATGACGCCGTCTTTGATATCGGCGCCGAAAGGCTTGAAGTTCCATTTTCCGCTCACAGGGACGACATCGCTATGGCCATAGATGCCAACAAGCGGTCCTTCCTCTCCGACGGTGATTTCAGTGCAATAGCCATCGATGACTTTGCTCTTCCAACCTAAGTTGGAACCCATCTTGGCAAAATACTCTAAGGCTTTCTTGACGCCTAAGCCATAAGGCGCACCCTCACCAATCGTGGTCTCGTCATAGACGCTGTTGATGCGGATGAAGTTCTGAAGGGCTTTGACGGCCCCAAGTTCATAAGCTTTTGCTAATTTGTCGAAATTCGGCATTACTCTTTCTCTTCCTCTCTATCGCCGCTTCTGAATCTCTTTGCGACGAACATCGTTGCCTTGCCGACTACTGGGGTAATGATGCCGGCTAAGATTGCCTCTCCTAACATGCCAATCGAAATAATGACAATTGCTCCTACGACCACTCCTTCCAAGATTTCACCAGAGCCAGCAAAGATTCCGATGGTAATCCCTGGGAAGAAAACGAAGAGCGATCCAAACACAAACACCGTATGCATAACGGTAAAGGCGAAGGAGAGCAAACCCACAATAAGTGGGTTCCCGTATAGTTTAGAATTTTTGTGCAGCAAGTCAAAGAACAAACCGCTCAAATATCCGAATAGGGCTCTTGGAAGGACGCTGATCCATGGCCAGACGAATAAAGGATCAAGAGCGCCAGTAGGAGCGATGATGGCTTTGAGCATCGAGCAGACGCCCATGGCAACACCAAGGACAAGGCCTTTTCTCCAGCCAAACAGATAGGCTCCGAGAACGACCGGTAAGTGAAGAAGAGTGAAGCTGACAACTGAATTGATGGCTATCATTCCAACCATTGGAACAAAGGTCATGACTGCGATGATACCGACGAAAATCGCGTCGATGGCGATATCTTTAACTGTAATTTTCATTTTGATTATTTCCTGTTCTTAAGATTGATTGCGTATAGTCCTTCCATTAGAAGGTCTTTGTCGTAGATGAACTCTGGGAGCTCGTCTTTCACGTATTCGGCATTGCCGCCGGTAAGGATTTTGGTGAGCTTATGGCCCACTGCTTTTTCATATGCTTCAGCGAAACCGCGGACCTGATAAATGGTGCCGTTGATGATTCCGCTTGCCATACAATCCACAGTGTTTTTGCCGTAGATTTTTGCTTTTTTCGAGAGCGAAATCTCTGGCAAAGCCGCTGTCCCATTAGAGAGAGCGTCAAGCGAAAGCTTCATGCCTGGAGCGATCGCGAGGCCTGAATAAGCGCCATCCTCATCGATAAGAAGATATTTGCTCGCGGTGCCTAAATCAGCAATGAATAGCGAGTTCCCATATCTCTCTTTGCCTCCCACCGCATCAGCGATGAGATCGGCGCCGACCTCGGATGGGTTGTCGACGCGCATCATGAGACCATTCTTAAGTCCAGGGCCAATAACCTTAGCCTTCACGTTAAAAAGTTTTTGGCTGAGGTTTGTGAGAATCGTCCCGATTGAAGGGACAACCGATGAAATGATTACTTCATCGATTTCGCTTAACTCGATGTCGAGGGATTTGAGCATCAAAAGAAGGCGGGAACGGGTCTCGTCCTCGCTGCGTTTGGTGTCACTATCCATCAAATAGGAATTAAGCAGTTTGTCATCGGCGAAAAAGCCGAAGTCTGTCAGGGTATTCCCGACGTCAATTGCAAGTAACATTTGGTCTGTCTCCGCTCCGCTCCAACCTTGTTGGTAGCGGGCAGCAACATTCTATAACAAGCGTCACCTCAATGCCACGGAATTAGGAATTAACTTTGAGCCAAAAATCATCACACATATCTTTCTGGCAACTTGACCTTACGGCGATTGATATACTCCTCCACCGCTTTTTTCCATTTGCGAGGAAGCTCGTCATACAGTTCATAAAACTCTTCGCTGCTTTTCCGGGAAATACAAATGAAGGACAAAACATAATCAATTGCGTCAGCATCCTTTTCTGATTTCGAACCTCTCCGATCGTTTATGAGTATTTTCTGAATAACAAAAGCGGACGGACTTGCTACTTTAACTCTGATTCCATTTCTCAACAATTCAACATAGTTCGACCCAAAGATATCGACATAACTAAGCGATTCTGCAAACACACCTGAAGAGCCAAGTCGGACGCATGAGAGGCCTGCTTTGTTGAGCTTAGCCAAAAACTCAATTTCAAAACCGTCAGGCGATACAAATCTTGATTTGTTTGTTAAACAATCCTGAAAATGATCGTAGTTGATGGCTTGGAGACTATCGCTAAGAGCAGAGGCGTTGGCCCTTTTGCTATCAGGAACATAAAAATCTATGTCGGTTGTTCTAACGCTTGGCATGAAGCCTTCAAATAATTCGTTATAGAAACTTAGACACCAGGAACCAATCAATACGACGTCATCGATAAAGCCTGCATCGGAAAACGCTTTGATAACTTCATTTAACTTGCTTTCATTTTCAATCGCCATAGTGTCTCAAGGCCTTTACGAGCCTTGCCTCCTCTTTTCGCATCATTCGAAGGTTCTTGTCGATCCTCTTTCTCTGTTCGTAGTCCTCCACCGCTTTTTTGGCTTCAGCTGAACCGATAGGACCAACATATTCAGAGACGATTTTGTCCCCTTCCCTTCTCTTCCGATAACAATATATTTTCGATTTGAGGCGTTGTTCGAATAAGTATCCCTTCGGTAAGGACGCCAAAAGGGATTCATAAGAGGCGATGTTCCTCTGAATTCTTTCGAGTTCTTCTTTCAAAACACCTTCTAAAACAGACATTTTCTTTCCTCACAAAAATTATACTACATTCTATGTGTTTGACAATATTGTAGTATATCTAATTCGGGGAAAGAAAACCCGTAGTTCGACTAGCGAATCCACGGGTTAGTTATTAAGCAACAACGACGATGTTGAGGATTCTTCCTGGGACGTAGATGATCTTTTTGATCTCGTGTCCAGCTAAGAAGGATTGAACTTTCGCCGACTCATTGGCCTTAGCCATGACCTCATCCTGAGTGGCTTCTTTGCTCACCTCGATGACGTCACGCATCTTGCCATTGACAGAGACAGCGAGTTTGACGGTCGTGAGGGTGATGGCCTTCTCATCGTAGGTTGGCCATTTCTCATAGGCGATCGATTCCTTGTGACCGAGTAAGGACCACATCTCCTCACCTGCGAATGGACAGACGCAGGAGAAGAGTTTGACGAAGCCTTCTAAGTAGGATTTGTAGAGGCTTTTCGCTTTATAGGAGTCATTGACGAAGACCATCATCTGGCTGATCGCGGTATTGAAGTCGAGGTTCTCGAAGTCAGTGCTCACCTTCTTGACGAGGAAGTTATATGAGTAATCGAGTTCATGGGAGTTCTCTTCCGAGATCATCTTTGTGTATGGCTCTTCGCTTACAAGACGGAAGGCTCTTTCGATGAAACGGGTCGCGCCATTAAGGGACTCGGTTGACCATGGCTTCATCTCATTAAGAGGACCGGCGAACATCTCGAAGAGACGTAATGAGTCCGCACCATTGGAGTTAACGATATCGTCAGGGTTGACGACGTTGCCACGGGACTTGGACATCTTCTCGCCGTTGGCGCCAAGGATCATGCCCTGGTGATAGAGCTTCTGGAATGGCTCTTTGCATTTGACGATGCCAATGTCATAGAGGAACTTATGCCAGAAACGGGCATAGAGAAGATGGAGGACGGCGTGCTCTTGACCACCGACATAAATGTCGACTGGGAGCCAGTGCTCAATGAGCTCTGGGTCGGCCATCGCTTTATCGTTCTGCGGATCGATATAGCGGATGTAGTACCATGAGGAACCCGCCCACTGTGGCATGGTGTTGGTCTCACGGAGATATTCTTTGCCATCGATGGTTGGCTTTAACCAAGCATCTGGGGCTTTGGAAAGAGGAGGTTTGCCGTCTTTCGTTGGCTGATAGTCATCAAGCTCAGGAAGGACGAGAGGAAGCTGATCCTCTGGGATTGGGTATTCCTTGCCATCCTTGTCCTGCATCATTGGGATCGGTTCGCCCCAATAACGCTGTCTTGAGAAGATCCAGTCACGGAGTTTGTAGTTGACGACTTCTTTGCCTGCGCCAAGCTCGACGAGCTTCTTGGTGATGGCGGCTTTCGCTTCGGCGATCATCATGCCGTCAGCGAACTCACTATTCATATGTGGGGCATCATCGACCATGGCCTCTTCGGAGATGTCTCCTTCAAGGACCTGAATGATTGGGAGGTCGTGTTTCTTCGCGAAAGCGTAGTCTCTCGTGTCGTGAGCAGGAACGGCCATGACGGCACCTGTTCCATAGGAACCAAGGACATAATCGGCGACATAGATCGGGATGGATTTGCCGTTTATTGGGTTGATGGCGGTCGCACCAAGATAGACGCCGGTCTTCTCTTTCTCAAGAGAGGTTCTCATGAGGTCGCTCTTCTTAGCGGCATCATTAACGTATTTCTCCACCGCTTCTTTTTGCTCAGGGCTCACAAGCTCTTTGACGAGAGGATGCTCTGGGGCAAGGCAGCAATAGGTGCAGCCGAAGAGGGTGTCGACACGGGTTGTGAAGACATCGAAATAAGTATCTTTGCCTTCGATATTGAAACGGATCTGAACGCCGGTTGAACGTCCGATCCAGTTGCGTTGCATCTCAAGGGTGCTCTTTGGCCAATCTAAGCCTTCGAGGTCTTTCTCAAGGCGGTCCGCATAAGCGGTGATTTTGAGGATCCATTGGCGCATTGGCATACGGATGACTGGGAAGCCACCGCGCTCAGACTTGCCATCGATGACCTCTTCGTTAGCGAGGACGGTGCCAAGCTCTGGGCAATAGTTGACTGGGATGTCGTCGACATAGGCCAAGTCGTGTTTGTACATCTGGAGGAAGATCCACTGGGTCCACTTGTAGAAAGATGGATCGATGGTGGCAATCTCTTTGCTCCAGTCATAGGAAAGACCTAAGGTCTTGATCTGCTCTTTGAAATGGGCGATGTTCTTGCGGGTGAAGCCTTCTGGGTGCTCGTTATTCTTGATGGCGAATTGCTCGGCAGGAAGGCCGAAAGCGTCCCAACCCATCGGGTGAAGGACGTTAAAGCCCTGCATCCTCTTCATTCTGCAAAGGATGTCGGTGGCGGTATAACCCTCTGGATGTCCGACGTGAAGTCCTTGTCCAGATGGATAAGGGAACATGTCGAGGGCGTAGTATTTTGGTTTTGAGAAATCATGGACGTCACATTTGAAGGTATGGTGCTCGTCCCAGTATCTGGCCCATTTCTTCTCAATGGAGCCATGGTCGTATGACATAAGTAGTCCTCCCACTATGAAGCGAGAGAATGGTAGATCTTGAGGTACTCGTTAGCGGAATTCTTCCAGCTGTGGTCGCACTTCATCGCATTCTTCACGCAAGTCCAGAAAGCTTTCTTGTCTTCGAAGAGCTCTCTAGATAGACCCACGGCATAGCCGAGGCCTGAATCATTATAATCATTGAAACCGATTCCGTCAGCCACTTTCAGGTTGTCTTTGTTGTAACCAACAACCGTATCGGCAAGACCGCCGGTATAACGGACGATCGGAAGAGTGCCGTAGCGTTTGGCGATCATCTGCGAGATTCCGCACGGCTCGAAGAGACTTGGCATGAGAAAATAGTCGCACCCGGCATAGATCTTGTGGGCGATCGCATCGTTGTAGCCGATATAGATGCCACAGGTATCCGGGAAGTCGCGCCTAAGGGCTTCGCACTTCTGCTCGAGCTCGTATTCGCCTGAGCCAAGGATTAAAAGGGAGGCGCCTCTAGCAAGGGCTTCTCTCATGTTGTTGATCATGATGTCGATGCCTTTTTGCCAAGAGAGGCGAGAGACGATGCCATAGACTGGCCCGCCCCTATTCGTGATATGGAAGAAATCGAGGAGATCTTTCTGGTTGGCTTTCTTGCCTTCTTTCACGGTTTCAACGTCAAAATTCCTTGCAATTCCTTTGTCTTTTGAAGGATCCCACTCCTCTACATCGATGCCATTAGCGATGCCAGTGAAGTCATAACGCCTAAGCTCAAGGTCTCTATCTAAGCCCTGGCCATGCTCGAAAGTGAGAAGCTCATTTCTGTGGGTCGGGGAAACGGTTGTGATCTTGTCGGCGAAGACGATACCGGCTTTGAGGGTGCTTACTAAACCATCAAGACGGACCTTGCCAGTGTCATAAAGCTCGTCTCGGAGATTAAAGAAATCGTTAAGGAAGAAACGGTCTAAGAAACCCTTGAAGGCTGGGTTATGGATGGTGAGGACGCTCTTCATTCCTTTATAGAATGGGTCCGCTGGTTTCTCCTCTTTGAGGAGGCAAGGGACCATGGCGGTCTGCCAATCGTGGACATGGACGATATCCGCTTTGAACTTAAGCTGCTTGAGAGCGGCTTTGGCGGCTAAAGCGAAATAGGCGAATCTCTCACCGTCATCGTCATAGCCATAAAGGTGGTCGCGGTAGAAATAGGCGTCGTTCTCGACGAAATAGAATTTCACGCCGTCCACTGCCGTTTCGTATAAAGTGGTGTCCTGCTGTCTCCAAGACATCTTGACGACATATGAACCCTTCTTCGTGACCTTGATGTTTTTTCTTTTGATCACGCCATGATAAGGGAGAAGGACGATGACCTCGTTGCCTTCTTTTACGAGTTCTTTGCTTAAAGCAAAGACAACATCAGCTAAGCCACCGGATTTGCAAAAGGGGTTGCTTTCGCTGGCCAGCATTGCGATTCTCATACTTTCGCTCCTTGTTTGACGTAGATGACGTCCTCTTTGTCGCCTTGGATCTTATGGCGAGGCGCAACGGCGCTGTACTTATCGATGACGACGTCGCTAAGAGCGCTACCCTCGTTGATGATGCAGTTGCTAAGGACGATCGAACGGGTGACCTTCGCGCCTTTTTTGACTTTGACGCCACGGCAGATGATGGAATCCTTGACGGTTCCTTCAATCACGCAGCCGTTCGAGATAAAGCTATTGGAGACCTCGCTCTCAGTTCCATAGATGGCTGGAGGGGTGTCATGCGTGCGTGTGTAGATTGGCCACTCCTTGTTGAAGAGGGCTTCGTATGGCTTTCTGTTAAGAAGTTCGAAGGAATACTCGACGTAATGGGCAAGGCTGTCGAATCTTCTGGCATAGCCATTGAATGGCACGCAATGGATCTTGGTTGGGATGAAATCGTTGGTGGCAATACCTTTAAGGTATTCGGCAATGCCCCAAGAGGAATCGACGCGGTTGCTATGGTCGATCATCTCGACTAAGGTCTTGCGGTTGATGATCCAGATTTGGAGCGAGACTTTGGCTTTCTTGACGTCGCCTTTGTTCTTATGGACGTCTTTGAGGTAACCATTCTCATCGATATCGAGGACATCGGCACCGATGAACTCTTTGTTGGCGTCATCGATCTCTTTGTAGACGATGGTGATTTCCTCCATCCTCTTCTGATGCTCCTCGATGAATGGGCGGAGGTCGATGGAAGCAACGATCTCAGGGGCTTCGAAAACAAGTAAGTTCGCATTGGATTCATAAAGGACCCAATCGTTCTCTTTGATGTTGTTGATGTCGGTGTTGTAGGCAGGGTTGAGGATACCTTTCTCGTTATAGAAGATGGTGTCTCTTCCGGTCTTGGTGTTATTGACCCAGGACATCATGTTTCCCATGTGTTTAAGCAGGGAACGCTGGTGATTTTTGACAAGAACGTTGACGTTTTGGATGCCGGAATTGGTGAAATTCGACATCGCGAAATCCATGAAAGCGTACCTGCCTAAGAAGGAGGTTGAGGCTAGTGGACGGTTGGAGGTGAGCTCGCCAAGCTCTGGGGAATTATGGCAATTGAGAAGGGCAATGATCTTGTTCATCTTATCTACCTGCCTTTTCGTTAACGATCAAAGCGATGCCGTCTTTCTCGGCATTCACTTTCTCACCTTTTTCGATGAGGGTATTTGGGCCGATGATGGCATCGGTTACTTCTGCGTTGCAGTCAATGAAGGCGCCGTTCATGACGACGGAGTTTGTGACCTTCGCGCCTTCTTCGATGACGACATCGCCGGAGATGACGCTATGGTTGACCTCGCCAAGGATGATGGAACCCTGGTTGATGAGGGAATCTTTGACTTTGGCGGTCTTGCCGATGAATTGCGGGGTGCCATGGATGTCCTCGCTAAGAATTTTATTCTTACCTTGGACGGTATAGATGTTGATCTCTGGGTCTCCAGAAAGGAGAAGGTCCATGTTCGCCTGATGGAGGGAGGCGATGGTTCCGACGTCTTTCCAGTATCCGCTATAGGTATAGGCGACGAGTTTCCTCTTATCCTTGAGCATCGTTGGGATGATGTTCTTGCCGAAGTCGTGGTCGCTGTCTTCTAACTTGTGATCTTTGATCAAATAATCGCGGAGGGTGCTATAGGTGAAGATGTAGATACCCATCGAAGCGAGGTTGCTGATAGGTTTCTTCGGTTTCTCGACGAACTGGACGATGTTGTCCTTCTCGTCGGTGACGAGGATGCCAAAGCGGGAAGCCTCTTCCATTGGGACTGGGTAGACGCTGATGGTGCAATCGGCGCCGTTCTCAATGTGCTTCTGAAGCATCTCGTTATAGGTGCAGCTGTAAATATGGTCGCCTGAAAGGATGAGGACGTACTTTGGATTGACTCTCTCAAGCCAATCGAGGTTCTCGTAAATGGCGTCTGCGGTGCCAGCGTACCAGCTCGATCCTTCCTCAGTCTGCTTTGGGGTGAGGACTGATGTGACGCTCCTGACGCCGTTAAGGCCCCACTTCTCGCCATTGCCGACGTAAGTGTTGAGCTCACTCGACTCGTACTGGGTGAGTACGCTCACGGCATTGATGCCGCTATGGGCGCAATTTGAAAGCGGAAAGTCGATGATTCTGTATTTTCCGCCGTAGCTGACAGCAGGTTTTGCCACCTTCTTGGTCAACGCCTGAAGACGGGTGCCTTTTCCGCCAGCGAGAATCATCGCAGCTAATGTGGTGCTCATATGTTCCCTCCGAACAATGTAATGTTGTTAGGAATATATTAACATATATTGACCGCTTCATGAGGGGCAAATGCGATAAAAATTCTCAAACTGAGAAAAAGTTTGCCATACGTTAGTATAGGTGGTATATTTTAATCCGCGATTTCTCGCAGCAGAGGTGAAAACTATGTCAAGAAAATGCCCAATTACCGGTAAAGGCCCAATGAGCGGCAACAACAGATCCCATTCCGTCAGAGCGACCCGTCGTCGTTGGAATGTCAATATCCAGACCTACAAAGTCAACATCAATGGCAAGATGGTCGAGGTTAAGATGTCCGCTCGCGCTTATCGCACTCTCAACAAGTCGATCAAGGCCAAAGAAGAAAAGGCTGAATAGTTTTTACCGATTATTGATTATTAAAAAGGCTCTGCAAAACGGGCCTTTTTTTGTTGTTTTAATATCCAATTATTAGGTAATTGCAAAGGGCGGTGAGGATGTAAGAAAGCACCCCAAGGAAGATGACGATCCACTCACTGAAGGCGAGGACGAAAGGCTTAGGTCTCTTTAAGGATGAGGCTCCATCTTCGTCCACCACTTTTTCTAACTTTGCCCAAGTCTTGAGGCGAGGGTTAACGAGGATGATGGCGACCGCCAAAGCGATCACGAACATAATGATCGAGAGAACGAAGACAAGTGTTTCGAGTTTGCATCCCTTGCTCAGATTGATGAAGATGATGCCGTTTATCGAAGTAAGAAGGATAAGGGTTAGTCCCATGACGAAGAAGCGTCCGAGATGTGATTTCTCTAAAGAAGCGGTCAGCTTATGAATCCTCAGATTGAAGAAAGCGTACGCCAAAGATAGGAAAGCGGAAATGATGAGAAGACCGGTTATCGTTGGAGCGTAATCGTAGAAATTGATGAACATCGAGACGTTCGTAAGAAGAGACAAGAGGAAATAGCCAGCGAGGAAAATAAGTGCGTAGTTCTTGGCGCCCTTCTTCGGCATCATCTCATAAGGAAAATCAGTGAGGATGCTGATCATCCTCTTTCTATCATCCTTAAGGTTGGCCTCGAACTGACCTGATCCTAATAGAAAATACAATAGAAAAATGGCAGGAGGCCCGAAAAGGGCTATCTGAGCTAACTCAATAATCATTTATTAAGGATTTTGGCGGCTCTGATCTCTGGTGTCTCAGCGCCGAATAAATACGTTCCGGTGACAAGGATGTCCGCACCGGCTCTGATGGACTCCGGTCCGGTGATGTCATTGATGCCTCCATCGACTTGGAGGAGGGCTTTTGAGCCGCTAGCTTTGATCATCGACTTAACGTCGCGGATTCTCTCGTAGGTCTCAGGGAGGAATTTCTGTCCGCCCCAACCTGGCTCGACACACATGACGAGAACCATGTCGACGTCATTGATGTATGGAAGGAGAGCGTTCGTCGAAGTGTGTGGTTTGATGGCAAGGCCAACAAAAGCCCCGCCTTCGCGGATCTTTTTGATGGTCTCCCTCACCTCTTTCTCGCTTGGGCAAGCCTCAATATGGAAAGTGATGATGTCAGAACCAGCCTTGATGAAGTCATCGACCATCTCCCAAGGCTTCTCGATCATGATGTGGGTATCGTTAAGCATGTTGTGCTTATCGTGGACGTCTTTGACAAAGTCAACCCCAAAGGATTCGTTCTTGACGAACTTGCCATCCATGACATCGATGTGGATGAGTGGCGCGCCGATCGATTCGGCTCCTTTCATACCCTCCCTGATGTGGAAAGGCGTGCAAGCCAATAATGATGGCGAGAGGCATGGGGTTTTGACTACGAGTGCCATACTACTTAAAACCGAAGAGTCTTGATAAGAGTCCCTTCTTCTCCTTGAAATTGTCTTTGTCTGCGAAGGCCTTGAGGATATCCTCACGCATTAGGAACGCGTTGGCGTATCTCTCTTCAGGCCTCTTTCGGCAGGCTTTGACGATGATTTTATCGAGCGACTTCGGGATAGAAGCAAGATACTTGCTTGGCTCCGGGAAGTGCTTTTTGATCTGAGCGATTGCAACGTCTTCTGGGGTGGCTCCGTCAAATGGGATGGTGCCAGTAAGGATTTCGAAGAAGATGATGCCCATTGAGTAGATGTCGCTTGCGACATTGGCAGGCTCACCCATGAGAATCTCTGGGGCGCAGTAATAGACGGTTCCGGTGATCGCGTCTCCGGTCGCTTTCTCCCCTATTTTGCTAGAGATTCCGAAGTCAGTGATCTTGACGCTGCCATCTGGAAGGTAGAAAAGGTTATCTGGTTTTAAGTCTCTATGAAGGAGTCCGTGCTCATGGATGTAGGAGACGCCTTCAGTTAACTGAAGCATGACTTGGCAGGCTTCTTGTGGCGAGAGGTTATGACCGCTTACAAGATTAAGCTTATCGCGAAGGGTTCTTCCATCGACATACTCGTTGGCCATATATGGTCTACCATCGACAACGCCATGTCCGAAGACCTTGACGATGTTAGGGTTGTTAAGTGATGCGCTAGCGATGCATTCATGCTCAAAACGCTCGACATTCTTTGGGTTATCCATCATGTCTTCGCGCATGATCTTGAGGGCGACTGTCTTATGGAGAGCAACATCAAAAGCCTCATAGACATCGGCCATGCCGCCATGGGCGATTCTCCCCGTCACTCTGTAACGGTTATCTATCTTTTCACCAATCTCAATCATTTGAAATGCACTCCCAGAGGGCGACGGCGATGTTGTCGCTTCCCCCATTGCTATTTGCGATCGCTATAAGCGAATCGGCTTTCTGATCGCACCTTTCATCGGTGCTAAGGATATTCGCTATCTCATTAAGCGGTACCTGGTTGTATAAGCCATCCGAGCAGCAAAGGATGGTCTCCCCTTGATACTCGAACTCATTGAAGGCAAGGCTAAGCGATGGGAAGATGCCTAAGGCATTCATGAGGACGTGTCTGTCAGGATGCGACAAGGCTTCCTCTTCGGAGATCTTCCCAGTCGAGACGAGGAAGTTCACGTATGTCTGGTCTTCGGTAAGCTGTTTGAGCTTATTTCTCTTTATGAGCATGTAGCAACGGCTGTCACCGATACAGCAGGTATAGAGGGTGTTGTCGCTGATGAGAGCGCAGACAAGCGTGGTTCCCATGCCTTTGGCATCAGGGTTGTTCTCTGCGTATTCGTAGATGAGCGAATTGGCTTTCTTGGCCACTTTGGTGAACCAGCTTCTGTTGGTGGCCACAAAGTGGTGTTTTCTCTTATGACGGAAAGCGTCGACAAGGGTTTCGATGGCGATTTGCGAAGCAAGATCACCTTTCTTGGCCTCACCCATGCCATCGCAGACGACGAGGAAGACCTCGCCATTGGCGTTCATGGCGACCTGGGCTTTGTCATCGTTATGGGTTCTGACTTTGCCGATATCCGTTTTGAAAGCGTATGAACCGTGTCTCATTTTTAGTTCCTACCTTTCACGTATTTGGCTCTGAGCTGGCCGCATGCCGCATCGATGCCAGTGCCCCACTCCTTACGGACGGTGCAGTTGATGCCATGGTTGTTGAGATAGACCGAGAAGGCTTTGGTGTCTTTGTCGAGCGATCTCTCATATGGCTTCTCTTTGACTGGGTTAAGTGGGATGAGGTTGACGTAACAAAGGATGCCACGGAGAAGCTCCGAGAGTTCCTTCGCGCATTCAAGGGTGTCGTTGACGCCTTTGATGAGGATGTATTCGAAGGTGACGCGACGTCCGCTTTTCTCGATGTACTCCTTGACGGCATCGAGAAGGACATCCATCTTGTAGGCCTTCGATATTGGCATGAGTTCGTTTCTGATCTTGTCGTTTGGAGCGTGGAGCGAGATGGCCAGGTTAACCTGAATGCCTTCATCGCCATAGCGTTTGATGCCTGGGACAAGACCGCAGGTGCTGACGGTGATGTGTCTTGCGCCGATCGCTAAGCCTTTGGCTTCGTTCATGATGTGGATGAAGCTAGAGACGTTGTCGTAGTTGTCAAATGGCTCACCGGTTCCCATGACGACGATGTGGGAGACGTTCTCCCCTTCTTCGTAAAGGATCTTATTCATGACCATGACCTGGCCAGTAATTTCAGCAGCGCTGAGGTTCCTTTCTCTCTTAAGAAGTCCAGAGGCGCAGAAAGCGCAGCCCATGGAACAACCGATTTGGGAAGAGACGCAGATGGCGTTGCCATAGTCATAGCGCATAAGGACGCATTCGACTTTGGCTCCGTCTTCCATTTCGACAAGTAGTTTGATTGTGCCGTCAGACGCCACTTGTTTCGTGAAAATCCTTGGCAAATCAAGGCTATATTCCTCTTTCAGGACATCACGAAAAGATTTGGAGATGTCGGTCATCGAATCGAAATCCGTCACTTTCTTGACATAGATCCATTGATAAAGCTGAGTGGCGCGATATTTCTTCTCGCCTCTAGCGATCATCTCCTCTTCAAGGGCTTTAAGGGTATATCCAAAGAGGTTCTTTTTCGGCATTTTATTCTTTTGGTGAGGCAGTGAGTAAGTTGGTTGGGGCATCGGCTAAGGAAGCGATGTCGCCGACAGGGGCTTCTGCTTTAGCAGCGACGGTATCCTTAACGAGGACGGCGTAGTAGAGAGCGGTAGCCTTTTCTTCGAAAGGCATGTTCTGCTCTTCTTTGATGAGATGGAACTCTTTGTGGTTGGCTAAGAAGTCATTGATTGTCTTGTTGCCTTCCTTCTTGCTGATTGTGTAAACGCAGTAGATGAGGGTTCCTTTCTCAGCGACGAACTTGGAGCATCCTTCGAGGACGGCTTTCTCTTGGGCGAAAAGGGCGTCCATCTCTTCCTTCTTGAAGTGAAGGAGGTAATCTGGGTAGTCGCGGATTAAATCAAAGTTGGAACTATTTGGAGCGGCGATGACGAGATCTTGTGGACGGGAGATCGCGGCTTCCATGGAATCAGGCTCGGCACCGAAGAAGTTGATGTTCTTGTAGCCGGCGGTCTTGATCATGCGGGCGACATCGGTGTAGTTGTCGGTATTTGGGCAACCGAGGTTAAGACCGATCTTGTCCTGATAGGTTTCGATGATCTCTTTGAAAAGAGATGAATCGGCGTTGGCGTTATAGATGAAGGCCTCTTTCGGCTCTTCGATCTTGTATTCGTCAAGCATGGCTTTGGTGGCCATTCTCTCAGCGAAGACGGCGCCTTGCTTGAATAAGTCTAATTTGCGAAGCGGGGTCTTTCCGCCATAAAGGAGGATGCCTTCCACTGGGGATTTGACGAAGTCAGGGCTGCTATTGAGCACCTCTTCCACTGGCACCATCGAGGTACGGACGCGGACGCTAGAGGTGTTTTGTCTGGCGTTGGCCTTGAGGATACGGTAAGTCTGGCCATATCCGAAGTGCTGCCAGATCTTGAGAACCCACTCTGGGGTGTTGTATCTGAGCGAGAGATATTTGTTCGAAGTCTTTGGGAATTCGGCTGGGATGAATTCGTTTGGGGTTTCCGCCTTGGCGAAAAGCGGCTCGAGTTTTGCCATCTTCTCTTCGCCGATCTTCTCGAGAAGCTCCTTCTTCATATCCTCAGCAGGGATACGCTTGAAGAAGTAGATGTCGGCAAGGGTGAGCTTGATCCACATCTTCTCCTCTTCGGTGAGGCCTTCGATCTTGGCTTCCTCGACAAGGTGCGTGAAAAGCAAGTGATGGCGAAGC
>JAFXWH010000069.1:0-3784 GCA_017542885.1 Bacilli bacterium | reverse complement strand
GCTCAATCATCTCCTCACGTCTTTCGATGATCTCGTCTTTCATTTCTTCTCATTCCCTACGAGCAAGGCATGGAGGTACTCATCGAGGTCGAATTCCTCGAGGTCATCCATTCCTTCGCCAAGTCCGATGAAGCGGACTGGAACACCGAGCTCATCACGGATGGAAAGGATGATTCCTCCTTTGGAGGTGCCGTCCATCTTGGTGATGACGATGCCGCTGATATTGCTGACTTCTTTGAAGGCACTAGCCTGTGAAACTCCGTTTTGTCCCGTTGTGGCGTCGATGATGAGGAAAGTCTCATGTGGGGCGCCTGGGATTTCACGCTCAAGCACGCGTTTGATTTTGCCTAGCTCCGCCATAAGGTTGGCTTTGTTATGAAGACGGCCTGCTGTATCGACGATCATAAGATCGATTTTATTCGCTTTGGCGTATTTCGCGCCATCATAGCAAACGGATGCTGGGTCACCATTCTCTAAGCCGGTGACGATTGGACACTTTAGACGATCAGCCCAGATCTTAAGCTGTTCCACTGCGCCTGCTCTGAATGTGTCGGCAGCGACAAGCATGACCTTCTTGCCCTTTTGCATATAGCGATGGGCGAGTTTGGCGATGGAGGTGGTTTTACCTACGCCGTTAACGCCTTCGACGAGAAGAACGGTTGGGCCTTCTTCGGCGAACTGGATTTCGTTGGTGATGCTTTCTCCGCCTTCGACATAGCTGACGAACATCTGGTCAATGAGTTCTTCATTGATTTTGGAAGGTTCGGAGATTCCTTCTTTCTGGGATTTATCGAGAAGGTTCTCGACGAGCTTAAGAGTAAGAGCGACTCCGACATCGGCTTCGATGAGGATCTGCTCAAGCTCTTCGAAATAGGAATTGTCGACTTTCTTGTAACGCTTTGAGAGGTCTTCAAGACGATCGGCAAAAGCGGCTCTGCTCTTGGCTAAGCCCTTCTCGTATTTCGTGCTGTTCTCTTTTTTGGAGAACTTGCTTTTAAGATAACTGAATAAACCCATTACTTTTCCTCTGGGATGGCGATATAGGCTCTTTTGTTGAGAGCGTCTTTCGCTGCGGCGGTCTCCGCTTCTTTCTTGCTACGGCCACTGCCTCTTCCAAGCTCATTGCCCATGAAGTAGACACCCATGAGATAGATCTTGGAATTGCTCGGGCCTTCTTCTTTGAGAAGTTTGTAGACGACGGTTTCTTTGGTGTCGGCCTGAATGGCTTCCTGAAGCTCGCTCTTTGGATTTTCCTCATAGAGGATGGTTCCGAATTTGATTGGTTCTTCAAATAACTTCCAAACGAACTTGTGGGTGAATTCTAGACCTTGGTCGAGAAGCATCGCGCCGATGAAGGATTCGAAGCAATCCTCTAAAACGGAGAGATTGTCTTCGACCTTGCCAGTAAAGGATGGTCCGACTTTGATATATGGAACGAGACCCATCGCTTTAGCGAGGTCCGCTTCCGATTCTGTTCTGATGAATTGGCTCTTGAGAATGCTAAGATCCCCTTGCTGCATCTCTGGGTGGTAACGGTAGCAAAGCTCACCTGCCACTTCCCCAACCATTGAGTCACCCAAAAACTCAAGCCTCTCATAGTCCTGATGCTTTTTGTTGCTTACAGCATTAACAGAACTATGGGTCAAAGCGACCTCATAGACTTCTTTGTTCTTGGCTAAGATTCCAAGGGTTTTGAAGAGGGGATCAAGATAGCTCATTATTCGGCCTTTTCCTCGACGAATGCGTCTTTGATCTTGGTGATGACATCGCCCTCGATCAAGTGATAGAGGACTTCCATCGCGCTATAGAAGGATTTGCCAGTGCTGTTGCCATGAGCTTTGACGACGACGCCATTGACGCCCATGAGCATAGCTCCGCCGACATTGCTTGGATCAAGTTTGTCTTTGAGAAGATTGACGGCTGGCTTGGCGAAGAGGTAACCGATCTTACAACGGAGTTTGGACATGAATCCTTGCTTAAGGAGTTTGCCCATTCCTTTGGCGGTGCCTTCGGTGGTCTTAAGCATGACGTTGCCGGTATAGCCATCGCTGACGACGACATCGGCTAAGCCTTTGAGGAGCTTATCGCCTTCAATATTCCCGGCAAAATTGATGTTTTTCATTTCTTTGAGGAGCTGATAGGCCTCTTTTCCGACCGGGGAGCCTTTGCCTTCCTCGCTGCCGTTGCTAAGCAAGCAGACGCGCGGTTCTGCAACACCATAGACGGCTCTGGAGTAGCAGGTTCCCATATAGGCGAACTGGGCTAATTCCTCTGGGGTGTTGGTGTTAGAGGCACCGACATCAAGAAGGGTGGTGTATCCGTTTCCTTCAAGCTGAGGGAAAGCGGTGACGAGAGCTGGACGCTGAACACCTGGGATCTTCTTGAGGATGAGGGTGGCCGCGCTAAGGAAAGCGCCGGTCGCGCCAGCGGAGATAATGCCATCGGCATTCTCTTCTTTGACGGTGTTGAGGGCAACGACCATTGAGGAGCCTTTGCGTCTGATGACTTCAAGGGCGCCGCAGGTCATCTCAACGACATCCTCGGCATTGACGATCTTGGCGAATTCGATATCTTTGAGTTCGGCTTCTTTGCCAACGAGGATGAGTTCGACATCTGGATGTTTGGCATGGAAAAGGGAAACGCCTTCCTTGGTAGCTATGCTTCCAAGGTCGCTTCCCATCATATCTACAACAATTTTCTTCATATAGAAAAACCTCTGCTTCGATAGTTAGTATAACTATCAAAGTAACCTTAATCTAGGATAATCGGAAGTCGGTAATCGACTTCTTTACTTCATTCATGATGATGACGTTCTCAATGGACTTAGGTTCTTTGAGGATTTCTTTAGCGTCGTCTCTTGCGCATTCGAAGATCTTGAAGTCGCTGATGATGTTGGCGACAAGGAAGGACGGAAGGCCCGATTGACGGGTTCCCATAAGCTCTCCAGGACCACGTAATTTGAGGTCCATCTCAGCGATCTCAAAGCCATCGTCGCTCTTCAAAAGAACCGACAGCTTCTCGTTTTCTTCATCATCGCCTTCTCCAAAGAGAACGAAGGATGCAGGCGAGCCATCTCTGCCTACGCGACCACGTAACTGATGGAGGCTAGAAAGCGAGAAATGGGATGGCGAATAGACGATCATGAGATTGGCTTCTTTGACGTCGATTCCAACCTCGATGAGGGATGTTGCGACAAGGATTGGGCAGATGCCGCTCTTGAATGCGAGGATAGCGACATTCTTCTCTTCTTCGCTCATCTGGCCATGCATCATGACGACTTTGTCGCCGAAGTATTTCTTATATCTTTCGTAGACCGTTTTGACTGAAGTGACATCCTTGTCTTCCCCTCCTTCGATTTGAGGAACAACAACGTAGATGCGTTTCTTCTCTTCTAAGGATTTCTCACAAAGTGAGGCTACTTTCTTATCGCCACGTTTGGTAAGTATGGTTTTGACGTTCCTCTTTCCTTGCGGGAATTCGGTTAAAGTCGAGATATCGAGATCACCATAGATGGTCATCGTGAGGGTACGAGGGATCGGGGTCGCGCTCATAAGAAGGAGGTCGGCGTGCTCGCCCTTATCTAGAAGAAGGGTTCGCTGGTTAACGCCGAACTTATGTTGCTCGTCGATGATGGCAAGTCCTAGGTATGCATAAGTCACGCCTTTGGAGAAAAGGGCATGGGTTCCGACAACAATATCGATCGTGCCGTCCTCAAGGTCTTGGAGGGTGGCTCTTTTCTCGCTTGGTTCCATAGCGCCGACAAGGAGTCCGACATTGACATGAG
>JAFXWH010000068.1:0-3915 GCA_017542885.1 Bacilli bacterium | reverse complement strand
GTATCCAAGCCAGTTCGATGACGAGATGATCGACATCATGGCCAAATATGACAACATCGACAAATGGCTTCACTTCCCTGTCCAAAGCGGCTCCTCTTCTTGTCTAAGAAGAATGGCCAGAAGATACACCAGGGAAGAATATCTTGAGAGAGTCGCTGCGATCAAAAAGAAGATTCCGGATATCTCTCTTACCACCGATATCATTGTTGGTTTCCCAGGTGAGACCGAAGAAGAATTCCAAGATACCCTTAGCTTGGCTAAGGAAGTCGGATATTCGAGCGCTTTCACCTTCATTTATTCACCTCGTCCAGGAACTCCTGCCGCCAAGATGGAACAGGTTCCTCCAGAGGTCTCTCACGAAAGATTCAACCGCCTCAAAGCCTTGGTCGATGATTTGACCGCTGCTCACAGTGGAGCCATGGTTGGCAAAACATACGAAGTCCTTGTTGATGGAACTTCCAAACGTGACTCAAATGTCCTTTCCGGATACGCGAGAAACGGAAAGCTCGTCAACTTCGTTGGACCTGCTTACCTAACCGGCTGCTTCGTTAAAGCTAAGATTCTTGAATCCCATGTCTACTCTCTTAAAGGAGAGATGGTGGAAGATCCTCTCGTCGCAAAAGCCCGTGACGTCGCCTTCCATATGGAACACGATCCTTTATTAAAGGAATACGCTTCCCTCAATAACGAGATATCCTCCGACCCAGAGATCAAAGCGATGGGCGAAGATCTCGTTAAGGCTAAAAAAGAACTAGCCTTATCAATGGGGACGGACAAACATAAAGAGAAGAAAGAAGAATATGAGGCTCTTCTAATGAAGATTCATAATCATCCTCTTCTTCAGAATAGAGACGCTCTAACAGAGAGAGTCGAAAGCGAACTCATCGCAATCAGGGATTCCATAAAATGATCATCGTTCTCACTGGCGCAACAGGAACCGGCAAAAGCGAATTAGCCATCGCCCTTGCCAAGAAGCTAGACGGCGAAATCATCAACGCCGACGCTTTTCAGGTTTATGAAGAGCTTAGCATCTCTACCGCTGCACCAAGCGAAGAACAGAAAAAGGAAGTCCCTCATCACCTTTACTCATTCGTCCCATTGACCGAAGGATATGACATCCATCGTTATCAAGAAGACGCGAGAAATACCATCAAAAAACTAAAAAACCTTGACAAAACACCTATATTCGTTGGTGGAAGTGGCCTTTATATCCGTGCGGCTTTATACGACTACGACCTCACTTTAGATACGTCTAATGTGGATATGTCGAAGTATGATTCCTGGACCAACGAAGCCCTTCATGAAGAGTTAGAGAAACTTGATCCGACAGAGGCTGAGAAGATCCCATATCAGAATAGGCAGCGCATACTTAGAAGCATCATGATCTGCCTCGCTGCCGGAACAAGCAAAACCGAACTCCTCTCCAAACAGAATCATGAACCTATTGAGAAGACCCTTTTCTTTGTTTTAAAGAAAGACAGGGAAGACCTATATCCTGCTCTTGATAGGAGGGTGGACAAGATGGTTGAGATGGGTCTCGAGAATGAAGTGGTTTCTCTCCTTAAGAAGTATGGGGAAGACGCTCCAGCATTTAGGGCCATCGGAGTGAAAGAATTCATTCCTTATGTCGAAGGCAAACAAAACATCGAAACCGTTATCGAGAACATCAAACTCGATACCCGTCACTACGTTAAGCGCCAGGACACTTTCTTCAGGCATCAGTTCCCTGCCATTGAAGTTTCTTCTTTAGAAGATATATTGAAGGTGATTGAAAATGAACGAGACAATTGATTCAAGAACAACCCTTCTTATCGGTGAGGAAGCAGTCAAAACCCTCAAAGATAAAACCGTCGCCGTTTTCGGTTTAGGCGGAGTAGGGGGAACGGCCTTCGAATCGCTTGTGCGTGCAGGCGTCGGACACATTTACGCGATTGACCGCGATGTTGTTGCCGAATCTAACCTCAACCGTCAGATTCTTTTCACCGCTGACCAGATCGGCGCTCAAAAAGCGCTTTGCGCTTTCGTGAGAGCAAAGCTCATCAGACAAGACGTTGAAGTCGTCCCAATGAACTTCTCCGTTTCCGAAGAAACCCTCAAGGACAAAGATTTCGGCAAATGCGAATTCATCATCGACTGCGTTGATGACATCAAAGCCAAGATCGCCCTCATGAAATACTCAATCGAGAAAGGCATCCCTGACATCATTTGCTGTGGCATGGGAAACCGTCTTGATCCAAGCAAACTCAAAATCGTCAAATTGAACCAAACCACAGGCGATCCTTTGGCCAGAGCTTTAAGGGCGGCAGCCAAGAAAGAAAAGCTCCCTCTCGATAAATTCACCTGCGTCATCTCAACTGAAGAACCGCTTGTGAAAACAGAGCATCCTTCATCCATGATGATGGTCCCTTCCGCCAGCGGTTTATTGATCTCGTTTTATGTAATAAAAAAACTAACGAACTTAAACATGGAGGATAAATCTTGTTAATCCCAGAATACGGACTCTTTGATGAAGTCGAGCTCAAGAAGCCTCACCCATGCACCGCTAGAAGCAAGCGTTTTCAAATCGTGCGTGTAGGCGCGGATATCAAGGTGAAATGTCTTGGTTGTGGAAACGTCATCATGATTGATCGCGACAAGTTCAATCAAAGGATCAAAAAAGTCATCGCCCACCACGAAGGCGAAATTAAATAATTTTCGGGAAATATTCAGAAACCCCTCTATATGAAAAGCGGAGGGGTTTTTATGTATCGCCTTGAGAACGTGAGCAAGAGATTCGGTGACTTTCTCGCATTAGAGAACATTTCTTTTTCTCTTCCTTCCAAGGGTCTTGTGGCGATCAAGGGAAAAAGCGGCTCAGGTAAGAGCACGCTTCTGAACCTCATGTCCTTAATGGAGACGCCAACGGAGGGGAAGATCTTTTATAAGGGCATAGACACCTCCTCCTTAAAGGAGAAGGAGAGGGACTCGTTTAGGTCATTTGAATGTTCTTTCGTCTATCAGCATTTCAATTTAGAGGAAGAATTATCTGTCGTCCAAAACATTGAGCTCCCTCTCCAACTCCGAGGGGATAAAAATCAAGAAATCTATAGCAGATCCACGTCGCTTTTAGAGAAATTCGGTCTTTTTGAGCACAAAAACAAGAAGGTCAAACTTCTAAGCGGTGGCGAGAAACAGCGCGTCGCTTTATGCCGATCGATCATAACTGAACCTAAGGTTCTCTTTGCCGATGAACCAACCGGCGCGCTTGATAAAGGCAACGAGAAGATTGTCATGGATGAGCTTAAGGCACTCTCGAAAGACATACTCGTTGTCCTTGTCTCTCACAACGAAAGAATTATCTCCAAATACGCAGACCATGTGATCGAACTAAAAGACGGAAGGCAAATCTCTAAGCCGCTTTCTTTTCCTGAGGTCGAAGAAGAGATGGTTATTCGTAAGAAGAAAACCAATTATGGATTCCTCTGTTCGTTCCTTGGACATAACTACAAAGGAAATAAGGTTAAGAATGCCGTTGCTTTGGTGAGCGGTGCTATCGGTTACGCAACATTACTTCTATCTTTAGGTTTCTATTCGGGTTCCCAAAAGAAACTTGAGGAAGAACGTTCGTCATCTCTTCTTTACACGGTCGCGAATGTCTCAAAGAAAACCTCCTACGCGATTGAAGGTTCTCCTTTGAGCTTAAGCAAAACGGTAAGGCCATCTAAAGACGAGATCAAAGAAGCCTTTAAAGGACTCGATGTCGTTATAGGAAACGATTTTTCCTTTTTTCTCCCCACTTATAACGCATACGAGTCCAATGGCTTCCCGAAAGATCCAGTAGCCTTTTGCCCGATAAACGATCTCAGTCTAAAAGACAGAGAGAAGACTTTCCTAGTAGAGGGCAGGGCTCCTCAAGGAGAGAGCATGAGCTTTGCT
>JAFXWH010000067.1:0-3209 GCA_017542885.1 Bacilli bacterium | reverse complement strand
CTTCCTTCTACCGATGTGGATTAACTTCGTCATCAGGACCGCGGCGACCAAGCAGCTTCTTATCTTCTTTGGACTCGATCCTGCCATGCATCCATGGGTTTGTTCCATCATCGGCATGGTCTATAACTATCTCCCATTCGCCATCCTCCCTCTCTATAACACGATGCTCAAACTCGATAAGAGCCAGATTGAGGCGGCTGCCGATTTAGGTGCTTCCCCGATCCAGGTCTTCTTCAAGACCATCGTCCCGATGACCGTTCCCGGAATCGTCTCCGCGGCGACGATGACCTTCATGCCGACGATGTCCTCTTACGTCATCACCGATGCCTTATCCGGACGCACCATCCAGCTCATCGGCGGTCAGATTGAGCATCAGTTCCTTCATTCCCAACTTAATGTTGGCAGCGTCTATGCCATCATCATGCTAGGCCTTATCGGCATTTCCGTCGTCTTTGAGAATTTCTTCAGCGAGAAGAAGAAAGGAGGCAGGTAACAATGGAAAAAGAAATTGTTATGAACGCTCCTAACACGGCGATGGAAGAAACCAATAGCTCGCTCCAAAAGAGAGAAAAGGGGGAGAAAGCCAAGAAAGCGGTGGCCCTCACCTTCGTGTGGATCATGCTTCTTGTCATGTATCTCCCGATCATGTACCTCATCCTCTATAGCTTCACCGACTCCAAAGTCATTGGTCAGTGGAACGGACTCAACTTTGATTGCTACGCTACCCTCTTCAATGGAAGCAATGTCTACGCCAAGCAGATTTGGGAAGCGACTTGGAACACCGTTTGGGTGGCCGTCGTCGCCTCAACCCTCTCCACAGTTCTTGGAACTGCCGGCGCCATCGGCATGCATTTCTTAGGAAAAAAGTTCAAAGCGGTCTTCAATTTCGCGAACGAAATCCCGATCGTCAACGCCGAGATCGTCATGGCCTTATCCTTATGCATCCTCTTCGCCTGGCTTAATCTCCCAACCTCCGCCTTCTCCCTCATCATCGGCCATATGGTCCTCACGATCCCGTTCGTGGTCATCAACGTCCAGCCTAAGCTTGAGCAGATGGACCCATCCCTCTATGAGGCCGCGATGGATCTTGGCGCTAATAGGGCAGGCGCTCTCTTCAAAGTCATGATCCCAGATCTCCTTCCAGGCATCTTCTCGGGCTTCATGATCTCAATGACGCTCTCCCTGGATGACTTTGTCATCACCGAATTCACCAAACCGTCGGAAGGCATGGATTTCCAGACCATCTCGACCTATGTGCAAGGAACTCTCGCGAAAGGGGCTATCCCAATCCAGATCAGATCCTTCACGACCCTTATCTTCGTACTCATCGTCGCAGTCATGATCGGCTACACGATAGTAAATAATCGCAAAGCGAAAAAAATCTAATTTTTATAGGAGGAATTAGAAATGAAAAAAAGCGCACTCATCTTAGCTATGTCCGCACTCATGAGTTTAGGCGGACTCGCTAGCTGTGGCGGTGCTAATGACGGCACCATCACCCTCAACGTCTACAACTGGGAAGACTACATCTACGAAGGCGTCGACGAGAAGGGCAACCCACTTGAGGATTCAACCATCCTCGCTTTCGAGAAAGCCTACGCCGAAAGCCACGAAGGCCAGAAGATCAAAGTCAACTACATCACCTTCGACACCAACGAGACCATGTACACCAAGATCAGCAAGAGACTCGTCAAAGCCGACCTCTGCTGCCCATCCGACTACATGATCCAGAAGATGCAAAGCGAAGGCATGCTCGAATCTTTCGGCTATGACAAGACCGCCAAGAAGTACACCGAAGGCCTTGAGAACGTCAACAACAACACTTCCCCATACATCAAGAACCTCTTCAACGACAATGAGCTCAGCGACTTCGCTGTCCCATATTTCTGGGGAACCATGGGTTACACCTACAACCCTGAATACGTCTCCCAAGAGCAGGTCTCAACCTGGGACTTCCAGTGGAATCCAGGCAATGACCTCAAAGGCAACAGCTTAAAGAAGAAGATCACCATCAAGGATTCCGTCCGTGATACCTACTTCACCGCCGTCATGCACGTCTACAAAGAAGAGACAATGTCCCTTAAGAGCCAGCATGAGGAGGGCACTTTGACCGACAAGGCCTATAACGATGCCCTCTCTGAGATCTTCAACAGACACGACACCGAGACCCTTGCCAAAGTCAAAGCCGCTCTCTCTGAGCTCACTGGCAACGTCACCCTCGAGGTCGACGAAGGCAAATCCGATATGGTCCTTGGCAACATCTACGCCAACTTAGCCTGGTCCGGCGACAGCGTCTTCTCGATGGATGAAGCCGAAGCGGCCGCTAAACCAGTCACCCTTGCTTACGAGATCCCAGAAGAAGGCTCTAACGTCTGGTTCGATGGCTGGTGCATGCCAAAAGGCGCCAACGTCGAAGCCGCCAAAGCCTTCCTTGACTTCCTTGCCGACCCAGAAGTGGCCGCCAAGAACATGGAAGCCGTCGGCTACACCTCCCCAATCGCCGGTGAGGCAATCTGGGAAACCGTCAAAGACTGGTACGAAGCCGATCCAGAGGAATACTCTGAGGAAGAATGCGACGAATGTGACCTTTCCTACTTCTTTGAAGGAACCCTCGCAGAAGGCGAAGAGGCCAAGATCCTTATCCCAACCGAGGAAAGAGGCCGTCAGTTCGATGCCCAGTACCCATCCGCAGAGACCATCAACAGATGCGCGATCATGAAGGACTTCGGCGCTGAAGGCAATGCCGCCCTCTACAAGATGTGGAACGAATTCACCGCTTCCTTCTAATCGAAAGATAATCAATAACAAAAAAGACCGCTTGATATATCAGGCGGTTTTCTTTTTGTGCTAAGATATCAAAGATATCAGTTCATAGTAGGAGAAATATTTTTATGAGCAAGATGAGAATCGTCTATTTCCAAAGCGGTGGTCCGACTGCCGTCATCAATTCCTCCCTTTGTGGAGTCGTCAAAGAAGCTAAGAAACATCCTGAGGAGATCGAAGCCCTCTTCGGTTCACTCTATGGCGTCGAAGGCTTAATCGACGACAACCTCGTCGATTTGTTCGCCGAGGACGAGAAAGACATCGCCCTTTTGACCCAGACCCCAGGCCAGATCCTCCATTCTTCCCGCTACAAGCTTCCAAAGGATTTCAATGATCCAGTGTTTGGGAAGATCATGGATACCCTCAAGAAGCACAACATCAACGGT
>JAFXWH010000066.1:0-15770 GCA_017542885.1 Bacilli bacterium | reverse complement strand
AAGGCACCCACAAACTCTTTGCCAAACCTCTCGCCATCGGCGGAGGCACCTATGCCAAAGAAGCGCCTAACACCGTCGCTTTCGGTGCTGAGTGGCCAAAGCACCCAGGCAACATGCACTCGCCAGACGAATACATCTACATCGAAGACTTCATCAAAGACATCGCCATCTACGCCAGGGCGATCTACGCATTAGGAACCGCTAAGTGAGATCTCGTTTCAAGAAATGGGCTCTTCCATTCATCGAAGAGCATGAGGAAATAACGTTGTCTCTTCCTTTCGAGGATAAGACTTTCTTTGAAAGCGCACCTCTCTACCTTGAGATTGGTTCCGGCAAAGGCGACTTCATTGTCTCTCTCGCTGAGCGTCATCCAGAGAACCATTATCTCGCCGTTGAAAGAGACGTTTCATCCTTAGGCACTCTCGCGAAGAAGATCGTCGAGAAAGAACTAACGAACGTTAAGATCGTCTATCAGGATTTCGACAAAGTCGCTCCTGAGCTTCCTAAAGAAGGCTTCAAGACCATCTACCTCAATTTCTCTGACCCTTGGCCAAAGAAGAGACATTCTAAGAGAAGACTTACCGCCAAACCTCGTTTAGAGACTTATCTCTCACTTCTAGAAAAAGGAGGGGAGCTCCGTCAGAAGACCGATAACGAAGGTCTCTACGAGTTCACCAAAGAAGAAGTGGAAGGAACCGCCTTTATCAACCTTGTTGATGAAAAAGATTACGTTTTTGACGAGGAAAATGATGCCATGAGCGAATATGAAAGGAACTTCAGAAGCGAAGGCAAACCGATCTATCGCTTAATATATAAGAAGTAAGGAGAAGGAGAAGACCTATGTATAGACTTTTCTACAATCACCAAGCCATCAAAGACGTGCTCATCGTCGTCATCGAACCTGAGGCCAGAGTCCTTAAGAGTGAAACCCATAACAACGTTGTCGCTTTATATGGCGAGAACAATAAACTCGTCGGCTATAACATCTTCCATATCGACGATGTGATGAAGATCAAGGCCAACGGAGTCATCTTCGTTCCAGACAGCAAGCTCCTTGAGGTGGTCAACTCTCTCCTTGAGAGAGAAGGCTTAAGCCCTCTCCCAGAGGTCAAGGATTCCGGATATAGAGTCGCCAAGGTCCTTTCGACCGAGGAACACCCTCTTGATGAGAAAGCTCTTATCCTTAAGCTTCAGTGCGGCGATAAGACCTACGAGACCGTTTCTAGCCTCAAAGGCATCAAAGAAGGCTCGATGGTTGTGGTGGCGCTTGATGGAACAATTCTTTATGACGGAAACATGTATCACAGAGCCGTCATCAAGAACATCAACAACGACGTCAAAGTCCTTAGCCCAGTCGAGCTTAGACTCGAAGGTTCTGAGAAAGACGCTTTCCTCCTTGATGAAGATCCTTCCTTCAAGGATGGCGAGGACTTCTTCGTCCGTTAAAGATAAAAGCAAGTTAAGGCGGGGATTATGTCCCCGCTTTTCTTATGTAAATACATGAAATTTACTTGAAAATTGTCTACAAAAAATCAAAGTTTAAACAGGCATATTAGGAAAACTAAATAAGTCGAGAATACATTACCGAAATTATATTACATAGTAATGACCGAATGTTTCACCACTTTGAAAACACTTTGACGTGTTTATGAAAATATTTTCATTGTGTTAAATCTTTTTTCTTTTTAGAATGAGGTTATCCTGGAGGAAAGAACATGAACACCAAGGATCGTGTAACCATCTATCAAGTCGCCCAAGCAGCCGGAGTTTCCTTAGCTACCGTCTCCCGTGTCATCAATAAACAAGGCAACGTCACTGAGGCCACTCGTCTCAATGTCGAAGAGACCATCAAACGCCTTGGATATAAGCCAAGCGGCCTCGCCCAGGCTCTTGCCACCAACAAATCAACCAACATCGGCGTCATCATCCCTAACGCCAACTACGTCTATATCTCTAACCTTCTCGCTGGCATTTCCGATGTCGCGAAGACAAAGGGCTTCGTCCTTTCCCTCTTCACCACATCCCACAGCCGTGAAGAGGCTCTTTCCATGATTGAGAAAGTCATCACCTCCCACGTCGACGGCGCGATCATCTTTGATGATGAGCTCGATGCCGAGGATGTCATGAAGATCAATTCCTACAGCGTCCCAACCATCGTCATCAACAAGAAGATCATCGGCGATAAGGTCGGCTCCATCCTCTTCTCATATGAGGATGTCTTATCCAAATTCATCGAGTCCTATTACAAGAAGGGCGGAGACAAGCAGATGACCTTCGTCCACGTCCATGACGGCGGCCGTCTCCTTTCTAGAAACGAAAAAGCCTTCAGAGAGACCCATGAGAGAATCGGTCAGAAGTACAACGTCATCAACTGCGACGATTCCTACACCCGCACATACCACGATTTCTATGAATACTTCCAGAACAACAAGAAAGGTTACTTCATCGCTTATCGTGACTCCATCGCTGCCGCTATTGAGAACGCCGCTACCGACGTTGGCTTAAAGGTCCCAGAGGACGTTGAGATCGTCTCTCTTGTCGGAACCAAATACGCCAACATCCTCCGTCCATCGATCACCGCTCTCCATATCAACATGCAAGAAGTGGGACAGCGTTCCATGTATATGCTTATCGACCTCATCAACAACGACCTCGTCGATAAGAGCTACCGCTTCGAACCTCTTGTTAATGAGCGTTCTAGCACCATCAAGAGATAAACCCATGGAAATAAAAAGCCCCGCAAATCGGGGCTTTTTTTGTTAGATTGTTGAAGAAACAGGGAAAAAACGTTGATAATATTCGTAAGGAAACAAATAGCTAACCACTAAGTGGTTTTTCGGAAAGGAGACCCCCATGGCAGACCTCTCGCACATCACCATAGAACACGCGCCGAACAAGACGACGTACAGGGCTGGGGACAGGTTCGAGAGGTACGGCATGGCCGTCAGGGCCCATTACACCGACGGGACGAGCTCCCTCACGGACTTCTACTCTTATTCCCCGACCGGGGCCCTTTCGACAGCCCATACGCAGATAACCGTGGAGCTCTCCGGGAAGACCGCGACGCAGAGCATAACCGTCCTCCCGGCGCCGGCGAGCGGCTATTTCCAAGGCAAATACCTCGGCGGCGCGGAATACGGCGGCAACCCTTGCGTGAACGCCTGCGACCTCTCCGTCCGCTTCCGCAACGATCCGATAACCCTCGCAAGCGGCTCCTATGCCATGAGCCTGACGCTGTCTTACTGCTCGCTCATGACGGACCGCGAGTCCGACCTCGTCAAAGGCCTCCCGAAGGGCTGGAGGACGGATTGGCACCGCTTCCTCGTCCAGGACGGCGCCGACCAATCGAACCGCCCCATCTACAAATACATAGACGGCGATGGGTATTCCCATACCTTCGCGCGGGGCCTCCGAGGCACGTCGCTGCTTTACGACAACGACGGGCGGGGCCTGACCCTGGACCCGACGGCCAGGATCATAACTGATTTGGAGGGGAATTCCCTAACATTTGACTCATATGGTCGCCTTATTTCAATCGCCTCCGGCTCCGACCCTGACTGCGAGAAGGTCATAGAATACAACTCCGACGGCATAAGGAAGATCTATGACGCGAGGGACGCGGGGACATACGTCAAATTCTCGTACCAGAACTCATTCATCAGGTACATAAGGCTCTACCAAGGCGGGGAAGACCCGATCAGGACGTACACCCTGGGCGGCTTCCCGGGGCAGATAACCTCGCTCGAGGAGACCGTCGGGGGCTCTACGAGGACGCTCTACCAGTACGCCGTGAACGACAGGGATCTCCTCAGGAGGGTCGTCGACTGCATGACCAAGGACGCCTGGAGGATCACCTACGCCTTCGACCAGGGCCTCAACGCATACCGCATGGACTCCATCAGGAAGGGATACATGAGCGGCGACACGTTCGCCCAGCACCAAGCGACTTACTTCGCCTCGCGCGACCAGGACGCCTCCTTCGGCGGGCCCAACGTCCGCGAGCTTACCGTCTCGAACGAAGACGACATACGCATGTCCGTAATGACCGACTCCGAGGGCGGCCTCGTGTCCGTCCTCGAGAGGGGGCAGGGCGCAGACGAGAGCAGCTATTACCCGCTGATCCGCGACGAGGGGATATGGCTCGCCAACGAGGGCCCTGGCCCGGATAAGGTGAGCAATTCCGCCGCCAAAGGCTTCTTCGGGGAGCTTCTGGTCAGCGGGGTCTCCGTTTGCCCGTCCGACCTCGGCGGCGCCCCGGAGCGGAAGATATCCGGATGGGTGATGATAGACGGGCGCCCAAGTAGGGCCCGGCTCACGGCCACATGCCCGCGCTTCTCGTGCAGGCCGATCGACCTCAACCCCAAAGCCTATCGGGTCTGGCAGTATTTCGAGCTGCCGATAACGATGGGGCCCGACGGCGGGTTACAGCTGCCGATAGATTCGTTCACGCTGTCCGTCAGGGACGGCGAGGGGTGCCAGGTATACGCCGCCGCGGCGAACCTCCAGATATCGAAGGACGACGCGCCCCGGAGAAGGCTTTTCTTCCTGAACAACGAGCTGAGCTCCGGCCCTTACGCCTTCGACGAGTTCACCGAGATCAGATTGTATTCGGACCTCGAGGGCGGCTACACGGCAATCGGCACGGGCTCGTCCTTCTACATGACGGAGGAGGACCTGCTCCTGACCATGAGGCAATGCCATGGGCAGCCATGGGACGGCGTGGCCTATTTCAATGGCGGACGCGAGCGGATCCCCTTCGGGTTTTCGTTCGCCGGAGTCGCGCCTAGTGGCGCCGTTGTGCAGATCCTGGACCGCAGGTACGTAGACAACCGCGATATCGATGACAGGAAGAATTGGTTCTTCGCGGAATCCGCCGCCGCCGCGGCGAGGACATACTACCGCTTTGAGCCGGATTATTACGAGATCGTCTGCGCGGTGAGGGTAGATAACGCGTTTTCCTACCACTATGAGTGCGAGACGTCCAGATACGACTACCAAGGGCGCCTGATCTTGCGCGAGGCGAGAGACGGCACGAAGACGAGATACGAGTATTTCCCGGACGGCAGGCTCAGGAAATCAGGCGTCCTCGCCCAGGACGGGGAGAGCTATTCCAGCGTCCTCTATGAGGCGACGATGGCCCAGGACGGGAAGAACGTCGCCAGGGTCTCCAGGGACGGCGTGAGCCGCGACTTCAGATACGATTCGGACGACCTCCTTTGGAAGACGATAATAAATTCGGTCCAAAGCGGCCAGACCGCCAACACGGACTTCTGCAGGGAGCTCTCCTACGACGCGTTCAGGGACGACGTGGCCGGCGCCATGTTCAAGGACGGCGAGACGATCAGGGAGGAGCATTCCTACAGCCGCCCTTCCCAATCGTACAAGACCAACCATTTCGGCGACATCGCGGGCAGATTGAGGGTCTCCCATGAGATATCGACAAGGACAACGTCGCTCGGCATCCACGACGGCAGCGGTTACGCCGACGTGATGACGTCGCAGGAGTCGGCGCATTCCGTGATCAGGGAATATGACAACGTCCATTCCCACGGCGGGGGCTACCAGAGCGTCGGGGAGGCGTTCGACGACTACGGGTTCCCGACGTCGATATCGTACGGCGGGGTCACGATGGCCACCTTCTCGTGCGCCGAGAACTCCGCGAGCCGCTATTGCTCGCTCCTTGAGAAGGTCACCGACCTCTTCTCAGGGAGGGACGTCTCCATCGTTTATGGGGACGACAACGAGGTGTCGTCGGTCCAGGTCGGCGGTTTCATGATATCCTATTACAAGGATTCGGCCGGCCACTCGTGCGCGGAATACTCCTTCGGCCCAGACGAATCCTACATCTGCAAAACGGATTCTTCAGAGGCCTTCGCCCTCGAGGGGTCTGCCACGGTCGGCCCGACCCTTTGGTCATACTCCTACGACTCCCTCGGCAGGGTATCCTCCAAATCCGACGGGGCCATCCCGTTCGGCCTGACCCAGACGTACTCCTACTCAAGCGATTTCCCGTCGAGGGTGTCCGGATACTCTTTGGGCGGCCTCCTTGGCCTCCATTACTCGGAATCGTACTCATATGGCGACGCATATGGGAACCTCACGGGCGTTTCCGCCTCCTCGCCCAGTCTCTCATACGGCTCGTCGTACCAGTTCGACGGCCTCGGCAGGATCGTATCCGAGACCAACAACGTGCTCGGCATCAGCAGAACCTACCAATACGAGTCCTTCGGGGACCACGCGTACGGCCCTGTCGGCAGGATGGTCTCCTTCGGGAACGCGTCGATGGAATACGACGAGAAAGGAAGATTGATCCAGTTCGGCAACAACTTCTACTCGTATGACCACTACGGCAACAGGGTCTCCAGGAACCAGATCTCCTACCAGTGGGAGAGGGGGACGCTCCTCTCGTACTGCGGACTCTCGAGGTTCGAGTACGACTACAGGGGGCTCAGGTCCCTCAAGGTCGACGCCTCTGGCCTCACGCACGAGTATTTCTACGACGGCGAGAGGCTCGTCGGCGAGGACGTCAGGGACGGGGGCTCGACGGTCAGGAAGCTCAGGTATTTCTACGACCTCGACGGATTGTGCGCCCTGCGCGTCACCGAAGGGAACGCGACGAGCGACTACGTCTGCATAAGGAACCCCCTCGGCGACATCGTCGGCCTGAGCGAGGGACACTCGATAAAGGTCACCTACGTCTACGACGCATGGGGGAACCACAAGGCCTATGACCAGTATGGGGTGGAGAATACGAGCCCTTCATTCATCGGTAACGTCAACCCATTCAGGTACAGGGGGTACTATTTCGACTCCGACACCGGCCTCTATTGCCTGAGGGCAAGATACTTCGACCCTGAGATCGGCCAGTTCATATCGCCGGACGACGTCTCGTACATGGAATTCGGAGCAATCGGCGGGCTCAACCTCTACGCGTACTGCAACTACAACCCGGTGATGTATTCGGACCCGAGCGGACATTCTGCAATCCTAGCGGCTATCTTATTTGGCGCTCTTTTGGGTGCGATTGGTGGAACCACAAGCGCCTTAATCCGAGATTACAAGGATAATAGGCTAATCGACGGAAGCATCGGATGGCGCTCTTATCTTGGCAGTATTGTTGGCAATACTATCGCAGGAGCCGCCCTTGGATTTGCTGGAGGCGCTGGCGCAGCGTGGCTCGGTCCCGCCATTGCAGGGACAGGATCTGTATCTGCCGCTTTGGGCGGATTAATTGCCAGCGCTGGAATATCTTTCTTTGGCGGCTTTATGAATTACAGCGCCAATAAATGGATATCCGGGGAACCTTGGGATATCAGAAAAGCACTGATTCGTGGCGGCCTTACCGCTGCCCAAGGTGTTGTAGCTTTCGGCGCAGGCGGTCTTGCCTCTCTTGTTAGTTGGGACGGAGGAAAAACCATACGTTTAGGAAAGCATCTGATAAATGTCTCGGAAAAAGTAGCACAAAACTTTGTTTCGGATATTTTTGGAAATCCTTCTGGTTGGCTGATTGACATAATAATGGATTATTTTTATGACTAACTATTTGAAGAAAGACTATTTTGATTTTATATTTTCCGTGGCGATAACCACTTTCACGATCCTATTAGTCATAGGACAGATAGTTTTTTTAGCCCTTGGCCTAGCGATAGGTATCGCTGACTGGGGTATCGAAGGTGTTTTGGCAATTGGTTTTGGTGCGTTTGGTCCAATCGTTTTAGTGGCTCTTTACTTGACTTTGTTTAGCTCTTGGGAGTACTGGGCTTTTGATTCGGAAAGCGTGACGAACGGAAATCTTTTTCGCAAGAGAACAATTCTGTTCGGCGATACTGAGTACATTGAAACAAAACGCATCGCCATTAGTTCCAGGCCCTTTACTATTTCACAAGAAAATCTTTGTTTCCACGCTGGAAAGAACGTTGTAACAATCCCAGTTTATTGTCTTTCACAAGAAGAATTAAAGTGGCTGAGTCAGCAAGTTCCTTCAAAAAAGAAACATTAGACGGTAATTGTTGTCGAAACTCATTATTAGGCGAAGAGTTTTTTTGTTTTTTGTCATTCAACCACGTGTTTCTTGAAACCAATTAGAGAACAAGCATTATCAGCCCTTAGCTTTTTAATGAATCAAAAGATGATCTCCTGTTAAACCATGGGTTTTTGAATGAACAAAACCTCTTCTCTAGAAGAACTATTGCTTAAGCAACGTAATCAATCTTATTGAACTTGATGACATATTCGACGAAGTCTTTCTCTGGGATTGGCTTGGAGAAGAGATAACCTTGTATCATGTTGGCTCCAAAGGAGAGGATAAGGTTCTTCTGTTCTTCGGTCTCGACGCCTTCCTGGATGGTTCGGAAGGAGAGGGAGCTCATCGTTCTATAGATGCTCGATAAGACGGATTTTCCAACCTGGCCTTCCTCAGCGGAAAGGAGGAGTGAACGGTCTAACTTGATGTTCTTGTATTTGCTTTGGATAAGACGGGTGAGGTTTGAATAACCGGTTCCGTAATCATCAAGAGAGAGAGGGAATCCGACCTTCATGAGATTCTGGATACGGCCAAGAAGCTCAGTATCATTTTCCGCATCGGCGGTCTCCGTGATCTCAATGTTGAGGAATGATGGTGGGATGTTGTACCTGTGAGCGATTTCCAAGAATCTTCCTGCTAAGTCTTTCTCTGGAAGCTGATAGATGGAAAGGTTGATTTCAAGCCATTCGATTCCGAGGTTCTGGATGTCATTATTCCTGGCAAATCGGCACGCTTCTTCAAAAACCCAGTGTCCGAGGTCAATGATTGTACCATTCTCTTCGGCGACAGGGATGAACTCATCCGGGCCGATGAATCCGAGTTCTGGATCGATGAGTCGGAGAAGTGCTTCAGCAGAGACGATTCTATTGCGCTTGGCGTCCCAGATAGGCTGGTAATAGAGCTTGAAGTTATTGTCTCTAAGACCGCGTGCAATCGCGCCTTCGATCATGCTTCTGCGTTTGATGAACTGAAGGGAAGCGCTCTTACGGAGAGTGACTTTTTGATCGGCTTTGGCGTTTCTTCCGAGGAAGAGGTAGTGGAGCTGGCTTGGGTCCTCAATATCCTCAGGGACCTTAGCCACGGTGATAACCCAGTTTGGCGAGACTTCGACTTCACCATGTCCCCAAGGTTCTTTGAACCTGGCCTCAAGCTTCTCGACGATTTGGTCAACGAGTTCCTTGTCATCGTCATAAACCATGATTCCAAAGGAACCGCTTGCGAGATTGTAGGTGAGCTGAGGCTTGTATACCGAAGTCAAATATTTTGCGATTTCGATCTCGATCGCGGTGTAGCTCGCCTTTCCAAGCATCTCGAGATATTGGAGATAGTCAGGGGCTTTGATCGTGATGATCGTGTAATGACGCTTAGTGGCCATAGCGGTGGCGTTATCTTCATAGAAGGCGATTTCGTTATATAGCCCTGTGTCGCGGTTGATCGATTCCTTGTCGCTTTCGAGGATGACAAGGAAGCTAAGGACGGAAATGGATTCGACGAAGGCCTCGACCTTTATGTCTTTGTTGATGAGCTGAATGGCAATGCCAATGAAAATGAATCCGATGAAGAAGGACATGCTGAAGATCTTCCTGGTGGTCATGGCCTTGATGTTTCTGACGAAGGCGAAGACACCATAAGCGGCATAGAGGAGGGCGACGACATAGAAGACAAAAGCGGCCGGTCCACGCTCATACACATACATGCCATCTGCGGTCACAGTGTATGTATAAAGAGGTCTGATATCGCTAGGTAAGAAAGCGTTGATGATGTTGAAGAGCTCAACGAACATCGCAGGGATCCAGTAGAAGAGCCAAATGCGTTTCTTACGTCCGACGATGGTGCCATTAAGGGATAAGACATATAAGGCATACGTCGGAGCGAGGAATGAGTGGAAGAGGAAGAAAAGGACCTTAAAAAGCATTAAGAGCCAGGCGATATTATTCTCGACCGTGCAGAAGGTCATGAGAACATCGGCTATTAGCGAGAACAAAGGAGCTGCAGCGCAGCTGATCGAGATATATAAGAAGGTGCGGTGCTGAAGCCTATTAAGGTTCTTTCTTGAAGCTGCTGCGACGCAAAATAAGGCGACAACAAAGGCGCCAAAACAAAGACCGACGTTGATATTTAGCTTCGTAAACATTACCTAAAAAGTAATTCTCAAATTGGTCGTTGTCAAATCCTACGCTCACGGACGCGCTAATAGGTGCTGCGATACCGATTTCCCGACATTTTGTAAAATCCCTAGCAAAACCGACATATTTTCCAAAACACCTGAATGTTTTTAGGATATTCGGTCATTATTGCTACAAATAACTTTTTATTCGAGTAGAATAAACACGTGAGGAATAACTAATGGAAAACATTGTTGACGATCTCAATTACCGCGGACTCATTGAACAATACTCGAACGAAGAAAACGTCCGCAAACTCTTATCAAAGAAAACCACTATCTATTGCGGCTTCGATCCAAGCGCCGCTTCTATGCACGTTGGCAACTACGTCATGATCTCGATTCTCAAGAGACTCCAGAAAGCCGGCCACAAGATCATCGCCCTCGTCGGCGGTGCCACTGGCATGATCGGAGACCCATCTGGCAAATCGAAGGAAAGAAACCTCCAGTCCATGGAAGTTCTCAAGGCCAACACCGAATCGATCAGACAGCAGCTTGAAAGATTCATTGATCTTTCCGACCCAGACAAAGGCATGATCGTGAATAACTACGATTGGCTTGGCAAGCTCAGCATGCTCGACTTCCTCCGTGACTACGGAAAGTTCTTCTCGGTCAACTACATGCTCTCAAAGGAAATCGTCTCTTCTCGTCTTGAAGCAGGCATCTCCTTCACCGAGTTCTCTTATCAGATTCTCCAGTCCGTTGACTTCTATCACCTCCGCAAGACCGAAGGCGCTTCCATCCAGATCGGCGGAAACGACCAGTGGGGGAACCTCACCTCTGGCTTAGAGCTCATCAGAAAGCTCGATGGCGATGAGGCTGAAGCGGAAGTCATGACTGCCCATCTTATCACCAGAGCCGATGGCAAGAAGTTTGGCAAATCCGAGCAAGGCGCTCTCTTCCTTGACCGCAATCTCACTTCCCCATACCAGCTCTATCAGTACTTCATCAACACCACTGATGAAGATGCCGTCAAATACCTTAAGGTATTTACCTTCTTAAGCCATGACGAAATCGAAGACGTCATCCGTGAGCACCTTGCCAATCTTGGCATGAGAGTCGCTCAGAAGAAACTCGCCTACGAAGTCGTCAAGGACATCCATGGAAAAGACGCCGCCGATGAAGCGGTCAATATGTCTAGCGTTCTCTTCACCGGTGCGGTCCAGAACCTCACCGCCAGCCAGATCGAAGAGATCCTTGGCTCTCTCAAGATGAAGCTCCCAGAGGAAATCAACCTCGTTGACCTTCTCGTCCTCCTTGGCGCTGCCAAATCGAAGACTGAGGCCCGTACCTTCATCACCCAGAACAGCGTCTCCATCAACGGCGAAAAAGTCACTGATGCGAACAAGAACTACACAATCTCCGATGCCATGGCAGGAAAATACTTGATTGTAAGGCGCGGAAAGAAGAATTACTATTTAGGCGAATTCTAAAGAATTAGAAAGGAGGCCCACTTATGAAAAAAGGAATCTCATTCAAATTCCTCATCTCAGCAAGCGCATTGCTTGTTTTGACCTCGTGCAATGATGTTGTCCCAGGAGTTACTTCTGAGCCAGCGACCACCTCCGAAGAATCCATTACCTCCCTTGATACCTCTTCATCAGAAGTCTCGATCGGTGTTTCTTCCGAGATCGGTGGAACCAGCACCCCAGAAGAGTCTTCTGGCAAAGGTGATTACAACACATCCATTCTCCAGAATGCTGTCGAAGAATCTCTTAAGAAAAACGGCATGAGAATGGAAATGAATCAGCCTTCTCTCCAGCTTGGTCTTTCTTCCTACACCGTTTTAGGAACCGCTCCAAACTACAATTTGGTCAAAGGTTCGACCAACAACGTCGTTCTCCAGTCCACCAGTCAGACCCTTGAAGTCACAAAGAACTCCCTCTTAGGTCTCACTGGTATGCGCTTCAACATCAATAACCTTTCTCTTGTCGCAGGATCCCTTTCCCTTGCCGGATCCGCTCTTCCTGCTCAGAACCTGATCAATCAGGACATGAATCTCTACTACAAGAACAACACATTCTATTGGGACTTCCTCGATGAGAATGGTCAGGAATGCACCGGCTTATCGGCCTTAGCCGATTTGGCCTTCTCTGCCGCGATGTCCGCCTCTGGCGATTCGAGCGACATTGAGTTCCAGCACAAAGGCAAATATGAGCTCGATAGCGACACGCAATCATTGATGATGCTCATCAGCCTTCTTCCAAGCTTGATTCCAGGCGCTGTCGATTCAGTCATCCAGTCCCTCTGGCAGGGCGGTGCCGAAATCACGACCACCTCATCCAAAGTGCTTGGCGAGACCATCTACGACATGTCCATCAAGACCAGTGATCCAAGCGTTCTCATTGGAGGCACCTCTGGTATTACTGATACGGCAGGTTCCCTTGTCGGTGGCTTAACCGATAGTCTCCCAGTCGATGTCTCAGACACCGATGGCATTACCGCTGACTATTTCACATCCTTCGACTTCGAGATGCATTTCGGCTATACCGTTGATTCTCTGAGATCCATGAGCATGACCCTCAACGCGACTGCGGATGAGACAAAAGTCATGGAAGGCATCCTTGATGATGAGGATCTTGAGGCTGGTGATACCAAGCTCGGACTCTCGACCATCCAGATGAGCCAAACCACGAACTTCACCTTCGATAACAGCATCTCCATCACATATCCATCATTCGATACTTATGTGACTCAGGAATTGCCTGCTACAGAAGAACCGGTTGAAGAGCCAATCTCTTCTGAGCCAACTTCCTCCGAGCCTCTCACTGAGTCTCTTCCAGAAGAAAGCGAATAACCTGCTCATACAAAATAAGCCCTGCAAAACGCGGGGCTTTTTTATTAATATCTCCAGCAAATCTTCATTATTTGAGTAGGGGAGAGCAAGAAAAAAGCGACCCATTTGAGGATCGCTTTTGCTACATTTCTAAGCGGATTATAGAAGTCTGTTGTAGTACTCGATGATCATCGCTTCGTTGATGTCTTTTGGAAGCTCGTTACGCTCTGGAAGACGGGCGAAGGTGCCAGCGAATTTCTCAGCGTCGACAGTGACATAGGCTGGAACAGTTGGCTTGCCCTCGAAGGACTCTTTGACGACCTTGAGTGGGGATTCTTCTTTAAGGGTGATGACGTCACCGACATTGCAGAGATAGGAAGCGATGTCGACTTTCTTGCCGTTGACCTTGATGTGGCCGTGGTTGACAAGCTGACGGGCACCGGCACGGGTGCGGGAGAAGCCCATACGGTAGACTAAGTTGTCGAGTCTGCTCTCAAGGATACGGAAGAAGGCTAAACCGGTAACGGTCTTTTCTTTCTTAGCGATGAGGAAGAGGCGGCGGAACTGTCTCTCGTTGATGTTGTAGAGCTCTCTGAGTTTCTGCTTCTCAGCTAACTGAGCGCCGTACTCGGATGGCTTTCTCTTTCTGTCTTGGCCGTGCTGACCTGGGCCATAGGCTCTCTTTTTGAGTTCGTCACCGGTCTCTAAAAGAGAAAAATTGAGATGACGGGACTGTTTCCATTTGGAACCGACGTATTTGGACATATTTAATGTCTCCTTTCTTTGCGGGAACAAGATTGGAGGGTTATTTCCGCTTCCCGGGTGTCATTCACTTTCAGTGACGGTAGCACGTCCTTACTTCAAATTATCGAATGACGTCAGGCGGAAGCATAACAACCTGCTAGCTCACGCAAGGGTTACTATAGTAACAGAAAGGGCGCTTGTCAACATTTTGGCCTAAAAAATTCCCTCAATACGTGTATCGTATATGCGCGACAAGCGTGCTACACTTATGGGCGAAGGTATGTTTATGACTGTTTTTGATGCACTCCCGACCGATGCTATCGTCACTATTATCATCGTCAGCGTCCTCGCATTAGCGGGCGTAGGCGTTTTGCTTTATTTCTCCGTCTTCTCGAAACTCAGCCTCAAGAGGCAAGCGAGAGATCTCTGCAGCCGTTTCGAAAGGGAACACGCCCTTCTCTTCGGTGATGTCCTTGCCTACATCAGAAGACTTGAGACCATCTCCACGATGAACCTCGTCTACGTCGAGGAATACGCCAACTGGTCGAATAACTTCAAAAACGTCCGTGACTCCATGGACTCCCTTGCCCAAGCCACCTCAAATTCCGTCAAAGACCTTTTCACCGATAGACGTTACAAGGAACTTAAGAACTATCTCCCATCTGCCAAGAAGACGATAGGGGAGTACGAAGAAAAAGTCGAAGCCCTCTACAAAGGCCTCAAAGACAAGTTCGCTGTCGAGGAGAATGTCTCCTCCTTATCGCTTCGCTGCAAAGAATCCTTCCGTCAGGTCAAGCAGGAGTTCTATCTCAAATCCTCAGACCTTTCGATTCTTACCTCTTCCTTTGACCTCCTTTTCAAGAAGGTCAGCGATCTCCTTGATGAGGCCGATGCCCATATTGAGAACGCGAGATATGAAGAAGCGGAATCGATCTACAAGAACAAAATCGCTCCAGTCGTCAACAAGGTCCGTTCCATCATCAAATCCCTTCCTGATATCTGCATCCAGATCACCAACCTCTTACCGGACAAGATCAATTCCTTATCCGTCCGTTATGAGCAGATGATCAAGGATGGATATCCTCTTAACCACATCATGCTCAAGAAGACCATCCCTGATATGGAAGCGGAGCTTGACGCCATCGTCACCCAGGTCAAGACCCTCAATATCCAAGGCGTCCAAGAGAAGTTCGACTCCATGAGAGCCCGCATCGACAAATATCAGGAACAATTCGAAGAGGAAATCCACGCCAGAAGCATCTTCGAAGCCGAGAGCTTCAAAGCCTCAAGCAATGAGACCGAGATTCAGAACAACTATCTCAACCTCGTGCACGCTCTCCCAAAGATCAAGTCCATCTACCTTCTCGATGAGGAAGATGAGGCCAAGCTCAATGAGATCCAGGGTTACATCAATAGCGCAGCCGCTTCCAAGCGTAGCCTTGATACCTTCATCCATAGCGGTACCAAGCAGCCATTCACCATTCTTTTAAGCAGAATGAACGCCCTTAAGGAACAATCCAAAGAGGCGAGCGATCACATCAACGACTTCCAGGCCTATCTCCGTTCCCTCAAGGTCGACTGTGAGAAAGCCGCCAAAGCCCTCTCAACCTACAATGACTCCATCAAGGATGCTGAAGCGGAAGTGAGATACATGAATCTCCCATCCATGACCGAGAAGTATTCTCCTCTCTTCGAAGAAGCCTTTGAGTTAATCGGCACTCTTTACACCACCCTCAAATCAACCCCAATCGACGTCAAGAAAGTCGATGCCGCCTATAACGAGCTCAGTGAGAAAGGAGATTATCTCCTTAACTCCCTTAAGAGCGATAAAGAATCTCTCAAGAATGCCGAAGAAGCGGTGGTCCACGCCAATAGATACCGTTCTAGCGATAGCAGCAATAACGCTACCCTCTCCCAAGCTGAGACTCTCTTCTTAGATGGTCACTTCACCGAAGCCGAAGCCATCGCCAAAACCATCAACGGAGGCAACTCCGAACGTCTTTTCCGCCGCAAATGATCTATTTCGATAACGCCGCCACAACAGCCCCTCTCGAAGAGGCTTT
>JAFXWH010000065.1:0-3666 GCA_017542885.1 Bacilli bacterium | reverse complement strand
ATAGCAATAAGAGCGAAACCCACACCATCATTGAGACTTTAGCCCCGATCTTCTCCGAGAAACACGTCGACCTCGTCCTTGAGGTCCATGACCATACATACAGCAAAACCTTGCCATATCGCTGGGATGCTGCTGGTTACACGACCTCATTCGACGACAATGACGTAGTCAACCTCACGCCAACCAAAGAAACCGTCGATCAAGTCGCCTACGATAAGAACCCTAACGGCACCTATTACGTCATCACCGGCGCTGCTGGACATCGTCACGGCGCCAGAGAAGCCGAAGACGGCATCTGGGCCGAGTGTGTCGTCGAAGACGGCGAGATGAAAGGCTTAGACCCAAGCAATACCTTCGTTAACAATAAGTACAAGACCGTCATCGGCACTTTGACCCAGGAAAACGAGTATGAGCCATACACCACGAATGGCCACACTTCCGATCAACATTACGAAGTAGGGGACCCTGCGACTGGCAACGTCAACGCCGCGATGTTCGGTGTCCTTACGCTCAAAGAGAACACCCTCTCTTATCACGTCTATACCGTCAACGATGACGAAGTTAAACTTTTCGATACACTCGATGTAATGAAAGGTTGATATAATCGAAGAATGAAAAATAAGTTCCTGCCTATTGTACTTTCTTCCGTTCTATTAGCCGGATGCGGCCTTTTGACCAACTTTGATGAGTTTAGCAATAAGCTTGGCGTATCAATGCCTAGCAAATATGAGAAGCTTTTTCATGGTGGCGAGAGCGCGATAGACTCATCTTTACACTACGACATCTACTCTGTGAAAGAGGAGTGGAAACTCGAATACCAAACCCAATACCAAACCGACTTCGAAGAGCCGTTTGAACTGGATAAGTACATCGACGCTATTAACGGATATGAGCCTCTAAACATCCCAGAAGAGCGCTATATCCCACATTCCTCTAGCCTTGACTGGGTTTGCAAAAGAGAAGCAGGCAAAACAAGGAATTATGAGTGGCTTCTGATCTTTGACAGCAGCACCAAAATGCTCTATGCCTTAGACAGTACCCATCAATGGTTCCATCAAGGTATTTTATAAAGGATTTGTAAAGGATTTTTGAAAAATTATCTATGACCAATGGCCAGTTCCATTGGTCTTTTTTTGTGAAGATAAAGAAATTCTATTTAAATAGAATTACTTTTGGGGATTTCTTTGTTATCATTGTTGGGATTTGATTTAGGAGACTCTCACCATGGTTAGGAAAAAAGTCGTACATATCTTCTTCACCGTTGATGATAACTATATACCGTTTCTTTCAACAACAATTGCCAGTATCGTGGCCCACGCCTCAAGCGAATACAAATACCGTTTAACCATCCTTCATGACGGTCTTTCCCTCGAAAGCAAAAGGATGCTCCGCAAATACCAGGACAACGAGAAGATCTTCATCTCGTTCTTTAACGTCAACATCAAGGTAAATTCCTTATCCGTCAAATTAGACGTCCGTGATTACTACACAATCACGACCTATTATCGTCTATTCATCCCATCCCTCTTCCCAACTTTAAGCAAATGCTTATACCTCGACAGCGACATCGTCCTTAACGAAGACGTCGCCAAACTCTATTTCACCGATTTGGAGGACAATCTCGTAGGCGCTATCCCAGATGCCTCCGTCCAGCTTTTCAGCGAATTCTCCAACTATGTTGAGAAAGTCTTAGAGGTCGATCACACCAAATACTTCAATGCCGGCATCCTCTTGATGGACCTCAAGAAGCTCAGGCAGTTCAATCTTGAAAGACGCTTCATCAATCTCATCAACAGAGTCACCTTCAAAGTCGCTCAAGACCAGGATGTTTTGAATTACCTTTGCAAAGACCAGGTCAAATACATCGACAAGAGATGGAACGTCATGCCTTTAGGCGAGAAGATCAACGATCCATTCCTCGTCCATTACAACCTCATGTTCAAGCCATGGAACCTCACCAACATCATGTATGAGGAGCTCTTCTTCAAATACGCTGAAGAAGCAGGGGTCAAAGAGCAGATCATCAAGAACAGGGACGCTATCCCTGCTGAAGTGGTCGCGAACATCCTCAAAGGCGTCGACGGAGTTAAGGCTTTCTGCAACCAAGAAGCCGAGAAAGCCGAAGAGTACCACGAGAAGATGACTGGCACCCCGAAGAAAGAACGCTTCGAGACCATCGAGATGAAAGTGAGACAGGGCAAGGTCAACGTTCCTAAGCTCACCAAAGAGAGGCAGGAGATCGTCGACAAGATCGCCGAGCTCGAAAGAGAAGGCAAATTCGATATCGATGTCGAAAACGATCCGCCATTCCGCCGCCTTATGCCAGGAGACGTCGACTATTTGAGAAGAAAATGGTCGAGCAAATTCAAGACCTGGTGGGCCAATTACTATTCCTACCTTTACTTCAAACACCTCATCAAGAAAGGCCATATCGTCATAGATGGCTATGAGGGCATTGAGAACCTTAAAGCCGTCAAGGGAGGCGCTATCATCACCGCCAACCATTTCTCCCCATTCGATAGCATCCCGATCCATCTCGCGGTCAAGAAACACGCAAGATGCAAGAAGCTCTTCAAGATCATCAGGGAAGGCAACTACACGATGCCTGGCCTTTATGGTTACTTCTTAAGAAACTGCAACACCCTTCCTTTAGCGATGAACCCAACCGTCATGAGGGATTTCCTCAAGTCAGTTGATATCATCCTCAAGAAAGGCAACTTCATCCTCATCTACCCAGAGCAGTCGATGTGGTGGAACTACCGCAAACCAAAACCTTTGAAGCCAGGCGCTTTCATCTTCGCTGCGAAAAATAACGTCCCAGTCATCCCAACCTTCATCACCATGCGTGATACTGAAAAGACCGAGGAATCGGGCGCTTACGTCCAGGCGTACACCATGCACATCATGGAACCGATCTATCCAGATGATTCCTTAAGCCAGCAAGAGAACGTCGCTCACATGCTCAAAGAAAACGAGAAACGCTGGAAAGAGGTCTATGAGAAGACCTATGGAGAGCCTTTGACCTATCTCACCAAAGAGGAAGAATAATGGTTCTATATCTCATCACCATCTTCGTTGGCGTTGCCCTTGTCTCCGCTTTGAACATTTTCTTTAACCCTCTTTACCAAGATGGGTGGTGGATCTATATCCTTTTCACCCTTGGTTTCACGGTTACGGCCGTCATCGTGGATGCCATCGTGGCCATTGTTATCAGGAAGATGCCTGAAAGATGGTTCCAACAGGACAAAGGCATATTCAAAACGAGTGAGAAAGAACTAAAGTTCTACCGTTTCCTCAAGGTGCATAAGTGGAAGGACTTCGTTCCTGAGCTCGGTAGTTTCACCGGATTCCACAAGAACAAGGTCGCGACCCCATTCGACAACGAATACATCTCCCGTTTCATCTTGGAGGCGAGATATGGCGTCGCCATTCACTTCTATAGCGTTCCCGCTTCCTTCCTCATCATCCTTTGTGACTGGAGGATGTATGCCGGGGAATCAAATCTTTGGTTAACGATCGCTCTCCCGGTTGCCATCGTAAACGCCATCCTCATTGTCCTTCCTGCCTTCATCTTGAAGTATAACCTTCCTAGACTCATCGCCATCTACAACAACAACATCGAGCTCGAAAAACGCAAAAAGAGCGACCAGAATTGAAAAATCCACT
>JAFXWH010000005.1:0-3612 GCA_017542885.1 Bacilli bacterium | reverse complement strand
GCCTCCGGTTTCTTCTTCGTCTTCGTTTTTCTTGGTCATAAGCAAGCCAACTTCCTCTTTGGTCGTGGTTCTGGCGTCAACAATACCAGAGACCTTGCCTTCGCACATAACGAGGATGCGGTCGCAAAGAGCGAGAAGGACATCAAGGTCCTCTCCGACGAAGATGACTGCGCTGCCCTCCTGCTTTTCTTTATCAAGAAGGTTGTAGATGAGATAAGAGGAATTGATATCAAGTCCGCGGACAGGATAGGCGGCCATAAGAACCTTTGGAGAAGAGGAAATCTCTCTTCCAACAAGAACCTTCTGAACGTTGCCACCAGAGAGTTTTCTGACTGGGGTGTGAAGGTTTGGAGTAACGACATCGAGTTCGTGAACGATTTCCTCAGCAAGGGCTTCTGGTTTCTTTCTGTTAACAGCGATGCCTTTGCCTTTGCGGTAGCTGCGAAGCATCATGTTGTCGACAAGGTCCATGTTTCCGACAAGACCCATGCCTAAGCGGTCTTCTGGAACAAAGGAGAGACGGACACCAAGCTCACGAATGGTTCTTGGGTTGAGGTTGCGGAGATTATAGATTTCGTTTTCGTTGAAGATGATTTTCTCGGCATTGACGAGCTCTTTGATCTTCTTGCTGCTCATGCCTGTGAAATCGACTGGGGTTCCGTTTTCGTAATGGAACGCGCCTTTCTTCGCCATATTCACGACTTCGCGATAAGTCTTGTGGAAGAAAGAGACAGGGAGGTTCTTCTTTGGGCGGTTGAAGATGACGTCGCCTTTGTAGCCTGGCTTGACTCCTGCGATGGCTTCGAGAAGCTCACGCTGACCGCTGCCAGCGATGCCAGCAATGCCAAGGATCTCGCCAGAGCGGGCGATGAAGTTGACATCATCAAGGACTTTCGTTCCATCTTTGTCGGTAAGGGTGAGATGCTCAACAAAGAGTCGATCCTCCATGTTCTTCGGCTCGGTGCGGCCGATATCGAGGACGATCTTTTTGCCAACCATCATTTCCGTGAGTTGGGCTTCGCTTGTTTGGCTTGTTTTGACGGTGTCGATGTATTGTCCTTTGCGGAGGACGGCAACCCTATCCGAAATCTCCATAACCTCATTGAGCTTGTGGGTGATGATGATGATTGTCTTGCCGTCTTTTCTCATGTTGGAGAGAACAGAGAAGAGCTTTCTGATTTCGATTGGGGTCAAAACCGCGGTTGGTTCGTCGAGAATGAGAATCTCGGCTTCGCGGTAAAGGGTTTTAAGAATCTCGAGGGTCTGCTTTTCGGAAACCGAAAGGTCATAAACCTTTTTGTCGAGATTGATTTCGAAGCCATAACGATCGCAAAGTTCTTTAATGGCTTTTCTAGCGTTGTTCTTATTGGCTTTTTCTTTGTCGGCAATTCCAAGGACGATATTCTCGAGGCAGGTGAACACGTCGATGAGTTTGAAGTGCTGATGGACCATGCCGATTTTAAGCTTGAAGGCATCCATCGGAGAGGCGATGGTAACCTTTTTGCCATTGATATAGATTTGTCCCTCGTCAGGGAAATAGATGCCGGAAAGCATGTTCATAAGAGTGGTCTTGCCACTGCCGTTCTCACCCAGAAGAGAAAGGATCTCGCCCCTATAAACGTCAAAGGTGATCTTCTCGTTGGCTATGACTGAGCCGAATGTTTTAGTGATGTTTTCGAATCTAATGCTGATATCTTGCTGAACGATGTTTTCCATAGGAATATTATGCCCTAAAAACGAGAAATTCCCAAGGGCTTTTATGCCCTTGGGAAATGTTAACCTGCAACGGTTCTTACTAATTAGCGGTTAGGCTAGATTAGAAAGCGGTGTTGAGGAAGGTGATGCCATCGATGGTGAGATCGAAGTAAGGAGCGGACTGGATTTCGCTCTCGGCAAACCAGGATTTGCTGCCTTCGCTCTTGATGACGTTGCTGCCGTTGACGGAGTAGCTCTTGATGTGGCCATCGGCGTCGAGGTCGAGTTTCTTGCCTTCTTCAAGGGCGGCGTTGGCGGTGTTGAGGGTGAAGGTGGAGCAATCGAAGACTTTGGTGGTGCCAGCTTCAAGAGCGGCTTTCACTTCGTTGATCTTGGCTTCGGTGCCTTCGGCAGCGGCTGGGCCGATCTTGCCGATTTCGACGGAACCATCTTTGAGGGAGCCAGTGTAGTTGGTTTCGATTGGCTTGCCAGCTTTGACGGCATCGATGCAGTGCTCGAAGTATGGCTGCCAGTTGATCTTGCTGGAGATAACGTAGGTCTCTTTAGCGGTTGGACCATTATAAGTGATGTTTGGAACACCAGCGGCTTCACAGGCATTTGGAGCACCCATGGAGTCAGCGTGCTGGGAGATGATGGAGCAACCACCGTTGATAAGGGCGGTAGCGGAGCTGTTCTCTTTTTCGATGTTGTACCAGTCGCCAGTGAATCTGACGTCCATGGTGACATCGGAAACGATGGATTTGACACCAAGGTACCAGGAGGTGAGACCGGAGATGACTTCGGCGTAGGTGTAAGCACCAACGTAGCCAATCTTCTTAGAGGTTTCTGGGTTGGCGGCAAGCATGGCCTTGAGCTTTAAGCCAGCGGCGACGCCAGCGAGGTAGCGGCCTTCGTAGATGGAAGCGAAAGCGTTGTGGAAGTTCTTCTCACCAGCGGCTTCGTATTCAGCGGCGTGAACACCGGTGGCGTGGCAGAACTCGACGTCCTTGGCATCCTTGGCAGCTTCGTGGAGGTGGGTTTCGTGGCCGAAGGAATCGGCAAAGATTAACTTAGCACCTTCCTGGACCATCTTGTTGGCGGCAGCGGTGCAGGTAGCATCTTCGCCAACACCAGACTGGAGGAGTGGCTCAACGCCTTTGGCTTCGCAAGCAGCGTTGAAAGCGTCGATGAAGTTTTTGTCGTAGGTGGATTCAGTTCCGTGAAGAGTTAAAAGACCGACTTTCATCTTCTCGGTGTTGCTGCAGCCGGAAAGACCGGCGATGGCAAGCATGGCGGTGAGTGCTAAGATTTGTTTTTTCATGTTTCTTTCTTTCTCCTAAATGGATTCGATAATTACCGGAATAGGAGAAGTAAGTCTAAACATCAAAACACAAATCTAACGATTTTGTGACTTCGTAGTGTTGGATTACGGTCCAACGTAGAGACTTTCCCACCGATTAGGGCAATTATACGAAATGTCGATTTAGCGATTCGACACATTGAATATAAACCACGCTAAATGAAAATACTACAGAATCAAATCATTTATTTTCATGAAAACGGTTACATTTGGAAAAAATATGCATATTTTCTTGCGAGTCGTCGTTTGACATAAAGTGGTAAAAAGATAGCGATTATAAATAATTTATTTATTTTCTTTAAAACCGCTTCCGAAATAGAATGTCGCTAATCAAATACTGATATATTTCTGAAAACCTGAAAAAAGTTTCATAAATGCTCAATTTTTGAGCTCTGTTTGCAAGAAAAAAGCCCTCATTTTGAAGTGAACCCCAAAACGGACACACTTCAAAAAAGGCCCAAAGACAGGAATCGTTAAAGGTTCCTGTTTTTTAGTCTCGTTGAGTTATAGAAGGCGATCCATTCCTCCACCAGTTGAATGTAATGCTCCAGAGATGC
>JAFXWH010000064.1:0-2536 GCA_017542885.1 Bacilli bacterium | reverse complement strand
TCGAAAAATTAGAAAAAGCGAAAACTAACGAAGAAAAAGAAGAGGCACTAGACTCTTTGAAGGAGTACATCAATGGCATTTGAGACACTATCAGAAAAATTCAGCGCCCTCTTTAAGAAGATGCGCAAAGAAGACAAGCTCACCGAAGCCAATGTCGAAAGCGCAATCAGAGAGATCCGCATCGCCCTCTTAGAAGCCGATGTTAATTTCAAAGTCGTCAAAGCCTTCACTGAGGATGTCAGGGAAAAAGCCCTTGGCCAGGAAGTCCTTCTCAAGGTCAACCCATCGCAGCAATTCATCAAGATCTGCCACGATGAGCTTGTCACCCTCCTTGGTCAGGACAACAGTCAAATCAAATACCAGAACGGACTTACGATCATCATGCTCGTAGGTCTTCAAGGTTCAGGTAAAACCACCAGCGCTGGTAAACTTGCCTATCTCCTCAAGAACAAACTTTCAAAGAAACCTCTCCTCGCTGGCTTAGACGTCTACCGTCCAGCCGCTATCGATCAGTTAGGCACCGTTGCTAAGCAAGTCGGAGTCGATTTCTTCAACATGGGCACTAATGTTGACCCAGTCGATGTTGCCAAGAAAGCCGTCAAGAAAGCGACCGATGAAGGATATGACGTCCTTATCCTCGATACCGCTGGTCGTCTCCAGATCGATGAGAAGCTCATGGACGAGCTCAAGAACATCAACAAAGCCGTCCACCCAGATGAGGTTCTTCTCCTTGTCGATGCCGCGGCAGGCCAAGACTCCGTCAACGTCACGAACACATTCAACCAAGACCTCCGTCTTACCGGCGTCATCATGTCCAAACTCGATGGCGACGCCAAAGGCGGTGCCGCTTTATCGATCAAATACATGACCGGACTTCCGATCAAATTCGCCGGTGTCGGTGAGAAACTCACCGATCTCGACATCTTCTATCCTGACCGTATGGCGGACAGAATTCTCGGCATGGGAGACGTTGTCTCTCTCGTCGAGAAAGTCCAAGAGACCGTCGACCAGAAGGAAGCGGAACGCGAAGGCCGCAAGCTCATGGAAGGCGACTTCACTCTTGAGGATATGCTTAAGCAGATGAAGATGGTCCAGAAGATGGGGTCTTTGGGAGGCCTTCTCAAGATGATTCCAGGCATGCCGAAGATCAGCGACGAGCAACAAGAGCAAGCCAAGAAAGAGATGAAGGTCTTCGAGGCCATCATCAATTCCATGACCCCATATGAGAGACGTCATCCAGAGGTCCTCAAATTCTCCCAAAAGAACAGAATCGCCAAAGGATGCGGCAAAACCAACGCCGATGTTAACCGTGTCATCCGCAAATGGGAGAACTCGAAGCAGATGATGAAACAGATGAAGCAATATAGCAAATCAGGCAAGATGCCTGGTGGTTTCGGTGGATTCGGAGGAATGCGTTAATGGCAGATGAAGCAGAGAAGCAAGTAATCTATCAGCCGAAGAAGATGTATAACTCGATGCTCAAGAAGCAGTATCACGATACTGCGGCATCGTATTTCGACGATCTCTGCACCAAATCTGGAGTGAGCAAAGAAGAGAACGCTACACTCGTCAAACAATATAACCAAGCCAACGACAAATATAACGAAGCCCTCAAAGCTCGTAACAAAATAGCAGGCAAGAAAACCCTTCTAATTGTCCTTGCTGTGCTTTCATTTATTGCAGCCATCGCAGGCATTTTCGTTGGCACATCCGATTGGGAATTCGCCTTAATCGGTTGGATCATGCTCGGCGTTGGCCTTGTCCTTGCCATCGCTTTCATCCTCATTGAGGTCATGAAGGTTGAGAAAAAACTCAAAGCCGCTCAAGCGATTGTCGATGAAGCCAAAAAGAAGAAAGACGAACTTCTTTCGGCCTGCTACAAAAACACCGCTCCATTAAATGACATGCTCGATTGGGGAGCCCCTCAGGAAATCATGGAGAAAGCCACCCCGATCATCGACCTTGACCCGATCTTCATGGGCGATAGGCTCCAGGCCCTCATGGAGAAGTTTGGATTTGAGGAAGTCACTGACCCGAACCAATCCGTCCTCGAAGTCTTAAGCGGCCAGATTCAAGGCAATCCATTTGTCTTGGAAAAGGTCCTTGATTGCAGCATGTACGAAAAGACATACGAAGGCACTTTGACGATTCACTGGACGACAACCTCACGCGATAGCCAAGGCCGTATTCAGACGCATCATCATTCGGAGACGCTTCACGCCTATGTTAAGAAACCGGCTCCTAGATATACCGCCATCACCCAGCTTGTCTATGGCTCCGAAGCCGCTCCGCATTTGAAGTTCTCCCGCACCCCAGTTCATGCCGAGAAGATGAGCGAAAAGGAAAGACAGAACTTCATCAAGAAGAGAATTAAGAAACTTGACAAGGAAGAGGTCAAAGACCTTGGCAATATCAGCGAGAACTTCACCAAGATGGGCGATGATGAATTCGACGCTCTCTTTGGTGCGTATGACAGAAACAACGAAGTTGAGTTCCGTCTTCTCTATACTCCTCTTGCTATCAGGAATACCCTTGA
>JAFXWH010000063.1:0-2586 GCA_017542885.1 Bacilli bacterium | reverse complement strand
TTCAACCGCCTCAACAAAGGCGACCTCTTCTTAGGCCGTCTCGCAGGCGTGAATGAGCCAGAGAAAAAACGCAAAATCATCGGCAAAACATTCATCGATTGCTTCGGTGAGGCTTTGAAGGACGTCGCTAACGGGGCATACCTTGCCCAAGGAACCATCTATCCTGACCGCGTTGAATCCGGCTTAGGCGCCAGTGCAACCATCAAGAGCCACCATAACGTCGGAGGCCTCCCAAAAGACCTTCCATTCATCGGCCTTGTCGAGCCTCTTGATGAGCTCTTCAAAGACGAGGTCCGTGAGGTTGGCTACTACCTCGGACTCCCAGCTTCTCTTGTTGAGAGACAGCCATTCCCAGGCCCAGGTCTTGCCACGAGAATCGTTGGCGAAGTCACCCCTGACAAAGTCAGAATCGTCCAAGAAGCCGACTATATCTTCAGAGAAGAAATCGCCAAGAGCGGAATCAAACCTGCTCAGTACTTCGCGGCTCTCTCAAACATGAAGAGCGTTGGCGTCAAAGGCGATGAGCGTTCCTACGACTACTCCGTCGTTCTCCGCGCCGTCGACACCGATGACTTCATGACCGCCAAACCAACCAAGATTCCATATGATGTTCTCACCCTTGTTGCCGACCGTATCGTCAATGAGGTCAGGGGAGTCAACCGCGTGCTCTTTGATTTCACCACCAAACCACCGGCGACCATCGAACTTGAATAAAGAAAAAAGGACGCAGATTCGCGTCCTTTTCTTTTAGAAACTTCTTATCTGTCGAGGAACTTCTCGTCGTAGCGTTTTCTCGCGGCGGCGATGGTCTCTTTGGCGGCGGCTGAATCGCTATAACCCTCAACGATGGTCTCTTTGTTGTACTCAAGCTCTTTGTAGTGCTTGAAGAAGTGGGAGATCTCATCAAGAAGGTGCTTTGGAAGATCGGCCAATTCGTTGTAGCAGTTGTAGTCTGGGTCATTCTCGCAGACGGCGATGATCTTCTCGTCGACCTTTCCGCCATCGGTCATCTTAAGGGTGCCGATTGGTTTGCATCTCACAAGTGAGAGAGGGACGATTGGCTGGGTGCAAAGGACAAGGACATCAAGAGGGTCATGATCCAAACCCCAGGTCCTTGGGATGAAACCGTAGTTCTGTGGGTATTGGGTGGCCGTGTAAAGGATGCGGTCGAGGATAAGGGCGCCCGACTCCTTGTCGAGCTCGTATTTGTTTTTGCTGCCGGCAGGGATCTCGACGCAGGCGAGGAAGCTCTCTGGTTTGATTCTGGCACGGGATATTGCGTGAAGGATGTTCATTACTTTTACCTCCACAAAGGATTATACAACGATTAAATGAGAGGGTGGTCTTTATTGCCCCAAAGCAGTATCAAGGACCATCATAAGAACAAAACCGACCATTAAGGACCAAACTCCTTCATGGCTTCCGGCCTCTGACTGAAGGTCAGGAACCATCTCTTCGGCGATGACATAAAGCATGCATCCTGCCGCGAAAGCAAGGGCCCATGGCATGAGTGGCTGGAAGAGGAAGGCAAGGAAGAGACCAAGCACGGCAGCGGTAGGCTCAATGGCGCCAGACAAAGTGCCATACATGAAGGCTTTTCCTTTGCTTCCGGTCTCGCTTAAGAATGGCAAAGCGACGACCGCGCCTTCAGGGATGTTTTGGATGCCGATACCAATAGCGAGCATAAGCGCTCCCATAAGCATGGACGAAGCGCTTCCCTCTCCGATAGCGACAGCAGCTAAAGCGACACCATAAGCGATGCCAACCGAAAGGCCTTCTGGGAAGTTGTGGATGGTGACTGCCATGAACATCTTTGTGGTCTTTGAAAGGTGAACATTCCTGATGCCCTCTTCCTCGTTACGCTGAACATGTAGGTGAGGGGTCAGTTTGTCGATTCCCCAAAGGAAAGCCGCCCCAAGAAGAACAGAAATCAGTACGACCACAAAGGAAGGCATATAAGAGACATTTGTCTCTAAAGCCGGGATGATGAGCGAGAAAACGGATGCCGAAAACATGATTCCGGCCGCGAAGCCGAGGAAGATGCGGTTGAGCTTAGGGCTGATCGTCTTGGCGTGGAAAAAGAGGACGAAGGACGAGCCTAGCGTCGTGCAGAGGAAGATGAGGGAGATACCCACGATGGCGTTTACTATCGGTGACATAATGATTCTAGAGTTAGCAATAACTAACTCCGCATAGTGTAGACCCTCTCTTTAAAAAGAGCAATCAGTAAATTTTCCAAATATTTTTTAGCAAGACATATCAAAGACTTTGTCTTACAATATGGAAAGTTTAGACCTCCTATGGAAACTAAGAAGACCAGTTGGCTATTCTCAATCAATACCAAGATCATTGGCGTCATTTTAGCTTGCACCGCTAGCCTTGCTGCGGCGATTTCAGTCTTTACTTTCTTCCATCTCAATAACGTTTTAACCAAAGCCGCCTCAAGCGAGATGAACCTTTTCTGCATCGACAAAGGCGACGAAATCGACACGACCCTCATCTCCATTGAGAACAGCGTTAACGCCCTCGCGGAATTCATGGCAGAAGAAGCGGTCACCGCAGATAACCTCAAGAACTCCAAAGCGA
>JAFXWH010000062.1:0-10762 GCA_017542885.1 Bacilli bacterium | reverse complement strand
TTCGCTTCTTTTAGAGCGCCGGCATACTCACGGTTCCTCACGAAATAGTAGTCGTAGAGATCCTTTTTCTTTGTGCTCTTTGTGACTGCCATACTCTTACTATAAATCAATCTCGAGGAGAACAGGACAATGATCGCTTCCTTTGATGTCGGTAAGAATCTTTGATTCTTTCACTTTCGAGATGAGGGACTCACTGACGATGAAGTAGTCGATTCTCCAGCCGATGTTCTTCTCTCTCGAATTGAAGCGATATGACCACCAGGAATATGTGACCTCAGTCGGATGGAGATAACGGAATGTATCAATGTATCCTTGTGAGAGGAGATTGGTGAACATTCCCCTTTCCTGATCTGTGAAGCCAGGGTTGTTATGGTTGCTGTCAGGGTTCTTTAAGTCGATCTCATTATGAGCAACGTTGAGGTCACCCGTATACACGATCGGTTTCTTTTTGCTGAGCTCTTTGAAGTACAAAACAAGATCCTTCTCGTATTCGGTTCTAAAAGTAAGGCGTTTGAGCTCTTCTCCGGCATTAGGGACATAGGCTCCTACAAAGTAGAAGTCCTCGAATTCAAGGGTGATGACCCTTCCTTCCTCGTCGTATTTGTTATCAAGGAGTCCGTAGTGGACACTTAAAGGTTCTTTTTTGGAGTAGACCGCTACACCACTATAACCCTTACGGACCTGGGAGGTTCTTTGATAAGCGAAATAACCTTCGGGAAGGAAAGGGAACTCCTCTTTAGGGTTATCGGTGTATTTGGTTTCCTCGATGACGAAGATGTCGGCATCGAGCTTAGCAAAATCAGAAACGAAATCCTTCTTAAGGATGGCCCTAAGTCCATTGACGTTGAATGAAACGAATCTCATAGGGAGATTATAGCATTTCAGGGCTCTTTTCGGATACAAAGCGTTTTTGCTCTCCGCTTCTACTTATGAAAAACGTGGATTGGCGCCTGGCTCTTTTCTTCCTTTTGGCATTGCAAATCACTACGACGAAACATCGCAAATCACTCCGACGAAACATTGCAAATCACTCCGACGAAACATTGCAAATTACTTTGATGGTGCTATTATAATCTAGAGGTGATTAGTATGAAAAAAGAGAGTTATCTGCCTAGGATTATCGATGAGGTAATCAAAGATTATTTGGATGATTTTACTGCCGTACACATTAGAGGTCCGAAATGGTGTGGAAAAACATACACATCTGAGCATTTTGCGAATAGCGAAATCAAGCTTAATACAAAGAGTCAGAGAGAAGAGTTCGACAGAATGTATTCGGCTAACCCAAAATTGTTTCTCGAAGGGGCAAAGCCAAGATTAATTGATGAATGGCAGCTCTATCCGGCAATATGGGATGAAGTCAAAAACTATGCTGACGAAACCCATCTCAAGAATCAATTCCTTTTGACAGGGTCATTCTCTCCAAAAGCTGGCACTACAAACCACACCGGTTCCATGAGGATCGTTAAAGTCGATATGACGACAATGACCTTATTCGAAAGCGGCGATTCCACCGGAGAAGTATCTCTGAAAGATCTTTTTGACAACCCCAATAAACCAATCTCTGTGTATTTGGACAAGCAAAAGGAAGAAATTAATCTTTTAATCGCAAAAGGAGGTTGGCCAGAAGGAGTCGCCAACCCACCTCGCAATCTTCTTTCTTACGGAAAACAAGCTTTGGCTAGCGTGTGCGATACAGACATTCAGGAGGCAAGCGGAAAAGACTTAAGCCCAACAACCGCCAGAGTGTTGCTGCGTTCTCTTGCTAGAACGCTTTCGCAAAATGTCGATAACAAGACGATTATATCCGACGTCAATAAATCCGGTCATCCGATGTCGGAAAGCACGTTTTACGACTATTACAACGCACTATTGAGATTGTTTGTCATTAAGGAAATCCCGGCATGGTGCCCAAATTTGAGAAGTAAAACGTCGATACGTTCTTTACCAAAAAAAGAGTTTTTCGATCCGTCTTTAGCCTGTGCGGCACTTGGCATCGGCCCCGAAGGTTTATCAAAAGACCCAAGAACGAGAGGATTCTTTTTTGAGTGCCTGGTTGGAAGAGACTTGGAAGTATATTCAAAAACAATTGACGGGGAAATCTCCTATTATAGGGACAGGCTTGGCTTAGAATGTGATTTTGTTATCCATCTTCCTGATGGGAGATATGGTTTGTTCGAGGTAAAAAGTAGCGACGAGCTTATTTCTGACGGAATCGATAACTTAGAGAAGATGGTCAGGCTGATTAACGAGTACAACGAAAAGAACCCGAAAAACACCATGCCACTTCCAACAATCAGAGCCATCATTACTGACGATCAATATGGCTATTTGAGTAAGGAAGGAATATTTATTATTCCAATTTGTTGTTTGAAGAATTGATTTGAAACCATTCTTTTTGTGCCTGTTCCCTTTGGGAACCTAATCAGGCTATAATTATGTGATGAGTTTTGTTCCGCTTCATATCTATACAGGGTTTTCTTATCTTAAGAGCGCACTCCCAGCTCAGAGAGTGCCTCTTTTAGCCAAGAAATACGGATACACCAAGATCGGCATCACCGATGACGGATCACTTTCAGGGTTCGCTCCTTTTGAACACGCCTGCAAAGATGCTGGCGTTACTCCTGTCTTTGGTATGGACGCGAATGTCGAAGAAGGAACCTTCAGCCTCTTTGTCGAAAGCGAGGCCGGATACCGTAACCTCCTCCACTTAACAAAATTAGCAAGCGAAAAGAAACTCACCTTTGCGCATGTCAAAGAAAGGTCAATGGGCCTCACTCTCGTGTATACGATGGACCCTGAGCTTTTTGAGGACCGTTATCAGGCTTCAAGCAGTGAGCTCGCTTTGAAGATCGCTGAATACACAAAACCATTCGCCCATTCATATATCGGTCTCCCCTACTTGCCTCATGACCCGAAGATCGTGAATGACATCCGTTCTTTCTGCGGCACACATTCAATTGAGGTAGTCGCTTTCCCAAAGATTCTTTATGAGAAGCCAGAGGATGCGATCGCTTTAGAGATACTCCATGCGATTGCTGAGAAGACCAACCTCGAAGAGAAAGAGAAGAAAGGCGATGAGTGTTTCCTTAAGCAAGAGGAACTCATCAAGTACTACACCTTCGAGGAGATTGACCGCACAGAGAAGATCGCTTCCTATCAAAGTGATTTCAAGCTCATCTCCAAAAGAGGAGGCTTGCTCCACTTCCACAACGACTTAGGATTATCGAGTGCTGACTATCTCAGAAAACTTGCCTATGAAGGGTTAGAAAAGCTTGGTTTTGCTGAGAATAATGAATACAAAGAGCGTCTGGAATATGAGTTAAGCGTCATCATCAAGATGGGCTACGCAGATTATTTCCTTATCGTCTCGGATTACGTTAACTGGGCAATCAACCACGGTGTTTCAGTTGGTCCTGGAAGAGGATCCGGCGCTGGATCTCTTGTGTCCTTCTGTTTGGGCATTGTTACCGTTGACCCAATCAAATACGGACTCCTCTTTGAAAGGTTCCTTAACCCAGAGCGTATCTCCATGCCTGATATCGACGTGGACTTCGCCGATGACAGACGTGATCTTGTCGTAAGATACATACAGAGCAAATATGGCGAAGACCATGTCGGCTATGTTTTGACCACGCAGAATATCAAAGCCCAGCAAGCACTTCGTGATATTGGTCGTGTATATCAATACAGGCAAAACGAGATTGAGCTTATGGTTTCAAATATCGTTGATCCTAGACGTTCACTTCGTGAGAACTATAAACTGAGTCCTAAGCTCAAAGAGCTTGTCGATTCAGATTCCTACTTCCTTAGCTATATCTCCCTTGCTGCGAAGATTGAGGGAATCCCAAGGCAAGCAGGTCTCCATGCCGCAGGTATCGTTGTTAATGATAGACCTCTTGAAGAATGTCTCCCGGTCATGATGGAAGACAATATCGGCTCTGTCGCCTGCCTTGAGAAAGATTACCTTGAGGAACAAGGCTTCCTTAAGATGGATATCCTTGGCCTTACGAACTTAACCATCATCGATGATGTCCTTGCCAAAGTTAAGAAGAACGAAGGCATCGACCTCAACTACAGGAAGATTCCTTTCGATGACGCTGAATCCATTAAGATCATCGCCGAGAACAAGACGATGGGCCTTTTCCAACTTGAATCCGCTGGTATGAAGAAAGCGATCAAGCTTGTTCAGCCATCTAGCTTCAATGATGTGGCTGCTTTACTTGCTCTCTTTAGACCTGGCCCAATGGATTCGATTGCGACATACGCTCGTAGAAAGCACGGACAGGAAAGAGTGCAGTACCTCTCCCCTGAACTTGAACCAATCCTCAAAGAGACATATGGCATCATCGTCTACCAAGAGCAGATCATGAGGATCGTCAGAGAAATGGCGGGGTTCTCCTATGGTCAGGCTGATACGTTTAGACGTGCTATCTCAAAGAAAGACATGCACAAACTCGAAGCCCAGAAAGGCATGTTCATCAAAGGTTGTCTCTCTAATGGAAAGAGCCAGGCACTAAGCGAGAAGGTCTTTGACCTTATCTTCAGGTTCGCCAACTACGGATTCAATAAAGCACACGCCTTCTCATACGCAGTTATCACTTGCCAGATGGCCTACCTCAAGAAGCACTTCCCTCGTGAGTTCTATTCCGCGATTCTTGCCAGCCAAGATCCTGCAACAACAAAGTTCAAAGACACACTTAGTGAGGTGAAAGCCTTAGGACTTCATCTAGCTACCCCTGACATCAATCGAAGCGAAGAAGGTTTCGTCATCGAAGACAAAGCCATCCGCTTCCCTCTTAGCTCCATCAAAGGGCTTGGAGGACAGATCACCGGAGCGATACTTGACGAAAGAAGAGAAAAGGGCCCATATGTCGATCTCTTTGATTTCGCGGCAAGGAACAAGAAGAACGGACTTAACCTCACTACCCTTGTGAGACTTATCGATGCAGGTGCTTTTGACACCATCTGCCCAAGCAGAGCGTCCCTTCGTGCCTCATGCCACGCGGCCATGCAATATAGCGAGATGATGTTCGGTGAGGATGGGCAACAGATCCTTCTCGATATAGGCGTGCCTAAACCAGAGATGGAAAAGAGAGAAGACGACCTCAAGACCAACCTCGCAGCCGAATACGAGGCTCTTGGCATCATGGTCAGCGGTTCCCGCCTCTCCTTCATCGAGAACAAACTTAAGGCCGCGAATGTGGCTCCTTTGTCAGAAATCCCTAACAAAACCGGCTCATTCTTGACCGCAGGCATCATCAAATCCGCTAGATCGATCACCACGAAGACCGGAAAGAAGATGGCCTTCATGGAGTTATATGACGATTTGAGTGAAGCCTCATTCATCCTCTTTGACGAGGTGTTCAATAGCAATGTCGCTTTACTCAAAACAGACAACATCGTTTTGGTGAGGGCCCATAAAGAAAATAGAAGATACCAAGGTGGCGAAGAGAGCTTCGTCGTTGAGGAGCTTAGCAGCGTAGGAGAATAGCATGAAAGAAATCAAGATCATAGATGGCAATTCCCTCCTCTTCAGAGCGCATTATGCGACCGCCTACCCTGGCGCGCCTTTGATGTCGACGAAGACCGGAATTCCTACTAACGCAATATTCGCTTTCTCGAACATGCTTGCCAAGTTCCTTTTCTCTCTCAAAGAGGGCGACAGCATCTTCATCGGTTTCGACAAAGATGGAGACACCTTCAGAAAGCAGGAGTTCGAAGCGTACAAAGCTAACCGCAAACCATGCCCTCCAGAGCTCATCAAACAGTTCCCTATCTCAAGAGAGCTTTGCAAAGTCCTCAATATCGTCTGCTATGAAGAGCACGGCATCGAAGCCGACGATATCTGCGGAACCGTCGCCAAGATGGCGTCCAAAGAAGGCATGAAGGTCACTGTGTACACGAGTGACAAAGACTATCTCCAGTTAATCGACAAGAACATTTCCGTTTCCTTACTTCGTAAAGGATTAAGCGATATGGATCTTGTTACTGAGGCCAACATGGTCGAGAAGTTTGGCTTCTCCCCTCTTCAGATCATCGATTACAAAGGTTTGAGAGGCGATGCCTCAGATAACCTTCCTGGCATTCCGGGCGTTGGTGAGATAACCGCGGTCAAACTCATCCAGGAATATGGGTCTTTTGAGAACATTATTGCGGCCGCTCCAACAATGAAAGGCAAGATCGGCCAGAAGATCGTTGAGGGCGCTGAGCAAGGAAGGATGTGCTATGAGTTAGCCACCATCAAGACCGATGCAGTTCTTCCATTCAAACTATCCGACCTTGTTTACCAGGGTTATAACGCTGAAGAGGTCATGGAATTCGCTAGAAAATACGAACTCAAGCAATTCCCAACGAGACTCCCTGCCACTTACAAGAAAGGGCAACAGACAAGAAAAGAGATCGTCGCTGATATCGTTACCTCCTTCAAAGGAATCGAACTTGGTACTGATATCGGTGTCGCTTTAGATATCGATTTCGATCAGTATCACAGCTCCCCTCTTAATGGTCTTTCCATTTCCACCAAAGAGAAGTCCTACTACATCTCCGAAGAGAATCTCATCAAAGATGAGACTTTGAAGAAGGTCCTTGAGGATGAATCCATCAAGAAGAACGTCTATGATGCAAAAGCGAGCATCTACGCACTTAAGAAAGAAGGGATCCTTCTCAAAGGAATCAAGAACGATATCCTTTTGGCCGCTTACCTCCTAGACAGCTCTACTTCTTCAAACCCAATGATTGTCTATGGATCGTTTGGCGTTGTTCTCGATGAGAGCAAAGATGAAGTTTCTTTGTTGTCCACTGCTAGACCAAACTTAACCGCTCAGATGGCCTACTATTCCCTCTTCCTAGAGGAGAAGGTTCTTAGTGGTCTTACCGAGGTTGGAGCGATTGACCTCTACCACAATATTGAATTGCCTCTCGCTCTTGTTTTGAGTGAGATGGAATACGAAGGCTTCCCTCTCAAGCTCGATGAGCTTTATGTCTATGGCAAGGAATTCGAAAGAAAGAGAGATCAGGCCAAAGACGAACTAACAAAGTTAGCCGGTGAGCCATTCAACCCTAATTCCTCAAAGCAGGTCGCATTCATCCTTTATGAGAAACTCGGACTTCCTGACAAGAAGAAAGGAAGCACGGATGTCGATGCTTTAAATGACCTTCTTGGAGAGCATCCGATCATTGAGAAGCTTCTTGAGTACAGGAAGTATGCGAAGCTCATGTCGACATATATCAATGGACTCGCTCCTCATGTCAAAAGTGACGGCAAAATCCACACGTATTTCAATCAAGCCCAAACAACTACAGGTCGTTTATCAAGCTCTTCCCCTAACCTCCAGAACATCAGCGCTCGCGATGAAGAAGGCAAGATGATCAGGAAGGCTTTCTACTACGATGACCCTAATATCTCTTTGCTATCCCTCGACTACGGGCAGATTGAGCTAAGGATCTTAGCCGCTCTTTCTGGATGCCAGACCTATATCGATGTCTTCAAAGGCGGGCATGATGTCCATAGCGAGACCGCAAAACGTATCTTCCACACCGACGAGGTCACCCCTCTCATGAGAAGGCGTGCGAAAGCGGTCAACTTCGCGATCATCTATGGCACCACTGTCTTTGGACTTGCCCAGCAGATTGGCTGTTCCAACAAAGAAGCCCAGGATATCATCCGTTCCTTCTATCTTGCCTATCCTGAGATCAGGGAATACCTCAATTCCATCATCGAGACATGCACCACGAAAGGATATGTCACCACGATGTTTGGAAGAAAGAGATATCTCCGCGATATCAATAACCCTTCATACATGGTGAGGGAAGCCGCTAAGAGAGCGGCCTTGAACGCCCCTGTCCAAGGAACCGCTGCCGATCTCATTAAGATCGCTATGGTCAAGATATCGGACTTCCTTAAAAAGGAAGGATACAAGACCAAGATGGTTCTTCAGATCCATGACGAACTTATCTTTGCGGTACCAAAAGAAGAGCTTAATGAGATTGAACCAAAGCTAGAGAAGATCATGACTGAATCAGTCGATCTCCCAGTTAAGTTAACGGTTGAGAAAGGAATCGGTCATACTTGGTATGATGCGAAGGACTAAAGATGCCTGAACTCCCTGAGGTTGAAACAGTCGTCCGTATCCTCAATGGCTTCGTTCCGAATAAGACCATCAAGGATATCAGGATATTCCATGAGAAGTCGGTATTGACCCCTGCTTCAGTTTTTAAGGCTGCTTTGATTGGGGAAACGTTCTTGCCATGCACGCGTATTGGCAAATTCATCATCTTCCATCTCTCTAACGACAAAGTCGTTATCTCCCATCTCCGTATGGAAGGGAAATACTTTGAGGGAAAGGCAGGTCAGAAGCCAGAGAAGCATGACACCCTTATCTATGACTTCACTGATGGCACTGCCCTTCGTTTCAACGATGTCAGGAAGTTTGGAATCGTTGAGCTTAAGAGTGAGAAAGACTACAAGACCACTCTCCCGATCTCCAAGCTAGGAAAAGAACCTTGGGATCTTGAAGCGAAAGAACTTAAGGAACATTACAAACATATATCCGGTCCAATTAAGAGCGCCCTCCTTGATCAGACCATCATCCTTGGTTTAGGGAACATCTATGCGGATGAAGTGCTTTTTGCCAGCAAAATCAATCCAAAAACCCCTGCAAAAACCCTCTCAATTGAAGAATGCCAGCGTTTAATCGAGGAATCTATAAGGATTCTTTCTGAGGCTATTGAGCAAGGCGGAAGCACAATCAGAAGCTATCACCCGAAAGAGGGCATGAGCGGAAACATGCAAAACGAACTGCACGCCTATGGACATGAAAGAATGAAGTGTGACCGCTGTGGCATGATCATGAGAAAGATCTCTATTGGAGGTCGAGGAACTACCTATTGCCCTATTTGCCAACCTCTTAAAGGAATGCCTTTGATTGTTGGAGTCACCGGTCCTATCGGCTCAGGGAAGTCTTCTGTGTCCACTTACCTTTCTAAGAAAGGGTTCAAAGTCCTTGATGCCGATAAGATTGTTCATTCTTTGTATAAAGAAGAGTCTGTGAAAGAAGGCCTTAAGAAGATGTTCGGAAAGAACGTTCTTAAGGATAACGAAGTCGACTACAAAGCCCTTCTTTCGATTGTCTCAAAAGACGCCAAAAAGAAGAAAGAACTTGAAGCATATGTCCACCCTCTCGTCTATAAGAAGATGGATGAGGATATCCGTTCAGGCAAATACAAGAAGGTCGTTGTCGATGTCCCTCTCCTGATAGGAGGACCTATGGAGAAAGAGTGTGACCTCATCATCTATGTTGAGGCAGATAAGGACATCAGGATGGAACGCTTAGTGAAGCGTAATGTTGATCCAAAGAAGTTCTTAGAACTCAATGGTTCCTTCCCAACGAGAAAAGCAAAAAAAGCCGCCTCAATCATTCTTGACGGAAGCGGCTCATTAGACGAGTTGTATAAGCAATTAGATCACTTGGCTCTCTTCTGAGAGACGGTTTCGATACCCACTTCGAGAGTAACGACTTTCTCGATGTTCTTTTCAATGAGTTTGGTGACTCTAGAACCTTCGATGTAACTCTTATGGAGGCTATAAAGCTGTTTGATCTCATCAAGGCCATACTGGCTCGTGAAATATGTTCTTAAACCTGCCCTGCTTCTTTCAGAAAGGATAGGGAGGATGATCTGGTCACGGATGTATTCGGATTTGAATTCGTTTCCGAAGTCATCGAAAACCATGGTTCCGCAGCTTTCGAGCTCGGCCATGACCTTATCGAATTCTTTGCGGTTCTTGATGGCGAGAGATTTGAGCTCGTCGAAACGCTTGGCACCGTTGATGAAGCAAACGATTTCACCATCAGCGGCAAGTCCATTAAGGACAGCGGCAAGGTAATAGGATTTGCCCGAACTTGGTTCACCTTTGACGAACACCCATGGTTTGACGCAGTTTTTGGTGAAGGTTTTCGCTAAAGCGGTCCTGACTTTCTTATATCTTTCGCCTTTGACGGTTTTGCCGTTTAGGTCATACCAAGCCTCTGGGAAGTCTTTGTAGATGTAGTTCTTCTCAAGGGCTTCTTTTCTTTTGGTTTCCTCATTTGGACCAAGGACATAGGAAAGCTTGCCTGAGTCATCGATGCAAAGCTTCATCGTCATGCCTGGGTATGGGGCGACTAGTTCATGGCGAGGATCTTCCTCTGCCGCTCTCTGGTCGAGGTAGGTGGCTAAAAGAGGGAGGTATTGGGAAATCTCAGAATCATCGATGTCTAAAGAATGGAGCTCATTCATGAGACGGCGGTCGCAGAGGATCTCGTCAAGAAGAGAGGTCTCTTTCTTGGCCTCTTTTATTTCTTTGGTATCTTTCACAAAAGTTTCCATGCTTACTTCCTGCCTCTATTCTTCATCATCATCTCGAACTCTTCGTCATCGATTTCCTCTTCTTCGAGTTCATCCACCACTTCGGATGGTTTGACTGGCTTCTCTACTTTCTCTTCGACTGACTTCTTTTCTTCCTTCTTCTTTCCATTACGCTTAGCATGGCCACCTAAGAAGTTAAGGGTATCAAGGGCGTTGGTGATGCCTGCTCTGACAAGAGAAGCACCAAGTTTGGTGACATAGGCGCTAGAAAGGGCGTTCTCCTGAACTCCAAGGACGTAAAAGATGAGAGCGTTAGCGACATTCTCCGGGACACCCATATCGACGACAAGGGTCTGAATGAGCTTGACGTCGCTTGGGGCAGGTTTGTTGCCACGCTGAAGCTTAGTGAGGAATT
>JAFXWH010000061.1:0-6008 GCA_017542885.1 Bacilli bacterium | reverse complement strand
TTATTGTCAAACGATATTAAACTAGTAAATAAAACTAGATGTACTTGACAAAGAAACTAGTTGTACTAATATTGTGGTCATGAGCCCACTTAAAACAGAACTGCCAAAATACACTCTCGCACAAGAGCTCTCAAACTCCATAACACATGGATTGGGGACGGTTTTGACGCTGATTTTTGGTCCTTTCCTCATTTTGAAGGCGATTAACAGCGGCAATGTTTGGGCTATCGTTTCGTGCTCAATTTTCATTCTTTCTTTATTGCTTTGCTATACGACTTCTTGCGTCTATCACGCCCTTGGAAGGAACAATGGCAAACGCGTTTTAAGGGTTTTGGATCACAACATGATCTATGTCCTCATCACCGGAACATACGCCCCATATTGCTTGGTTAGCATTATGTCCGTGAGCCCGATGTGGGCCTGGATCATCTATGGTGGCTGTGTCGCCTTAGGTGCCGTTGGTATTTCCCTCAACTCGGTCAACCTCAAGAAGTTCAGAATCTTCTGCATGATCGACTATATCTGCATGGGCTGGCTTATCGTCATCTCCTTCTGGCCTCTTCTTGAAGCCATCGGTTGGTTCCCAGCCTTCTTCCTTCTCCTTATGGGAGGAGTGGCCTACACACTCGGCGCAGTCCTTTATGGAATCGGTCACAAAAACGCATGGTTCCACCTCGTTTTCCATTGCTTCTGTTTGGTTGGAACAGCCTTGATGTTCATCTCCATTTATTTCTTTGTAGTCTAAATTCCACCTAAGACTCTTTTGCGTTCGCAAATAGACCACTAGAGGTCTATAATTCCTTTGACTTAGGAACGAACGATGAGCAGAAAGAAAGAGTCAGGAGTTTTAATTGAGAATCGCAGAGCTCACTTTGAGTATTTTTTAAGCGACTTCATGACAGCCGGACTCGTTCTTACTGGCACCGAAATCAAGAGCCTCAGAGCCAAGAACGCGACCATCAGCGACGCCTACATCTTCGTCAAACATGGTGAGGCCTTTGTCTGCAATATGCATATCGCCCCTTACAAGGAAGGCAACATTTTTAATGTTGACCATCTTCGTGACCGCAAGCTCCTTCTCACCAAACAAGAGATCAAGAAACTCTCTGCGAGGATTGCTGAGAATGGACACACCTGCGTCCCAACGAAGGTCTTTTTGTCACATGGCTACGCCAAGATGGAAATCGCCCTTGCCAAAGGCAAACAGCTTCACGACAAGAGAGATTCTCTTAAAGAGAAAGACCTCGAAAGAGAGTTCGACAAAAATGCCCGTTCCTCAAAGGATTATGAGGACTTCTGATGAACTACGAAGACACGCTCCAATATCTCAAAGATAACGATCTCACTATGTCCCGTTATGAAAGGGAAGACTGGGATCATTTCCTTAAGAAAACCAAACTCAATTTAGAGGTTCCTTTCATCCACATCACTGGATCGAATGGAAAAGGCTCAACCGCCCATTACCTCTTGGAGGTCTATAAGGCTGCCGGCTACAAAGTCGCTCTCTTCAGCAAGCCATATCTCAAGAAACCAAACGAGATGATGCATATCGATGGCAAAGACATCACCGATGAGGATTTTGCCCGCATTTTCTCTCAAAGAGAGAATGAGTATAAGAAATTCAACCTTTCCTCATTCGAAATCGAGACAGCGATGGCGTTCGATTACTTCAATGAACAGAAGCCAGATCTCGCCATTATCGAATGTGGTATGGGAGGGGAGACCGACAGCACAAACATCTCTGATGCCAAGCCTGTCCTTTCCATCATCACGACCGTTTCGCTTGAGCACACCGCCTTCTTAGGAAGAACGACTTCCGAGATCGCTCGAAACAAAGCCGGCATCATCAAGAACCGTTGCCCAATCTTAGTTGGGCCAATGGACGAGGAAACAATGAAGGTCATCCGTGATATTGCCGAAAAGAGAGACAGCGACTTCTACCAGGTCGATTCATACCACAACTCTCACTACGAAGCCCCGTATTTCTATTTCGATTACAGACCATATCAGAAGCTCCAGCTTCTCACCCCGGCTCAATATCAGTTAAAGAACGCCTCTATTGTGGTGGAAGCCACGAAGATCCTTAATGAGCGATTCCCAGTGACTGAGGACGCTGTCAGAAAAGGACTCTTATCCGCTCCGCTTCCGTGCCGTTTCGAAAGGCATCGCAACATCTTCATCGATGGTGCTCATAACCCACAAGCTATTAACGAACTCGTCGAATCATTGATTCCTCTTAGCGGTGAGAAACCAATCCATGTCGTCTTCGCTTGCTTCCGTGACAAAAACATCGCGGTCGAGCTTCCACGAATCAGCCGTGATGCTGCCGAGATTGTCCTAACTACCTTTGACAGCAAACGCGCCAGGGACGAAAGTGATTATTTCCTCTATGCTGAGGACTATTCCTATAACCCAGATTACAAACTCGCGATTAGCGACTTCCTTATCAAGTATCCGGATGACATCATCCTCATTACGGGAAGCTTAGCCTTTGCCAACTTAGCCAGGGAGTATGTCATCGAGACGCTACACTTATGAAAAAGACATTCACGATCAGAAACATCACAAGCGCGGCTATCCTAACCGCCCTTTCAATCATCTCAACGATGGTCTTCAAACTCATCCCGATGGGTGATTTGGTTTTCCTTCGCTTCTCGCTCACCCCATCCCTCATCATGTTCGCCTCGCTTGCTCTTGGACCGTTCTATGGTGCCGTTGTTGGTGTGGCAGCTGACTTCATTCCAGCCATGGTTTTTCCAACTGGAGCCTACAATTTCTTCATCACCATCGTTTATGGAATCCTTGGGGTTTTGCCATGGATTTTTGAAAAAATCACCCGCAAATTCCGCGCATCTTTAAAACCCCCGTTTGCTGTGTTTATTGCGATGGGAGTCATTTTGGCTGGCCTTGCCGCAGTCCTTTTCCTCACTGATTTCATTGGTGGTCAGGTCTTCAAAGGCGAATATGTTTTGGTCACCAAATTCATCATCCTTGGAATCATGGTTCTTGTAGGAGTGGCATGTTGCATCAGCGTCACCTTGACCAACAAGAGATTCGAAAGGAATGTCCTTGAGTATGTGGACATCCCATCACCAAACGAGACCGCTTTAATATCTTTACTATGTGAGGTCTTGGCGATGACCGTCCTCAAGAGCCTTGCCTTCTTCCTCTTCTATTTCCTCTTTGGAAACGGCTATAGCCCATCCTTTGAATACTTCTTCATGATGCTTTTCTTAGGGCTTCCTGCTAACGTCACCATCAGCGCAATCTCCGTTTACTGGATGCTTGTCTTTGATCACAAACAACTTCACCTCCGTTTGGAGAACAAAAAAGATGAATAACGATACCGATAAAAATGAACTGAAACCGACCGAGGCTTTTGAACCGACCGAGGAAGGTTACGATCCTAAAAAAGAGAAGAAAGCCCACATAGGCTGGATTATTTTCTTCTCCGTTATGGTCGTTTTGGTTGTCGCTTGCGTGATAGTCATAAAATCGCTTTCTTGACAAAAATTTACATATTTTACAATTTGGGTGTTTTTAGGTTGCAAAAATTATTTTTGAACGCATAATTTGTAAGCCCCAAGTTTTAGGAGGTTTGACTAAGTGGCTCTAATTCCAATTACACGCGCCGATGGATCGGTCGTAACATGTGATACTGAAAATAGAACCTTGGTTTGTTATCGTTGCACCGTCTCGTTCACCAAAGCAGAATGGAAAATCTTCTTCTGTCTCTACGAGCACAACCCAACAGCAGTAACCAGAAAAGAGTTATTGTCCCTACTCTGGGATGATCAGAAATTCGAGACGAGCAGCGCCAACACAAGAACCATAGATGTTCACGTCGGTGTTATCAAAAAGAAGCTCAGCAAGATTAAGGGATTCAGAATCGATACCGTCTACGGCGTCGGTTACAGACTTCTCCTTACTCGCAGAGTCTAAGAAAGATGAGCCATTTGGCTCTTTTTTCTTAGCTTTACCTTTTTTGCGTGAACTCTTAGAGTTCTATGGCTATCATTAATTGACCGAATAGGAGTTTAAGTTATGGAAGAGAAACACCGCACAGACTACATCAGCTGGGACGAGTACTTCATGGGCATCGCCCAACTTAGCGCTCTAAGAAGCAAGGATCCATCCACCCAAGTCGGAGCCTGCATCGTCGACAAGGCCCACAAGGTTGTGTCCATTGGTTACAATGGCATGCCAGTCGGAGTTGACGATGAATGCATCCCATGGGGACATGGTGAAGGCTTAGAGAGCAAGTATTTATACGTTTGCCACGCCGAACTCAACGCCATCCTCAATACCAGGGATTCAGCTCACCTCAATGGCTGCACCCTCTACGTTACTTTATTCCCATGCAACGAATGCGCGAAAGCCGTCATTCAGTCCGGCATCAAAGAGATCGTCTATCTTGATGACAAGCATGGAAGTGACACCATCTACCAAGCCTCCAAGAAGCTTCTTGAGATGGCCGGTGTCAAGGTCCGCCTCTATGAGGGACCAACCGTCAAAGTTAGCCGTTAATAGATGAAAAAAGGTAGTTTTGCTTATCGTTTTTTCGTATTGCTGATTGCTTTCGTCCTTATCAGTGTGGCAGTTTTGCTCCCGCTTGCCGCCACAAAAGACGTTGAACCTTTCGTCTTTTGGATTATCGGGGGAGCGCTTCTCCTGATCTTCATCATCGTTGTAGTGGTGAATGAGATCATCGTGAGAAAGAAAAAGAAATGAAGAATATCCTCGAAGTCAAAAACCTCTCATACACCTATTCTGGAGAAAATGCGGAAGCTCTCCATGACCTTTCTTTTTCCGTGCCCGCGGGAAGCTATGTCGCGATTGTCGGCCACAACGGCTCAGGCAAAAGCACTTTAGCCAAAATCATCGCTGGCCTTTGCTCATACAAAAAAGGAACCGTCACCCTCTTCGGGGAAAAACTCAATAAAGAGAATCTTCCTGCCCTTCGTCGGAAGATGGGTCTCGTTTTCCAAAACCCAGATAACCAATTCGTTGGCTCATCTGTAAGGGATGACATCGCTTTTGGACTCGAGAATAGACAAGTCCCATCTGAAAAGATGGACGCCATAATCCAGGAATACGCGAGAAAGGTCTCAATGGAGCAATATCTCGATCACGCTCCAGAGAATCTTTCCGGAGGTCAAAAACAAAGAGTCGCCATCGCTGGCGTTCTTGCCATGAAACCAGAGCTCATCATTTATGATGAAGCGACTTCGATGCTCGACCCAGTCGGCAAGAAAGACATCCTTGATATCACCTTCGGCCTTAGAGAAGAAAACCCAGACCTTTCGGTCATCTCGATCACCCACGATATCGAAGAGGCTATGAGAGCGGATTATGTCATCGTCCTCAACAAAGGCAAACTCATCCTTGAGGGAACTCCAAAGGAGGTCTTCGCCAATACGGAAAAACTGAAAGAGATCCATTTGGACGCTCCTTTCGTTATGTCTTTGATCGATAGTCTCAGAAAAGAAGGAGTGGATGTCCCTAGCGACGTCGACACTCTCGAGAAATTAGAGGAATACTTATGTCAGTAAGTTTTAAGAAAGTATTCTTCACATATTCTCCGAAATCGCCTTTCGAATACGAGGCTCTTAAGGACATCAATCTTGAACTCGAAAGCGGCAAGTTCATCGCCCTCGTCGGAAAGACCGGCAGTGGAAAGAGCACCCTTGCCCAGCATATCAATTCTTTGATTCACCCAACTTCGGGTGTTGTCGATATTGATGGCTTCATCAATAGCGCAGTCAAAAAAGAAAGAACCAAGGACATTAAAGGTCTCCGTAAGCATGTTGGCTTAGTTTTCCAGTTCCCAGAGTATCAGCTCTTCGAGGAAACCGTTGAGAAGGATGTCGCTTTCGGCCCAAAGAACGTCGGCCTCAAAGAGGCGGAAGCCATTGAGAAAGCCCATTGGGCCCTCGAGAAAGTAGGACTCGGAAAGTCCTTCTTTGAGCGTTCCCCGTTCGAACTTTCTGGTGGCGAAAAGAGGAAGG
>JAFXWH010000060.1:0-15663 GCA_017542885.1 Bacilli bacterium | reverse complement strand
GGTATAAGACCTTCGACGTCAAAGAGACCGACAAGATGTATATCGCTCCAGAGAAGCGTATCTGCATTTGGTAAAATCCAAAAATCCTTAACAAAAAAGCCTCCTTTTTACGGGAGGCTCTTTTTTGATGAGGTTTTTTACTTCTCAATGCCAACGGCAGCGAAGTCAGCTTCGTCCCAAACATTATTCGAATGAGCGCAGACATAGAGGATGTTCTTGGAACTTCTTCTCATGAGCTTGATCATGTCATTTGGAGCGGCGTTATAAGCGGTGACCGCGGTGTTAGAAGAGTTATTTGGATCGAGGTAGAGGTCGTTTTGGGCTCTTAAGCCTTGAGCGACGCCCATGTAGCTATGGTCATTGACATAGTCGGTGACGACAACGCCATGGAAGCCCCACTCATTGCGGACGACTTCGGTGAGCATGCCTTCATGGGCACCGGACCAAGTGGCGCCGATGCGGTTGAAGGAAGTCATGAAGCCAAGACCGCCAAGATCGCTATAAAGCTCAAATGGTTTGAGGTAGATTTCACGGATGGCTTGCTCATTGCACCAAGTGTTGACCTTGACGCGTTCCTTCTCCTGATCGTTAAGGGCCATATGCTTGGCGTAGCAATAGACGCCATATTCCATAGTGCCTTGTGAGGTGTAACCAGCCATTAAGCCGGAGAGGAGAGGATCTTCGCTATAGTATTCGAAGTTACGTCCGCCATATGGGGAACGATGGATGTTGACGCCAGGAGCGTACCAGCCAGTGAGGCCAGAGGCAGCGCCTTCTTTGCCGATCGATTCGCCAAAGAGGACAGCGGCATCGATGCTCCAAGTGCTAGCAACGATAACGCCGCATGGGTGTCCGCTTCCGCTATGGAAGGCAGCGGCTGGGCCATCGTAGTCAGTGGCTTTGGCTTTGCCGATGCTCTTGATTTCAGCGGTCTGGAATCCGCCATGCTCGACAAGGTTCTCCATATCTTTGACGGAGAGCTGATCGAGGAGGTCTTCCCATCTTGGGTCATCCCAATCGGCGTCCTTAAGATCTCTTAAGGTAAGGCCATTGTCGGCTTCGGTGGTTGGGATATCGCCTTCGACTTGGCCATCCTCCCATTTCTTGGACTGGATGTTAAGCCATTCCTTATGACGGTCATCAAGGTTGACATTTCCATTAAGGTCATCGCTGCTAGTCCAGGTGCCAGCCCAATCGCTTCTGCTAAGGTAGGTGATTGGATCGCTGTCTGGTCCGGCTTCGGCTTCCTCGAAGTGCTTCGCGTATTCGTAACCGGTCTGATAGGAGGTCTTGTATTCGATGAGAGGGAGATTGAACTTGAAGGTGTTGGTGTGTCCGCTACTTACGGATTCATGCCAGACATCGTCACGGAGGGAGATTTCGTATTCGCCCTCTTCGTTGACGTAGTAGCCTTTCTCGGTGTCCCAGGAAGCCATATCTCTAAGCTTGAATGAGACTTCGTATGTCTTGGTCTCACCAGGCTCGATGACGTTGGTCTTTCTGAAAGCGAGGAGGTTTTGCCAGGCTTTTTCGATTTTTCCGGTGTATGGGGAGTGATTATAGATCTCGATGACGTCTTTGCCAGCGATTTCGCCGGTATTCTTGACGGAGACGGTGACTTTTCCTTCGCCTTTCTCTTGGTCGATCTCATGAGCGGCGATCCACTTCTCGAAGGTGGTGTAGGACTTGCCTTCACCAAAGGAGAACATGACTTCGTCGTCGTAGTTGAAAGCGTTATCGGTCATGGCTCTAGTGACGTAATACCTATAACCGACGTAAATGCCTTCGGTGTATTCGACGAACTTCTCGTTGCTGTTCTTATAGGAGAAGGTTGAGTAATTACCCATCGACTGGAAGGATGGTGCGCTTTGTGAATCATAGGCCCAGGTGTCGCTAAGTTTGCCTGATGGGACATAGGTGCCATCGATGATCTTGGCGACGGCTCTATTACCAGTGATGCCCGGGGTGCCGATCAACATGATGGAATCGATGCCATCGGTTAAGAGGCTGCCGATTTCCATGGCGTGGGAGACGTTGAGAAGGATGATGACCTTATCGAAATTCTCTTTGAGCATGTCGATGACGGCGATCTCATTCTCTTTGAGTCTGATCTCCTCTTCTTTCATGTCGCTATCTTCGGTGCCATAGCGGCTGATAGCGAAGATGGCGGTGTCACTCCAGTCCTTAGCTTGTTCAAGAAGGGTCTTGCCATCAAGCTCAGGATAGGTGGCCGTATAAGCGTCCACGGTTGGTTCGTGGTTATATGGTAAGCAGGTTCTGACGATCTCGGCGTAACCATAGGTGTTGACGCCGCAATCAATGACGTTGTCGCTGTCGGCAACGCTATATGGGGTTCTGCTTGGCCTATCTGAATTGGAAGTGTCGGTTGAGGAAGCGGTCGCTGGGAAGTAATTCTTCACGAGGTTGAAGAGATAAGGATTGATTTCAAACCCCTGCTCTTCCATGGCTTCCTCGAATTTGACGGCGTGTCTTTCTTTGACGGCACTGCGATCACGGTAAGTGGTCTGAACTGCGCCTGAACCACCGTTTCCGTAGAACATGCCATAGACGCCAGCGCCGAAGAGGTTGACTTTCTTGTTGGCGACTTTATCAAGAGGAAGGACCTTGTTCTCGTTTCTTAAAAGAACTGCGCCTTCTTTTTCGATGGTCTCGATGTTCTCGCTTGCTTCGGCAGCGGCTAACTTGCTCGATTCGTTATCGATGGCGCCGATGCCGGCGTTGCCAGTGACGGCCATCATGATGTTTGACCAGTTGGCGGCCAAAGCTGGGGCGCCGATCATGCCGATTAAGGCAAGGCCACCGATGATTGGGGTAAGGATGCGGATGACGATCTTGTTTCCTTTTTTGCCTTTCTCAGCCTTGTCCTTATAGGCAGGAAGCCAGGCTAAGAAGAAATAAAGAGTTGTAATGATAAGGACTGCTGCGCCAAAGATGACGAACATGATCCAGTAATGGCTAGCGAATCCCATATCGATCATGGCGGTGATTCTCATTGTTCTTCCTCCTTAACTTCGGTACCCTTTTTCTTTTTGAGGATACTAAGGGTGACCATTGTGGCAATCAAGCAGGCTGAGACGCCCATCAAGACGCCGAAAACGACAAAGCCAGTGTCTTTGTCTTCCCATTGTCTTGTCGGTGCTGCGGTCTGCTTCTTCTCGCTACTTGGAGCTTCCTCCGCGAAACGAGGTTCGGCGATGACGAGGTTGTCCTCATTATGAGCGACCATCTCGACTTGGACTTCATTGGCCTTTCTTGCCATGCCTCCGCCCGCTGCGGCGCTCGCGCAAGAGGCGCCCATAAAGGCGAAGCCAAGGATACCAGCCAAAAGAAGAAACCTGTTTTTCTTCATATGTTTGTCTCCTTCTAAGACTTGTCGACACTATTAGGATAGAGATACGCGCGCGAAAAAACAATACACGCTGTATAGAAACGCAACAAAAAAGACCTCCTGTTAAGGAGGCCTTAATTTGTATCACTAATTAGTGAAGGATTTCGGCGACGGTACCAGAACCAACGGTCTTGCCACCCTCACGGATGGAGAACTTGGTGCCAGCTTCAAGAGCGATTGGGTGGATGAGCTGGACGGTGAAGGTAACGTGGTCACCTGGCATAACCATCTGGACATCGGCTGGAAGGGTGATGGATCCAGTGATATCGGTGGTACGGAAGAAGAACTGTGGTCTGTAACCGTTTAAGAAAGCGGTGTGACGGCCACCTTCATCCTTGGTAAGGACGTAGACAGCAGCGCTGAACTTGTCGTGTGGGACGATGGAACCTGGCTTAGCAAGGACCTGGCCACGCTCGACCTGGTCGTGGGTGATACCACGGAGAAGGGCGCCGATGTTGTCGCCGGCCTCAGCGTAATCAAGGGTCTTACGGAACATCTCAAGACCAGTGACGACGGTCTTCTGGGTGGCTTTGATGCCAACGATTTCAGCTTCGTCGTTGATCTTGATCTGACCACGCTCGACACGGCCAGTGACGACGGTGCCACGGCCAGAGATGGTCATAACATCTTCGATTGGGAGAAGGAATGGCTTGTCAGCGGTTCTCTCTGGATCTGGGATGTAGGTGTCAAGAGCCTTAAGGAGCTCAAGGATTGGAGCAGCAGCTTCGTCTTTGGAAGAAGTGCATTCGGTAGCCTTTAAAGCGGAGCCACGAATGACTGGGACTTCGTCACCAGGGAATTCGTATTTGTTAAGAAGGTCACGGACGTCCATTTCGACGATGTCGATAAGCTCTGGGTCATCGACCATATCGCACTTGTTAAGGAAGATGATGATCCTTGGAACGCCGACCTGACGAGCAAGAAGGACGTGCTCACGGGTCTGTGGCATGACGCCATCGGCGGCACTGACGACAAGGATGGCGGCGTCCATCTGGGCGGCACCGGTGATCATGTTCTTGATGTAGTCAGCGTGCCCTGGGCAGTCAACGTGGGCGTAGTGACGGGTTTTGGTCTCGTACTCTTCGTGAGCGGAGTTGATGGTGATACCACGAGCTCTCTCTTCTGGGGTGCTATCGATTCCGCCGTAGCCGACGTCTTTAGCATTACCTTCGACACCACCGGTCTCTTTGCCAACAAGGGAAAGGACGTGGCAGATGGCGGCGGTAAGAGTGGTTTTGCCGTGGTCGATGTGACCGATGGTGCCAACGTTAACGTGGACACGGTCACGATTGAATTTCTCTTTTGCCATTGTGTTTTTTCCTCCAAAAATGGTTTTCTAGAAAAGCAGCAAATTAATCATAGAGCAAGCATTTTCGTTTCGCAATAGGTATTACCTATTAGTGAGACGCGCTCTCTTTGACAATTGCATCTTGGACAAAGCGTGGGGTCTGTCCGTAGTGGTCGAAGCTCATCATGAAGTTGCCACGACCCTGGGTGAGGGAACGAAGGTCGGTGACGTAACCGAACATCTCGCTGAGTGGGATCATGCAGGTGAGGATCTTGGCGATACCGCGCTGATTCTCTTCCTGGATCTCACCACGACGACGGGTGACATCGCCGATGACGTCGCCATAGTACTGCTCTGGGGCAGTGATGGTGACCTTCATGATTGGCTCGAGGATGATAGGATCGCACTTCGTAGCGGCTTCTTTGAGAGCCATGGAAGCGGCGATCTTATAAGCAGCTTCAGAGGAGTCTACATCGTGGTAGCTTCCATCGAAAAGCGTAGCTTTGATGTCAATGACTGGGAAGCCGGCGATAAGGCCTCTTCCACAGGCATCTTCCAAACCCTGCTGGGTTGGTTTGATGAACTCTTTTGGAACGGATCCGCCAACGGTCGCATCGACGAACTCGAAGCCCTTTCCTGGGTTTGGTTCGAATCTGATGGCGACGTCGCCGTACTGACCATGGCCACCACTTTGTTTGATGTATTTGCCACGGGTTTCGGCTTCTTTGCGGATGGTTTCGCGGTAGTTGACTTGTGGACGACCGACGTTGACGGAAACGTTGAATTCACGTCTCATACGGTCGATAAGGACATCGAGCTGGAGCTCACCGACACCGCCGATGATGGTCTGACCGGTTTCGGCGTTGGTGTGGACACGGAAGGTTGGGTCCTCTTCAGCGAGTTTCTGAAGAGCGATCGACATCTTCTCCTGGTCGGCTTTGGTTTTTGGCTCGACGGCCTCTTCGATAACAGGCTCTGGGAAGGTAAGGGATTCAAGGACGACCTTCTCGTTGACATCGCAGAGGGTGTCACCGGTGGTGGTAGCTTTGAGTCCGACGACGGCACCGAGTTCACCAGCGTGGAGAACGCTGACTTCCTGACGGTGGTTGGCGTGCATAAGGACCAAACGGCCGATACGCTCTTGGACGCCACGGGAGCTGTTATAGATGTAGGAACCGGCTTTGAGCTGGCCCTGGTAGACACGGACGAAGGCAAGACGGCCGATGAATGGGTCGGTTGCGATCTTGAAGGCTAAGCCAACAAATGGGGCATCGTCAGTGGTTTTGCAAACGTATTCTTCGGTACCTTTGGTTCCCTTCTCACCTGGGATATCAAGTGGGGATGGGAGGTAGTCGATGACAGCGTCGAGAAGGAGCTGGACGCCTTTGTTCTTGAAGGTGGTTCCGCAGAAGACTGGGAAGAATTCGGCGGTAAGGACGGCCTTACGGGCGACTCTCTTGATGTCTTCGACGCTTGGTTCTTGTCCATCAAGGACCTGCATCATGAATTCCTCGTCGTATTCGGCAAGGGCTTCAAGGAGTCTTTGATGGTAATCGGCGGCCTGGTCTTTGAGATCGTCTGGAATCTCTTTCTCGACTGGGGCCTCGTCTTTGTCCTGGCTGTAGTAGTAAGCCTTCATGCCAACGAGGTCGACCTCGCCGGTGAACTGGCTCTCACGTCCGATTGGGAGCTGGAAGGCGGCATATTTGACGCCAAGACGCTCTTTAAGGGTGTCTAAGCACATGAAGAAGTCCGCACCGATGGCGTCCATCTTGTTGCAGAAGACGATCCTTGGAACGTGGAATCCGTCGGCCTGACGCCAGACGGTTTCGGTCTGAGGCTCAACACCATTCTTGGAATCAAGAACGGTGACGGCGCCGTCTAAGACACGGAGTGAACGTTCGACCTCAACGGTGAAGTCGACGTGCCCAGGAGTGTCGATGATGTTGATACGATGGTTTTTCCAGAAAGCTGTGGTAACGGAAGCGGTGATGGTAACGCCTCTCTCCTGCTCTTGGACCATCCAGTCCATGACGGCGGTGCCTTCATGAACCTCACCGATCTTGTGGGTACGTCCGGTGTAATAAAGGATACGTTCGGAAGTTGTGGTTTTACCGGCATCGATGTGAACCATGATACCGATGTTTCTAGTATGAGGAAGATCGTAGACTTCGCTTTCCTTGATAAGGTTCTCGGCCATTGCGCTTCTCCCTTACCAACGATAATGGGCGTAAGCTTTGTTGGCTTCGGCCATCTTGTGGACGTCTTCTTTCTTCTTGACAGCGGCACCAGCGCCGTTGGCAGCATCGATGATCTCACCAGCAAGCTTCTCTTCCATGGTCTTCTCACCACGGAGGCGGCTATAGGTGACGAGCCATCTGAGTCCGAGGGTCTGTTTTCTCTCAGAGGAAACCTCGACTGGGACCTGGTAGTTGGCAGCGCCGATACGGCGGACCTTTAACTCAACCTCTGGCATGATGTTCGCGATAGCAGTAGCGAAGACATCCATGGCTGGCTTTTCGGTCTTCTTTTCGATGAGCTTGAAGGAATTGTAGATAATTGTCTGGCTGGTTCCCCTCTTGCCGTCGTACATGACGCGGTTGATGAGACGGGTGACGAGCTTTGAATTATAAACTGGATCTGGGAGGACATCGCGTTTTTCGATTTTACCTTTGCGTGACATTGTTCATTTCCCTCCTTATTAGTTGCTGCCCTTCTCTGGGGTCTTGGTTCCGTAGAGGGAACGACCCTGACGACGGGCTTCGATTCCAGCGCAGTCAAGGCAGCCACGGATGATGTGGTATCTGACGCCTGGGAGATCTTTGACACGGCCGCCGCGAATCATGACGGTGCTGTGTTCCTGAAGGTTGTGGCCTTCACCACCGATATAAGCGGTGACTTCGTATCCGTTGCTCAAACGGACACGGGCATATTTTCTAAGAGCGGAGTTTGGCTTCTTAGGAGTCATGGTGCCGACACGGGTGCAGACGCCGCGCTTCTGGGCACTTGGCTGGTTGGTCTCGCTCTTCTCAAGGGAATTCCATCTCTTGCCTAAGGCTGGTGACTTAGACTTCTTGACTAAATTCTTTCTGCCAGAGCGGACGAGTTGGTTGATTGTTGGCATTCTTTGCAATCTCCTTTTTCTCTAGTCGCTAGAAGAGGGTTCCCCCACTTCAGCGTACGGGTTGAACTATACGCGCGAGAAAAAACCTTGTCAACAGCGAAATAATATGGATTTTGACACGCTGGGTTAAGTGGATAGCAAAATCACGATACTTCCCTCTAGAAAATTTTTTTGTCGAAAGAAGCCGTTTTTGCTAGCAAGCATGAATAATATCACGTTTTATGTTACGGAATAGGAGGGTTGGACTCTATTTGTCCTGTCATATTTTACCCAAATAATTGATTTTTTACCCAAATAAACTGATAATAATCTCGGAGGTTGAGATAATGGATTACGAAAACTTACATTCACTCAAAGAAGATTTGAATACAGAGTTTAAACTCGCAAAAACAAGAGTTCCTGTCGATTTCTATGAAACATATTCTGCGTTCGCCAATACGGATGGAGGCGACATTTTTCTTGGGGTCGAGGAAGAAAATGGGGAGGTCAAAGATCTCCCAGGCATCGCGAACCCGGCCATGTATCGCAAATCAATCCTCGACACCGTCGCAAACAAAAGCAAGTGCAGTATGAGCCTGCTTGACGATTCATCTTTCGAAGAAATCCCTCTCCCTAACGGCAGGTTTGTTCTACGCATACACGTGGATGAAATGAGCCGTCATCAGAAACCTCTATATCTCGATGGGGATTTTACAACGGCCTTTGTTCGTAGAGGGTCCGGAGATTATGTGGCCAGCAAATCTCAGCTCATTTCTTTTCTGAACGATGTCCGCCAAGGGTCATACGATTTCAGCGTGAACTCATCAGGCATTGGCATTGAAGGGATTGAAAGAGAATCATTGAAGGGATTCCGCAAGCTTTTAGAAGAGAGAAACCCGGGCGAAATTGATACAGGCCTCGATGACGAAGGATTCCTCATTGCGACAAAGATGCTCAAAGAAAGCGGAGGAAAACACGTTTTGACCAACGGTGCGATACTGATGCTTGGAACAATGGATGCCATCATGACAGTATTCCCTACATTCTTCGTTGATTATCAAGAGAATCCCCACGAAGGAAACCGCTACGATTACCGGCTCTGCAGCATTGATACTCTATCCCACTGCAACATTTTTGATTACTTCATAAACGTCCGCGCTCGCTCACGAAACATCTTGCCCACCCCATATGAGGTATTTCGAGGGCAGGAAATCTCAGGAGAAAAGATACTCGAAGCCTTCACTGAAGCTCTTGTCAATGCGCTTTGCAACGCCGATTACTTAACAGGAAGCTCTCTTTTGATTGTGGCAACACCGAGGGAGTTCGTCATTAGGAACACTGGGAAACCCTATCTTTCCATCAAAGAAATGATCGACGGCGGCATCAGCGAACCACGCAATACCGAACTCATGCGCTTCTTTCGGCTACTTCGTTACTGTCAACGAACTGGATACGGCATTGCCAACATCTTTGCAACCATGCGTCGATACTCCTACCCACAGCCAAATCTAATCATCCACTCCTCCCCGGATTACACTGAGATGCGCCTCTTGTTTTTCGGACGTGAAATCCAAGGCATATCGACAAAACTGTCGGCACAAGACCTTCTTTCATTCATTGCCTCTAAAGATAAAGGGGTTAGCCAGAAAGAGATTGTTGAAGTCTTTCGTGCGAATAGGAAAACAGTCGCCGGTGTTCTTAACGCTCTAATGGCAGCCGGTTATATCCGCACCAATGACAGCAAGACAAAAGGAAAGCTGTATTTCATCCAAGGAATCAAACCATACGCTTAAGGGTTTTCAATACGAAGACCACCGTCTTCCGGTTGTGTAATCGCTTTACTGACAAAAACTGACAAAAATCCGGTTGCATCAAAAAAAGGGAAGACACGCTTCCCCTTATGCTATTCGTAAAGATACTTGTCTCTCTCAAGAGGTGGCCAGGTTTTGAAATGAAGCCTATTCATCTCTGAGCAGATGAGATCCGCTTTGAAAGCCACTGGTTCTTCTGGGAGGAATTCGACATACTCGTCATCGATATATAACGCGAACATATGCGTGTTTACCTCAAAGATGAGACGATAATAGACCTCATAGGAGAGATCGAAATGATAATGCTCCCCTAATTTGGTTCCGTCGTAATGTAAGCCTTGGTGGTCCAAAGTGAATGTGCCTTCCCCTACCACTTCGGCAGCATGGTCCTTGCTCTTGACGTAATGGTCAGGAGGTTGGATTCCGATCGTCGTCTTGAAGGAGAAAGAGAAATCAGGGTTCTCTCTGATTTGCTTGATGATGTCTTTTCTTTCCATCAAAACCCAGTCAGAAGGATATTTGGGCATTTCTTTGACTTCTTTATTTGGGACAAGCTCAAGGTATTCGTTGCATTTGGCTTCGAATCCGCAGGCATCACATTTAATTGAGTCGCCCTCTCCATGCATATGGAATTCCTCACCGCATGATGGGCACTTGTAGCAGATGTCGTGCATGCCATCACACCCCTGCCCTTTTGTATCCCATTTGAAGTGATTCTTCTCTTGGTATTCGTAGTCGTTGTGGCCGAATTCGCTTCTGAGCTTGTTTTCGATCTCTTCTGGTGAGAGGCTCATGATGTCTTCTTTGCTGAACATCTTATAGACGGTGACTTCGCTTCTGCCGCCTTCTCTGTAGTAACCAGAGAAGACCGGGGCCACTAAAGCCTGGCCATCGAATCTCGCGAAATAGACAGGGACCTTGCAGTGCTTGATGAGTTTGCCCACGCCTTCGATGAAGTTCTCATTCATGCCGGTGACGGTGGCTAATCCTTCTGGGGACATTGAGACGACACCCTTCTTCTTGATGATCGAAAGGATGGCCTTAACGCCAAAGACATCGACGCAGAAGTTCTTTTTTGGGAGGATGCTCATCCTCTCGAAAGCCCAGTGAAGGTGGCTTCTGAAGAACTCACAATATCCGGCGACCATGTTGAATGGGCGAGGATACATGACGGCTTGGATATAGGAATGATCGAGTCTTGAAAGGTGGTTCCAAAGGAGGAGAGCGCCGTCCTTTTCTTTACGAGGATCATCGATTCGATGGACGACTGGGTTATGCTTCTTGAGTTTGATGTCCACCATGATGAGATGGTAGAACCAGTTGTATAGACGGTTAGGTATATGGAAATTGCGGTGCAAAAGCTGCCGCTGAAGTGATTCTTTCTGTTTGCTCATGAGAAACATTCTAGGTTATGCCTTTGCTGAAAGCAAAAGAAAAAGGCGCGGTAGGCGCGCCTTCTATGTTTGCCTCTTTACTTATCCTCGGAATCGATGGCGTCGAATTTGGCTTTGAGGGTTGGGGAATCTTTGGTCAGCTTCTTGATTGAGAGAGCCTGGGCCTTGTCGTTAGCGAGCCTCAGGTTGTTCTCCGACTTGGTAAGGTCATCCCTCACCTTCTGGAGATGGGCGATGGTCTTGTCGATCTCCTCAATCGCATCATTGAACTGACGGGTGGCAAGATCGTAGTTCCTTCCGAAGTTGGTCTGGAATTCGGTGAGCTTCGCTTCGAAATTGGTGACATCGATGTTCCTTTGTCTCTCCTCCTCGATCGTCGCAAGGGCCTTGCTGGTTTTTTTGGAGGCGGCATCAAGCAAAGCGATGATTGGAAGGAAGAACTGAGGACGGACCACGTACATGTTCGGGTAGCGATGGCTGACATCGACGATGCCGTTGTTATAGAGATCGCTCTCTGGCTCAAGCATCGAGACAAGGACGGCGTATTCGCAGTTCTTTTTCTTTCTATCGTCATCGAGCTTCTTGAAGAAGTCCTCGTTTTTGTGCTTGGTGGCAGTCTCATCATTCTCGTTCTTCATCTCGAACATGATGGAGAGGAATTCGGTGCCATTCTCATCGTAGTCTCTGAAGACAAAGTCACCTTTGGTGCCTTCGATGACCTCATTATCCTTTTCAAAATAAGCGCGTGGGTATGCGATTGCGCGAATCTTGTCGAATTCGGTATGGCAATAGACCTCAAGGGATTCTCCGATGCCTTTGGTGCTTTGTTTGGCTTTGAAATCCTTGTAGAACTTCACTTCTTCGTCTTTGGCGTTAAGTTCGATGAGGTATTCTTTCTTCTTGCTGGCGAGCTCTCCTTCAAGCTTCTGCTTCTCTATGCGAAGCTCTTCCTGGACTTTCCTCTCTTTGGCGATGGCCTCGTTCACTTTGAGCTGGGTTTCGTTTGCAGCGTTCGTGATCTTGCCTTTTAGTTCGGCGATCTCCACTTCTTTCTTTGAAAGGGCCTTCTCCACTTCATCCTTCTGGGATTTCTCAAGGAGCTCTTTCTGGTGAAGGAGTTCGGCGACTCTCTTCTCGTTCTCGGAGATGAGTTTGGCCTTTTCGGCGTTTAAACGTTCGAGGTACTTCTCCTCCGCTTCTTTTTTGTTTCTCTCGATTTCCCTATCAAAAGCCTCTCCTTTTACCTGTTCAAGGATCTCATTGTAATCATTCTCGTCGATTTTAAAGACGGTTCCGCATTTCGGGCACTTAATCTCTTTCATATGTCTGGCCTCCAATGAATATTTTGAATGTTTTCTCTTTGTTGAGCAAAGAAAAAAGACGCGACCCCTATAAGGAGAAGGAATCGCGTCTTGGGTTTGGCTAATTTTTATTCAGCAGCTGGAGCTTCGTAGCCTGGGATTGGTTCGAGAAGGTTGTTTCTCAAAGCATCGATGTCTTCCTGGGAGATGCCACGATCGAGCATCCAGTCGGCACAGATGTCCTTAAGAGCTTTGCCTTCTTCGTATTCCTGGCAGGCAAAGACGGCCTTGATGAATTTCGGGAAGTCGTAGGACTGGACGGCTCTATCACGATATCTCTCGTGGGCGCCGTTATCGAAGGAGGTGAACTCATAGTCCATAGCGGCTTCGAGCATGCTGACACCGAGAGTGGCCTCAAGGATGAAGATGAGGGTTCCGGTTCTATCGGCACCACCCCAGCAGTGGCAGTAAACGGCCTTATCTGGGGTAGCGTTCTTGAAGATGTCGACGGATCTCTGAAGATCAGCGGCGCTGATGTTGTTCCAGAGGTCAGCGAAGGAGCCAAGGGCTAAACGTTCATATTCGACGTCTTCACCAAGGGAGGAGCCAACCTGGCTTCCGATGGCGTCGGCTTTTCTAAGGTCGAATTCGAAGCCGATGTGGAGCTCATCTCTGAAGATGGCCTTGTTGGTGTCGTCAAGGGTGACGCCGTGGTTGAGGGTTTTGTTGATTTCGCTATCGACGAGCTCGGATCCACGGTAGATGAGACCCTGTTTGATTCTCTTTCCGTCGCGGGTTGGTTTGCCACCGATGTCGCGGACATTGTAGGCAGGAGCGGCGTTGATGTTACGGAAGTGTCCTTTGGTGTGGAAGGAACCGATGGCGGAGTCATGGGCGCCGTCAGCGGTCTCGACTTTCCAGAAGTAAGTGGTGTCGCAGAAGAGGTTGTTCATCTGGACTTTGGCTTCGGTGACATCGAAGGTGGTAGCGCCTTCGGAGAAGTCTTTGTCGGTATCGAGGAAGACTTTGTAACCGGTAGCACCATCAGCGGCTTCCCAGGTAAGGTCGAACTTCTCGAAGTTGTCCTTATCTTTGTTGCCGGTGTCACGGTAGGTCTTGGCGTCAACGCCTTTACCGAGATAGGTGTCTGGGTAATCGGCTTTGCTGACTTGGCGGAGTCCCCACTTCTCTTCTTCGGATGGGGCGGCTTCTTCGTCAGCGGCATACATCGCGTCGACATAAGCCTGGACCTGCTCTTCGATGATCACGACATCCTCGCCATCCTTGTTGGAGGTAAGAGCGATGGATCCGTCCTTCGTAGGAGTGACTTTCTCGGCGCTTTCTTCGGTGCTTCCAGCTGGTGTGGAGTTGGCTGGCTTGTCACAGGCGCTCAAAACGAGTAAGGCTGAGGCAAGCAAAACAATGTTTTTCTTCATTTTGTTTTCCTTTCTTTTAGGGTTTCCCCCTAATTGCGGATTTTATAAGCCCTATAAGAATATCATTTGATATTCATATCCACAATGATATTTGCGTTGCCAAAGAATTAAAAAGTGGCCGTCTTTTTCAAAACAGCCACATTTACTTTGTTTTCGCTTTATTCGGCGACTGGCTCAAGAAGGTTCTCTCTGATGCTAGAGATCTCTTCATCGGTCAAACCGACCTTGGCTTTCATCCAGCCTTCGACGACTTCGCTGAAGGTTTTGTCTTCGGCATAGTAGGTTGAACTCATCATGCCGTTCGTGAGAGAGGTGAAGTCATAGGTGCCAGAGTTATCTCTCCAGGCTTCCTGACGGATTCTCGTGTGGATGGTGTCGAATGAGGTGAACTCATAATCCATGCAGGCCTCAAGATAGGAAACGCCAAGAAGGCCATCGAGAAGGAAGGCGATGGTGCCGGTTCTATCGGCTCCGCCCCAGCAATGGAAGTAGACGGCGTTATCTGGAGTGGCAGCGCCGATCTTCTTGAAGACGTCTTTATAGATAGCTAAGGTGTTCGAGTTGCTCTGATTCCACATGGAAGCATAGCCAGAACCAGTTGGGTCCTGAACGAAGGCGACATCGTCACCTAAGTCGGATTTGCTTTGGTTATTGGTCTCTCTGCCAGAAGTACGGAGGTCGACTTCGGTGCGGATATTGAGTTCGTCATGGAGGACGGCGATGGTTTCGTCATCGCAGGTGACGATATGTTTCTGGATGTTTGGGATGGTGCCGTCGAAGGCGGTCTTGGTGAGCTCACCGCCGCGATAGACGAGCCCCTGCTTCACTTTGCGGCCGCTTTCGGTCATCTTGCCGCCGAAATCACGGACGTTATAGGCTGGGCCGCAGGTGATGTCACGGAATGAGCCTTTGGTGTGGAAGCTTCCGGTTTCGGAATACTTGGCGCCGTCAGCGGATTCGACTCTCCAGTAATAGGTGGTGTCGCAAAGGAGGTTGATGAGGGTTGTTTTGGCCTCGGTGACGGTCTTTGTCTTGGCGTCAGCAAGATCCTCACTGGTGGAATACTTAAGAACGTATTCGCCTTCATATCCTTCGGCTTCCCATTCAAGCTCGATTGGCTCGAAGTTGTCTCTGTCGTTGCCATCGTCCTTGCCTTGATAAGCAGTCGCGAAGACACCTGGGCAAAGGTAACCTTCTTTGGTCTTGTCGGTTGGGCGGATCTTGTAGAGCTCGTCACCGGTGATCCCCTGCTCTTCGGCAGCCGCGTACATGTCATCGCAGTAACGCTGGATCTCTGGGTGAAGGATCGAGACTTCTTCGCCTTCGTTATTCTTCTTGAGGGCGATTCCGTTGCCTGTAGCCTTTGAGCTAGCGGCGCTTCCCTCTGGGGTGCTCTTGCCGTTTCCGGTGCAAGCGGTCAAAACGAGCATCGCTGAGGCAAGCAAAATAATGTTTTTCTTCATACAAATATTCCTTTCAAAAGGGCTTTACCCTTATAAGGCTCTTAATGCTATTAGGTTACACGATAAGTAGAACAAATTAAAGACACTTTGCTATAGCAAGGATGAAAAAAGGACCGCTTGTTGCAGCGGTCCCATAATTTGACGAAGGTTATTCGTCGACTTCCTGACGGTCGTGGGCTTCGATGTACTGGGCTTTGACCTGTTTCATCTTGCCTTCGACGGTGAAGCCTTCAAGACGCTTGGCCTCGTTAGCCTGGTCGAGAAGACCATTGCCAGCTGGGATAAGCTTACCGGCGATGACGTTCTCTTTAAGGCCATGGAGAGGATCGGTCTTGTTCTTGATGGCCGCATCGGTGAGGACACGGGTGGTTTCCTGGAAGGAAGCGGCAGAGAGGAAGGATTCGGTCTCGAGAGCGGCCTTGGTGATGCCAAGGACGAGTGGGGTCGCAACGGCTGGG
>JAFXWH010000059.1:0-3598 GCA_017542885.1 Bacilli bacterium | reverse complement strand
GTGAAAGAGTCGTTAGATAGTTTCTTCCCTAAAGGAAAGAAATAAATTATAATTCTTCGAGTCAATTATGCCGTTCAACAAAAAGTACATCAGAAACTTCTGCGTCATCGCCCATATCGACCATGGCAAGAGCACTATCTGTGACCGCATCCTCGAAAGCACCGGAGCTGTTGAGAAGCGCAATCTTTCCTCGCAGATGCTCGATGATATGGAGCTTGAGCAGGAACGCGGCATCACAATCAAGCTCAATGCCGTCACCGTGACTTTTAAGTCAAAGGACGGAAATGAATACGTTTTCAATCTTATCGACACTCCTGGGCACGTGGATTTCACTTATGAAGTCTCTAGAAGTTTAGCGGCTTGTGAAGGCGCCATATTGGTAGTCGACGCAACGCAAGGCGTGCAGGCCCAGACGCTTGCGAACGTCTATCTCGCCGTCGATAACGACCTCATGATCATTCCAGTCATCAACAAGATTGATTTGCCAAGTGCCGATATCGCATTAGCTAAACAAGAGATAGAAACAAAGATTGGTCTTTCAACCAACGATGTTGTTTGTGTCAGTGGCAAAACTGGGGCCGGCATCGATGAAATGCTAGAGAAAGTAGTGGAACTCGTTCCACCTCCAAGCGGTGATAGCGAAGCCCCTCTCGAGGCTTTGATCTTCGACTCCTATTACGATTCTTATCGCGGTGTCGTCGTTTTGATCAGAGTCAAAAACGGCCGCGTCAAAGTGGGCGATAAGATACGCCTTATGCAAAGCGGAAAGACCTACACAGTCACTGAGGTCGGTATCCGCACTCCTAAAGAACTCTCAACCGGTGTTCTCGAGTGTGGTGAAGTCGGTTATTTGACTGCAACAATCAAAGACATCAAAGATGTTTTCCCAGGTGAGACCGTCACTTTAGAGAATAAACCTGCCAAAGAACCATTACCTGGTTATCGCAAGATCATGCCTATGGTCTACTGCGGTCTCTATCCTGTCGATTCCCAGAAATATGGCGACCTTAAGGACGCTTTAGAAAAGCTCACTTTGAATGACGCTTCATTAGTCTATGAACCAGAGAGTTCAAAAGCTTTGGGCTTCGGCTTCCGTGCCGGCTTCCTTGGTCTTCTCCACATGGACGTCATTCAGGAAAGACTCGAAAGGGAATATAACCTCAACCTTATCCTCACTGCGCCATCCGTCAAATATAGAGTCAACCTCACTAACGGCGAGGTTTTGACCATCGATAACCCAAGCGAGATGCCAGAGCCATCGAAGATTTCCTCTATTGAGGAACCTTATGTTATGGCTTCGATCATGACGCCAAAAGACTATGTCGGCGCCATCATGCAGCTTTGCCAAGACAAACGCGGTATCTATCAAGACCTTATCTATTTCGATGATACGAGAGAGACCCTCAAGTACCTGATCCCTCTTAGCGAGATCATCTTCAATTTCTTTGATCGCCTTAAGAGCGTTTCCCGTGGCTACGCCTCCCTTGACTACACCCTCGACGGTTTCAGACCAAGTGATTTAGCCAAGATGGATATCTACCTTAATGGAGACCCAATCGACGCTTTGAGCACCGTCGTTTATAGGAAGAGCGCCTATAGCAGGGGTCTTGCCATCGTCTCCAAACTCAAAGAAATCATCCCTAAGCAACAGTTCGAAGTCCCTCTCCAGGCTGCCATCAACGGTAAAGTCATCGCCAGAAGCGACATCAAGAGCGTCCGTAAGGACGTCCTCGCCAAATGCTATGGTGGAGACATCTCCCGTAAGAAGAAGCTTTTAGAAAAGCAAAAAGAAGGCAAGAAGAGAATGAAAGCCATCGGTTCTGTCGAGGTACCGCAGGAAGCTTTCATGGCATTGCTATCAATTGACGAAGGCAACGAAAAATAGCCTAGCGTCTTTATAATTCCTATTAATCGCTAAAGATTTTAGTAGTTTTTTAGTTATCGTGTTGTGTCAAATCGCGCGCTTGTCTATAATGTAGCCGTATGTCCAAATATACAGAAGCCTATACCGACGAGAGGTATCTTACTCGTCGCGAATTGTCACGTGCTTTGAACACGAGCTTTGTCGATTCATTTTGGAAAGAGCAAGAGGAGTACAGGAAGCAGTATCGCTACGAGCTTCCTATCAGCCTTATCAACAGAACTCCACTTTTTATCACTTTGACCCCAGTGATCAATGATAAGATCGCGATGTTTGAAAATAAGATCGATAACACCCTCAGGCTTTACCGTGCTCTCGACGAGGCGGCGAAATACGAGGTCAGGAAGAACTCGTTCTTCCCATGGCTCCGCTCAATCGCCATCTATGAAGGAGTGCAGATCAGCGACATCTCAATCAGGGCCTTGCTTAACGGAACCTACCGCGAAGATGCTCCTGAGCACATGCCGATCATCCATTATCTCCGCACCCTCGACCATTATCTTGCCGAGGATCAGAGACTTCTTCAGCCAGACGACAATTTCTTAGCCGACGCTTTCACTTACCTTCTTGGCATCCCAGAGCTCACTAAATTCTACCGCGAAGAGGGTCCAAGTTCTTACCGTCCTATCTCACTTATCAATGGCTACGACTACGATAAAGCCCCAGTCAGAGATATCGAGCCGATGATGGAGAACCTCTTTGGAATGCTCAAAGGCACCGATAAGCTTCTCATCAACGCTTTGACCGCTCTATTCTATGTGTCATACATTCAGCCGTTCGATAACCTTAACTATCCGCTTGCCATCCTTTTAGCGAAGGATGTTTATGCCGGAAGCAGCTCAGGTATCAGCGCTTTCATGCTTCCTTTTGAAGGTCTTCTCAGTGATCACGCTGTCATGCAGGCCATCAAGGAGTGCAAGATCGATGGTGGCGATTTGACTTACTACATCCTTGCGTGCATGAACTTCATGAATCGTTTGCTCGATAACTTGAAAGACCAGATCCAGCAGGCCCGCATCACCCATTACAAAGGCGAATACCAGACCCTTTCTCCGGAAGAGGAAAAGAGAGCAGAGGAAATCACCCCAGCTCCAGTAGCCCCGGCCCCAGAGCCTGAGGAGAAACCGGTTGAAGAGCCAATCATGGAAGAAAAGGCCGAAGAACCTGCACCAGCGGTGTTCGAAGAGCCTGTTCCTGAAGAGCCAAAACCACAGGTCATCGAGAAAAAAGAACCGAAGAACGCCCTAAAGCCAAGCGGATTCATCACTCCTGAGGAGATGATGATGGAACAACCTTCCGTCCCTGGTTACCGTTTCGGCGTCCCTTCAAACACTTTGAGCGACAAGGAAGTCAAAGAATATGTCCGCTATCTCCTTGAGACCAACCCAAGCCTCAACAGAAAGCAGGCCAACTTCTTGGCGAACCATTGCACCCCAGGTCGTTATTACACGATCCAGCAGTACAAGTCGTTCTGCCGTTGCGCATACGAAACAGCCCGTACTTCGATGGACCACTTGGCCAGCGAAGGCTATTACGAAAAACTCCAAGTGAAGAACAAATTTGTCTATCGTCCAGCCACTAAAGGAGAAAAGAAATGAGACTTTACGCCAGCTTTTTTGAAAGCCCATTATTCATAACAATCGCTCTTGTCGTGTTTTTCGGCATCATCGTTTTAGG
>JAFXWH010000058.1:0-5496 GCA_017542885.1 Bacilli bacterium | reverse complement strand
GGTAGAGCAAAGGACTGAAAATCCTTGTGTCGGCGGTTCAACTCCGCCTTGGCCCACCATCTAGAAAATAATCCGAATCAAAAAGGTTCGGATTTTTTTGTTTTTCGCACTATATGATAAGTGGAGGTTATGGTACCTGGTTATCTGGATATAGTATCAATTATGAATGAGTACGTATTATTGTACCTATGTACTTGATAGCGTACATATTCCATGTATACTTTATTTGGAGGTACTTTTTATGGCCACAATGAATGTATCAATCCTTAGAAAGAATCTATTTGGTTCGTTAGAGAACGTTGTTGAATATAACGACTCAATCACCGTCAGCACGAAAAAAGGCAATGCTGTCATCATCTCAGAGGAAGAATACAACGCCATGCGCGAAACGATTTACATCACTTCCCAAAAAGGCCTCTTAAAGAGAATCAAAGAAGGCGAAAAGGAAGATATCTCTTCCATGAAGGTCTATAACCCAAACGAGGAGTGGTAACCAATGTGGGGGTTACGCTTTACAAAAAACGCGGAGAAAGATAAGGAAAACATCAAAAGGGCGGGATTGACGCCCAAAGTGAAGAAACTCCTTAACTTAATTGCCGAAGATCCGTATCGCTTTCCGCCGTCTTTCGAAAAACTCGTAGGAGATTTACAAGGCTATTATTCAAGGAGAATCAATATCCAACATCGCCTTGTCTATCGCGTTTTAGAGGATGTCCATATCGTTATTGTCCACTCAATGTGGTCGCATTATGACGAGTAAACCTATTTAAAACGAAGAAAGGTCCATAGGCGATGGGCCTTTTCTTTTTTGATATTTCTCCAAATAATTGCTAACCGTATATCAATAAGGTAATATTTAAAAATATTAAGCGTGTGATTTTATGAACTTCCGTTTCATAGAACGCACCCATTCAGAAAGGAAAAGTAGTGGTTTTAATTAGCCACGAAAAACAAAGATGAATAAGAAAACCTTATTGGTCTCCATCCTCTCCTTAGGCATGCTTACCGCCTGTGGTTTCAACCTCGGAGGAAACTCAGGCAAAGAAAGCACCCCAATTTCCGGCGAGTCAACATTACCTGAGACTAGCGGGGAAGAAGGAACTTCGGAGGGAGGAGAAAGCAACCCAGCCACCTCAACAGGTACCTCAGCAGGCACCTCTGTCGTGACCTCTCAGCCAGCTGGCAACGGCTTCGTGATCACCACCGATCTCAATGCCCCTCAGGAAATCCACACAACCGCTCAGAAGACCTATCTCGAATACACTGGCGACTATGTGAACTACCCAGTTTCTTCTCTCCCATCCGGAAGAGAATGGAACAGCGATCCTCTCCCAGCCAAGCTTGCTTGGGAATACACCGCCCCAGAAGGAAAGACCGTTCATAAATACGCCGTGACCTTTGGTCAGAATAGCGACCTCAGCGATGGTTTCCGCGTCGAAGGAAGCATCAACAAAAACATTAACCTTCAGAACGTTTTCCTTGGCAAAAACTACTTCAAAGTCATCGCAAAGCTCTCTGACAACACTGAAATTGAATCCGACATCATGTCCTTCAACGTGACCACTCAGGCTCCACGTAACATCAAGATCGATGGCATGACCAACTGCCGTGATATGGGTGGAAGAACCACCGTCGGCGGTGGCAAGGTCAAACAAGGAATGATCTATAGAACCTCCGGCGTTAAAGGCGGCAACCCTGCCAACGCCACATCCGCTGGCATCTCTGAGATGAAGAACCATCTCAAGGTCAAAACCGAGATCAACGTCTCTGACGGAACCTCTTATAACGGAACCGGCAATGGTTGGGACGTCATCAACCATATGATGGACTATGATTCCGCTAACCAAACCCATCACCATTTCTCAAGAAACGCTGAATCCGTGAAGGCTTTCTTCAAGACCATCTCTGATCCAAGCAAATACCCAGTCTTCTTCCATTGCCGTATCGGCACCGACAGAACTGGCTTATGCGCTAACCTTCTTGGCGGCCTCCTTGGCGTCTCCAAGAATGAGCTCTATCAGGACTACCTCTTCTCGAACTTCGGCAACATCGGTGAGCAAAGAAAGATCGGCGCTTCCGCTGGCCAAGACAATATCGAGAACTACATGAATGAGATCGATGCCATGCCAGGCGCCACCTTCGCCAACAAGTGCTACAACACCCTTCTTGCTATCGGCGTTGAGAGAAGCACCCTCGATGCCGTCATCTCCATCCTTACCGAAGGCAATACCGTTCCAGGTAACAACAACGGACAGCTTATCGGAAAAGGCACCGGCCTTACTGGCACCGGTGTTACGATGTCCACTTCGAGCTCAAACGCTCACCCAGAGCAGTACTACGTTCTCAATTCTTCCTCGAAAGTCGTCACCTATAACTTCACGACCGCTGAGACGATGAATGCCGTCATCACTGCTTACCTTGGCAGTGGAACCGGTGGAAGCACAACCCTTAGCAGCGCTCTCGACGTCAAAGTCGACGGCGCTTCCTTAACTCTCCCATCCAAGAGCTTCAAAGACGCTGGATTTGGCACTCTTAAAGGAAGAACCTGCTATTACGTCAACCAGATGGGCGAAGTCAGCAATCTTGCTGCTGGTGCCCATACCCTCACCATCCAAACCAAAGGCAGCAGCTCCATCAACGTCGGCGCTCTTGGTGTCTTCAACAAAGGCACTTCCAGCTCCAGCGGAAGCGGCAGTACTGACCCAGTCACCCCTCCAGCCCACACCCACAGCATCGTCACCGCCGAAACCCAAAACACCGGCAATGATCTCTATAACATTTCCTGCTCCTGTGGCGAAATCTCCGGTGGCGAACTTAAGTTCGACAGCAGCAAATCCGTCACCTCTGGCAAATGGGATAATGGCAAGCTCAAAGGCAACCTTTCCTTCAACATCGCTGGAATCGCTGCTGGAACCTATGATGTCTATATGAAAGCCGGCTATTCCTCTGGAAACGGTGGCAAGACCTTCATCAACACCGATTCCTCAGCCACTCAAGCTTCACGATATGTTTTCCAAATCGATGACGCAAGCTCTGTTGCCATTAGCAATTCCTCGACCTATGAGGGTCTTGGCTTCCCAATGGGCAATAACGGTGAAAGAGGCTTTTCAAACGCCGCATTATGCAGTATCAGCATCCCTGCGAGCGCAGCAGCGTTTAAGATTCTGTTCAACTCACCTGACGGTTATAGCGTCTACATGGCAGGCATTCGCTTAGTCAAAACCGCCTAAGTAAGTAATCACAAAACTAAACCAAGCCAAATCGGCTTGGTTTTCTTTTTATGCTAACCCCAATCATTTATAATGATTCTTATGTTAGACGGAATCTTCCTCATCGACAAAGAAGCGGGCATGACCTCCCGTAAAGTGGACAATATCCTCGGCAAGAGATATGGCACCCATGCGGTAGGGCACCTCGGTACCTTAGATCCTTTTGCAACCGGTCTTTTGGTTGTGGCGATCAACAAAGGGACAAAGCTTCTTACGTACCTTAACGATGGGGATAAGACCTATGAAGCCGCCCTTCTTTTGGGTGAGAAAACATCCACAGGAGATTTGGAAGGGGAAGTCATCGAAAAGAAAGACGTCCCTAACATCTCCAAAGAGAAATTGGATGAGGTTTTGCGCTCATTTTTGGGAAATTCCCAACAAATCCCTCCTAAATTCAGCGCGATCAAAGTAAACAGAGTGCCTCTATATAAGTCCGCTAGACAAGGAAAAGAGGTGGAAGTCAAACCCCGTGACATCACCGTCTATTCCTTAGAAGGAACACTTGATGGAAATACCATACATCTCAAAGCGAAAGTCTCCAAAGGAACCTATATCAGAACCCTAGGGGAAGATATTGCCGAGAAGCTAGGAACAGTAGGGCACCTCACTGCCTTAAGAAGAACCTCAATCGGAGATCTCTCGGTTAACGAAGCCAAGAAGATTGATGACCTCAAAGACGAGGACATCACAAGCGGAATCTCCCTCATCAATCTCCCGCATATCGAATTAACCGACGAAGAGGAATGGAAAGCCAAGAATGGCCAGGCTCTTTCCTTCGATGTCAAAGAAGACAAGGTTTTGCTTATCAAAAGCAATTCCCTTATTGCGGTTTATAAACGCAAAAACGAAAATACCTTTGTTCCTGAAAGGGGGCTTTTCTAGTGAAAGTCATAGATTGCTCGTTCGACAATATCCCTGCCACCTTCGACGGCGTCCTTCTTTTAGGCACCTTCGACGGTGTTCATAAAGGACATATCTCTTTAGTGAGAGAAGCCTTAAATCACACTGACAGCGTAGGCGCTCTCCTTTTCAAAAACAACCCGGCCGATATCTTCGAGAAAGATAAGGAACACTATGTGTTAACCCCTCTTGAAGACAAAATAAGAAGATTCGCCAATAACGGAGTCGAAACCCTCTACGTCATTGACAATGACGAGAACTTCTACAAACACACCAAAGAGGAATTCATCGACTTCCTCCATCGTTTAGGCGTCAGACGTCTATGCGTCGGTGAGGATTTCACTTTCGGTTATCAAAGAAGCGGTACCGCGAGCGACCTCTCGAAAGAATTCCTGACCTTCATCGTCCCTCTCCTTAGTATCGACGGTAAGAAAGTCGCCACGAGACAAGTTTTTGAGTTCCTTAAAGACGGAGATATCGAAAACGCCAACAAATTCCTTGGATATCAGTATGAGGTCAAAGGAAAGATCGGATATGGATATGGCAACGGACATAAGATCGGATTCCCAACCGCGAACCTTGAGATGTCGCTCCCATATCTCCTTCCTAAAGCAGGCGTCTACCTAGGCCTTTTCTACCTTAGGGGAGTCCCTCACCAAGCCATTATCAACGTCGGCAAGAACCCAACTGTCGGCCTCTTGAAGCATCCAGTCGTGGAGAGCTACATCAAAGATGTAGATGAGGACCTTTACGGCGAATACGTCTATATCGCCTTCCTTAGGCGCATCAGAGACGAGATCAAGTTCGATAGCCTTGAGGATCTAAGGAAACAATTAGAGCTCGACAAGAAAGAATTTCTTAAGTAAGAAAGGAAAATAGGATATGTACGCATTCATCACCCCAATGCCTTTAGAGAAGGATGCCCTCCTTCTTGATACGAGGATTCTCGAAGAAAAAGCCTATGGCATCACCGAGATCACCTTAGCCGAATACGAAGGCAAGAAGTTCATTGCTGCCAAATGCGGAATCGGCAAGGTCAACGCCGCCATGGCCGCTCAGAAAGTCATCGATTTATATGAGAAAGAACTAGAAGGCATCATCGTCGTCGGTGTCGCTGGTTCTCTTAATAAAGAGAAAGCCCCATTATTTGGTGCCGTTATCGCCAAAGAAGTCGCTTCCCATGATTGCGATACGACCGCAATCGGAGATCCTTATGGCTTAGTTCAGACGAAAGATGGAAATCTCATCTTCTTCAAAACCTCCGAGTTAATGGACAAACACCTTCTTGGCTCTGCAAAAGAGGGGGTTTTCGAGAACATCATCTCCG
>JAFXWH010000004.1:0-6706 GCA_017542885.1 Bacilli bacterium | reverse complement strand
TGACGACTTCTCGAAGAAAGTCGGTTACGACTACCATTACCTCTCTAATGTCGTCAATGACGGCCTCAAAGAGAACTTCAGAAGCTATCTCAACAGGTTCAGGGTCCAAAAGGCCATCGAACTCCTTAAGAGAGAAGATGTCCAAATCCAGGAAGTGGCGGAGGAAGTCGGTTACGACTCACTTCGCACTTTCAACCGCAACTTTTTGAAAATTATCGGTAAGACCCCAAGGGATTACCGTGAGGAAATACTGGAGGAGAACAAATGAAACAGCAAGTATTCAATCCTTATTTGCCATTAGATGAATACGTCCCTGATGCCGAACCTCATATCTTCGGCGACAGAGTCTACATCTATGGTTCACATGATCGCTTCAACGGCCACGATTTCTGCGTCTTAGATCACATCACCTATAGCGCCCCAATCGATGACCTCAGCGACTGGCGTTATGAAGGCGTCATCTTCAAGAGAAGCGATGACCCACATAACGGCAAGAAGGGCAGAAGCCCTCTTTATGCCCCTGATGCCATCCAGGGCCCAGATGGAAAGTACTATCTCTACTACTTCGCCGCTTACCACAATGAGATCGGCGTCGCCGTCTGCGATACCCCATGCGGACAGTTCAAGCCTATCGGCTACGTCCACCATGCCGACGGAACCCACCTTGGCAGAAAGAAAGGCGATGGCTTCGCTTTCGACCCAGGCGTCTACGTCGAAGGAAATGACGTCTATCTCTACACCGGCTTCGGCCCAGTCCATTACCCACTTACCTTAGGTAAGCAATCCAAAGAGGGCGCGACTTGCTGCAAGCTCGACAAAGACATGATGACCATCATCGGCGAGCCAAAGATCATCTGCAAGGTTAAGAGAAACAGCAAAGGCACCGAATGGGAAGGCCACGAGTTCTTCGAAGCTTCCTCCATGAGAAAGATCGGTGACAAATACTACTTCATCTATTCTTCCTTCCTCGGACATGAGCTCTGCTACGCCATCTCCGACAAACCAGATGGCGAGTTCCACTTCGGCGGCACCATCATCTCCATCGGTGACGTTGGCCTTGGCAAACATAAAGACGTCAAGACCGCGAGCAACTACACCGGCAACACCCATGGTTCCATCCTTACCATCGGCGACAAGCACTATATCTTCTATCACCGCCAGACCAACAGAGATTGCTTCTCCCGTCAGGCCTGCGCCGAAGAGATCAAGATTGAGAAAGATGGTTCGATCAAACAGGTCGAAGTCACTTCCTGCGGCTTAAATGGCGGACCTCTTAGAGCCGAAGGTTCTTATCCAGCCTATATCGCTTGCAACCTTACTTCTCCAAAAGGCGGCAAGTTCATGAGCCCATTCAAGTGCGTTGGCCATCCATACTTCACCCAGAGCAAGGATGAGAAACCTGTTCCTTATATCGCCAATGTCTATAATGGCGTCAAAGCCGGCTTCAAATACTTCGATTTCAAGAACGAGAAGGTTGACTTCTCCATCACCTTAAAAGGCAAAGCCGACGGTTACTTCAAGGTCATCATCGATGACAAGGAAGTCGGCAAAGTCGAAGTCAAGCCAAGCAAAGAGCTCGCGACCTTCAAGAGCGAGATCAAAGTCGAGAAGGGCAAGCACGCCTTATTCCTCGAATATGTTGGCAAAGGCAAGTGCGATTTACACACCATCGCCTTCAACTAAGCGACAATCTTAAAAATTAAGACCCTGTTAAACAGGGTCTTTTTTCTTTACCTTTCATTTCTCTTGTTTAATATGTCGGATACGATATAATCAAGGCATGGAAAAGAATTTCGAATCCCTATATCTCAAAAACCAGGTCTGCTTCCCAACATACGCGGTGGCGAATAAGATACTTCGCCGCTACCAACCTCTTCTTAAGGAACTAGATCTCACTTACACCCAGTACATCACGATGATGGTGTTATGGGAGAAGAGGAAGGTTAATGAGAAAGACTTAGTGGAGGCTCTCTATCTCAAAGCCAACACCTTAACCGATCTCTTAAAGAAGCTTGAGGCCAAAGGATACGTTACGATTTCCAAAGACAAAGAAGATAAAAGGAACATCATCATCTCTCTTACTGACAAAGGCTTAGCCCTAAGAGATAAAGCAGTGGATATCCCTTCCTGCATCTATCAGGATCACTGGCTGACTGATGAAGAGTTCTTAGTATTCAAAGGTCTGCTTGAGAAGATGCTAAAAGGAAACTGGTAAACAAAGGAGAAACTTATGGAATACTATTTCTACGATATTAATGTAACGCGCGCGGATGGAAGCGAGCTCTCACTGAGCGAATACAAAGGCAAAGTCATCCTTATCGTCAATACGGCTACTGGATGTGGATTCACCCCACAGTATGCCCCGATCGAGGAGATGTATAAGAAGTATCATGACAAAGGCTTAGAGATCCTTGATATCCCTTGCAATCAGTTCGCCGGCCAAGCCCCAGGAACCGATGAGGAGATCCATGAGTTTTGCACCCTCCATTACAACACAACCTTCCCTCAGATGAAGAAGAGTGACGTCAATGGCAAGAACGAGATCCCTCTATATACCTATTTAAAGAAAGAGAAGGGGTTTGAGACCTTTGGCAAAGGCTATAAGGCCGTTGCCATGAGAATGATGGCCAAACTCAAAGACAGCCACTACAAAGAGAACCCTGACATCAAATGGAACTTCACCAAGTTCGTGGTCGATAGAAAAGGAAACGTCGTCGCAAGATTCGAACCAACCATCGATATGCAAGAGGTTGAGGATTGTATCGTCTCCTTACTATAAGAAATAATTAATTAACAGCCGACACATAAAATCCCAGGAGGAATATAAAAATGGAAAAAATCGAATTTCTCAAAGCGTTAGCCAAAGGTTGGTTTGGCAATAGCCAACAGCATAGCATCCACGCAGAGCTTTTAGCCGACAGAGGCTTCAAGGCCCTTGCCGATAAGATCGCCGCCGAATCCGAAGAGGAGTGGAACGAGGCCAAAGAGGTCAATAAGCGCCTCATCGAACTCGGAGAGACCCCTGAAGTGGCCATCGCCCCATACCCAGTCATCAAAGACGTCAAAGAGATGCTCGAGTATGACTGCAAAGAAAGCGCAGAAGCTCTCCCAGCCATGTCCAAGGCCTTAGCCCTTTTCGCCGATGATTATGTGACCGCGAGCATGATCCAGAAATTCATCGTTGATGAGCAAGAGCACTATAACTGGGTGAGAGCCCACCTCAACCTCATCAAAGAGATTGGCTACGAGAACTATCTCATCGAGCAGATTGGCTAATATGACTAACGTTGAAAGAGTCTACGAGTTCCTCGAAACAGCAGGAACTTACTATCTTGCCACAGTCGAAGGCGATCAGCCTCGCGTAAGAGCCTTTGGCACCCAACTTCTCTACGAAGGAAAGCTTTATATCCAGACTGGCAAAATCAAACCGGTCTCTAAGCAAATCAAAGCCAACCCGAAAGTCGAGATCTGCGCGTTCAAAGATGGGCAGTGGTTACGTCTTTCTGGCGTCTTAGAAGAAGATGACAGAAGAGAAGTCAAGAAAGCCATGCTCGACAAGATGCCTTCACTTCGCGCGATGTATAACGAAGATGATGGCAATACCCAAATGCTTTACTTTAAATCAGGCGAGGCTACCTTCTCCTCGTTTGTTGCTCCCTCTGAAAAGGTGATCATCTAGCGCCCTTTCAGAAACGTATATCGAAATGGCACCCTCCTTACAGGTGCCATTTTTATTTGCCTCTATTTGATAACTTGTAAATGCACACTAGACAATGTAAAATAAGGTGCAAATGAAAGAAAAGACTAATTACGAAAAGCTAGAGAAGATCTTCAAAAAGAACGGAGGATTCATCACTCGCCAAGATGTTGATGACGCAAAAATCCCATCGTGGTTTCTTTCTGATTTCGTGAAAAGGAAAAACCTAAGCAAAAAAGCGCCGGGATATTATGTGGCTGATGATTATACGGTTGACGATTACTTCATTCTTCAAAGAAGGTATCCGAAATACATATTTTCTGGCATGAGCGCTCTCTATCTTCTTGGCCTTACCGACAAAATCCCAACCGACATTGAGGTTGCCGCTCCACAGAGCTATCACCCTTCAAGGAACAAAATGGATTCTATTCTCATAAGAAGAATCTCAAGCTCAGCCATCTATGGACTTGGAATCAAGGAAACTAAGACGATGTTCGGAAACGTTGTCAGAGTCTATGACGAAGAGAGAACCATCTGCGACCTCATCAAGTATCGAGAGAAATACGACGCCGAGACTTTCATCAAGGCAATCAAACTCTACATAAGGAAAAAGAACGATCAGAGGAAGCTTTTCGAATACGCTAAGAAAATTGGCATCGAAAAACGAGTATATGAGGTTGTGGAGGTAGTTGTAAATGCGGATTAACAAAGATTCATTGAAAGCTAGAGCCAACAACATAGCCAAGGAGTTGAGCATTTCTCAAAACGTCGTTTATGACCGATTCTTCTTCGATGCCTTTTTGGCAAGGCTAGCGGCCTCTCCTTACAAAGACAACTTCATTCTCAAGGGAGGCCTATATCTATCTAGTGTCTTGGGTGTTCATAGCAGAAGTACCATCGATATGGATTTCCACATCAAGAGCCTTTTGATGGAGAAAGAAAACATCATGAAGGTAGTGGCTGATATCACTAAGATCGACTTGGGTGATGGTATTGTGTTTCAGGTTCTCGAAGCTGGCGACATTATGCCTGAAGACATATATGGCGGCTTCCAAGTCAAAGTCGTTGCTAATCTCGATAATGTGAGATACACATTCGGTATTGATATCGCAACCGGCGACCCAATCGTTCCATCTGATAGGAATTACGATTATCAGTGTCTTGTCACGGGAGAGGTTTTGCCCATCAAAGCCTATAGCCTCGAAAGTGTCATCGCGGAAAAACTTGAAACCGTTTTAGCTAAGCAATTCGCCAACAGCAGGAGCAAGGACTATTACGACCTTTATATCCTAAGAAAAACCCAAAGGGACAATGTGGCGCTTGACGTACTGAAAGAAGCCTTTAAAGAAACTTGCAAGCATAGAGGCTTTTCAATCGGTAAGGAAGAGGCTTTGAACCTAATAGAAGGCATAAGAGAAAACTCGCAGATCAATGTCCGTTGGTTGGCCTATACGAAAAGAAACAATTACGCGCAAGGCCTAGCTCTTAAAGATGTTATGGCTGAGATTCGTGATTGGACAAAAGAAGCGATGTAATTAAAAAGAAGCGGCAAATCCCGCTCCTTTTTTTGCAAATCCCGCTTATTTCCCCTCAACGTAAGGGATAACAGGGTTCATGTATTTCTTAGTTGCGCCGTCCTTGACTCCGTTATGGTCAATTCCCGCATAGAACTCATGAGCCTCTTTAGAAATGTCTTCTCCGTTCTTGGCTTTCTCTAAGAGAGGTAAGAAGGAGAGGTATTCCTTTTTGGCGTTATCCATAAGGTCATACCAACTCTCTTTTCTCTTTTCGCCAGAGACTGGATCAGGCCATTCCTCTTTGGCTACGTTCATGAAATCGATTTTGCCATAGGTCTTCTCAAGGTTACGAGGATAGTTAAGCGCAAAAGCGACAGCGTCCCTTCCGAAGAAGGTCTTAAGGAACCATCTCTTAAGTCCGTGAGGTTTGTTCACAAACTTCATGATGGCTGCGTAATCCTTCACTGATGTGAAATAGGAATTCTCATCAAGGCCAGGAACGTTATCGCTAGCTTTATTGGCCTCATAGATCATCTTAGAGATCTTGTGGAGCTCTTCGTCGCTGACGGTCTTAAGGGAGAAGGCAGGGTTCTCGTTAAAGACACCTTTCTCTTTGGCGTAGATGAAGTCGATCGCACTTTCGAACTTGGTGTGGAAAGCGGAATAGTATTTGGCTTCTTTGGAATCATCCTCTTTGTAGCCGGCGTGGCTATAGACGAATGGATGGCAATTCCTGTCTAAGATGTAGTGGAGATACACCCCTTCGATAAAATCGAAGAGGAGCTCTTTGTCTTCGCTCTTATTTGCATAATCGATCATGGCCATATAGAGAGCGGTAACCTCTCTCTTATGAAGTCCAGAACCGAAAGTGTTCACGACCTTGCTTCCTTCTCTTTTCTTCCAAGGGAGCATTCCATAGAAGAAGAAAGGGTCAGGTCCTTGCGAGCCTAAAACGAGAGCGCCGAAATGCTTTCTTTCAGGATTAACGCCTTCGAACTTAGCGAAGGTGTAGTGAGTAAGTATTGCTGGCATTAGTCATCCGCTCCAAGAGCTTCTAAGCCTTTGACGTTCTTGCCGGTGTCTTTATTGTGTGGGGCTTTGACGAAGAAGAAGACGATGCCCGCAGCGGCCATAAGGACGGTGCTGTAAATCGGAAGAGCGTTCCAGAATGTGGCGTGCTTGAGGATAAGACCACCAAGGATTGGGGTAATCGACTGCGCGCCCATTGATGCGGCGTAGTAAAGGGAAGTGTATCTTCCAAGCTTCTCTTTGGTGCAGTAGTCGGTGACCAGTGGGAATGAGCAGATATGGATGAAGGAAGCACCTAAACCCATGATGAAGCTCGTGATGAAGAAGAAGACTGGAGGATTTGGATTCTCGAAAGTGTATCCCCCAGCCGGGATGTTGCTTGGGTAGAAGGACATCGCAAAGTAGACGGCAGTAACAGCGCAGATACCGGCAAATATGGTCCATTTGCGGCCGATTTTGTCAG
>JAFXWH010000057.1:0-4986 GCA_017542885.1 Bacilli bacterium | reverse complement strand
GAAGCGCTTGTGGCACCAAATAAATGCCCAAGGTAACTCTTATTGGTTGGATTGCTATTTGTTTCCCCAAGGTAAGGGAGATTCAGCGCTTCAATATTGGTTAGACCCCTTAAACAATTTAGGTCAAACTTCGATGGAGTGCCGGTAAATTCGACCTCATAAATCTGATCGCAGCCATCGAAGGCGCCTTCGAAAATTGGCCTAGAGCCGCTTATCTTGACGCTATTAAGGAAGCCAGGGAAGTGCGATCCATCAAAGAAATCGATCAATCCTTTATCTCCGTTTTCGCCAAATCCGATAAACGGAAGGCTTAAATCACGAAGTTCGTAGTAATCTGGGTATTCATCGTAATCTCCGACAAAGCAGTTTTCGGCAATGCTAGTGACGCTATTTGGGATGATGAGTTCCTCAAGACAGTAACAGTAATCGAAAGCATGCGATCCAATCGAGTTAAGGTCATACCCATCTTGATTAAAGATGATGTGCTGTACGCCACAGGAAGAGAACATGCCTTCCGAAACGGCAGTCAACCTATCAGGAAGATCTACCGCTTGAAGGGAATAGCATTCGTTAAAAGCGTAGTCTCCGATGGTTGTAATGCTATTTGGAAGATTGATTATGATAAGGTTTTGGCAGCCCGAGAACGCTCTTTCTCCGATTGAAGTAATGCTTTCAGGAAGGCTGATTTCAAATAAGCCTTCGCATCCTTCAAAAGCGTTAGCAGGAATTTCTTTGATCGAAGCAGGAAGAGTGATTGCTTCGAGGTTAATATTCCCCTTAAAAACATCAGAGCTAATCGCGCTAATGACTTCACCGTTATAGACGTATGGAATATCGATTCTTCCAGTGAGGGAGCAGCCTGTGAGGACACCGTTTGTGACTTCAAGCTGTCCCCAACGGGCAAGAAGGGTGATGTCTTCAGTCACGACATCTTTCTCGAAAGCCCACTTATTGCCTTCGGAGGTATACCAGCCTTCGAAGAAATAACCGTCTTTGGTTGGGTCGGCTGGTTTTGCGATCTTCCTGCCTTCCAAGGCATCGTCAATCGAAGCGACAGCAGTTCCGCCATTGCTTTCGAAGGTTACGGTTAAGACGTTAGGCGAGTTGTGAATATTTCCAACCGCGCTTCCCCAACTAAGGTTACCTTCGCCGTCTTTGGCGAGGACATAGAAGTTCCAGGTTGAGGTATCGATATAGGAATCGCCGACTTGATAACCTGCGGTTGAGGAAGGAGCGGTGTTTCCAGTAGTGATCTTGGTGCCGTTGGTACCATTTGTTCCATCGGTGCCGTTAGTTCCGTCAGCGCCTCTGATGTTACCTCTAAGTTCCCATTCAAGCTCATCGGAGCCATTGAGGATGAGAACGTAGTAATCCCAGCTAGCGGTATCGATATAGGAATCGCCTTCCTGGAAGCCGGTTGTTGAGGTTGGAGCCACCGCGCCCGTCACGACTTTGGTGCCGTCTTTGCCGTTTGCGCCATTGGTGACGGTGAAAGTTGTCTCATCTCCGTTGGTGTAGGTGATTGTGTACGTATCGACTAAGCCCGATGTTCCAGTCTTGGTGATTGAGGAAATACCCACTCCATCTGCGCCATTTGTTCCGTTAGCACCTTTGAAATTGATAGGATCGCCCCAAGAGGACATGCCCTTGAAGTACATGTTGAAGTTATGGGTGTCGATATAGACGTCTCCTTGCGTGCCGATGTCATTATCAGGAGCGCCTTCGCCATGGAGGACGGTTTTGCCGTTCTCGCCATTTAAGCCGTTAGCGCCATTGGTGACGGTGAAAGTTGAGGATTCGCCGTAAGAATAGGTGATTGTATAAGTATCGACCAAGCCATCGGATGATGTCTTAGCAAAACTGACTATGGTCTTTGGTTTGGCAATCCAATAAGAGAAGGAAGTACCGTCGGAATAGGTGATCGTGTATTCGTCTTTGTCGGAAGCGGTGTCATCGGTCAAAGCGATCGTGGTGATGCCTCTTCCGTCTTGGCCAGTAGCGCCTGTTGCGCCATCTGCACCTTTGATATTGGCAGCCAAAGCCCAATTGGTTCCGTTATGGAGGTAGTAATCTCCAGTAGAAAGATCGATGTAGGAATCGCCGCTATTACCGGCAATCGTTGGGACGCCATCGCCTGCGGATAAGGATTTGCCATCGACCCCGTCGGTTCCGTTGGTTCCGTCGGTGCCGCGGATGCTTCCTTTGGAAGTCCAGGTGTTTCCATCCTTGGTGAAATACTCCCAAGTTGTGGTGTTGATGTAGGAATCGCCGCTATTTCCGTCGGTTGGCAACGGATCGTTTGGCCCAGTTAAAAGGGAAGCGCCATTAAGGCCATCCGCGCCATTTTTGACGACGAATTGGGTTGGTGTTGAGCCATCTGTATACGTAATAGTATAGGTATCATATAAGCCCGAGGTTTCAGGACCGGTAATTGAGGCGATTCCCCTACCATCCGTTCCGTTGGTGCCATTAGCGCCAACCAAAGACTCAAGCCACTCAGACTCGGATAAGGTCGAGCCTGGGTTAAGAGAGATATAGATTTCGTAAGCGGACATACCGTTTTGGCCGTCTTGTCCATATAAAGAAGCAATCCATTCAGCTTCGCTGAGGTCTGGATCGAGATGTCCTTCGCAATATATTTGGTAGGCGGACATGCCGTTTGTTCCGTTTTGGCCGTTCTGACCTGCTGCACCAATCAAGCTAGTGAGCCATTCGGTCTCGGTTCCGGTGTACCCGTTTTCCACCGCTAGTTCGTATGCGGATTTGCCGTTTGCGCCAGTAGGACCGACTGCACCTGCTGCGCCAACGAGGGAAAGAAGCCATTCCTCAAGGGTTCCGGAATAGCCATTGTCCACCGCTAATTCGTATGCGGATTTGCCGTTTGCGCCGTTTTGTCCAGCAGGGCCGGTCGCAGAGATGCCTGTATCAGCCTCATCAACAAACCAGTTGCCGTTTGCGCCAATCACGATGGTTGGGGTGTGGCCATTGGCGCCAGGGAATCCTTGAATGCCCTGCTCACCGTTCGTGCCATTCGTAACTATGAAAGTTGATGTCGTGTTATCTGTATAAGTGATCGTGTATTCGTCGATTTGGCCGGAAGTGTTGGTTTTGTCGATTGAGACAATGCCTCTTCCAGCTTCGCCTTGCGGGCCTCTAAGGCCTTCTGCCCTAATGCCAATGTCAACTCCATCGATGACCCAGTTTCCATTGGTGCCGACAGCGATTGTCGGTGTGTGACCATCTTGGCCTGGGAGTCCTTGAATGCCGTCGGTTCCGTTTTTGCCATTCGTGACTAAGAACTTGGAAGTTGTCCCATCGGTGTACGTGATCGTATATTCGTCAATAAGACCAAGCGTGTCGGTTTTCTCAATTTTGACGATTGACCTTCCCTCTTTTTCGCTTCCGTCGATCACGGTTGAGTCGACTTGGGCGTTTTTGTTCATCGCGTGGAAGCCTATAGCCACCGCCGCGCACGAAAGAGTAATGGCAGATAAAATGACGATATTCGCAATCGTCTTTCCCATGGATTTAGCCATAACTATCCCCCTTTTGGCTGGTTATGCCTTTTTAGATACACTGAACGAATTATAGCCTAAATGGAATTAAATACCGATAGGCAAAAGTGATTGTAAAGCGATTGTAAAGATAAGATGATGTCTACATTTTTCCAATTTTCCTAGAATTGATTTAGACTTTCAAAAAGTTTGTAAAAAATAACAAAAATCGCCTGAAGATTTTACATTCAGGCGAAAAAAATCCCCTAAAAAACCACTTATGCGGCAGGCTCAGGTTTCGGTTCGGTGAGCTTTACAAGTTGGCGGATGGCGATTGAGCCTAAACTGTTGCCAATCGTGACAAGAAGGACATTAAGGATCGTCTGCCAATTCCAGCTATTCGCAGCGCTGAAATAGAACATGTTGGCGATGCAGTGCTCGCTTCCAATGACGACGAAACCGGCAACCGCAAAGATAAGGGCTAATGTACCGGTGACGCCTGGTTTTTTCTTGAAGAGGTCAACAGCGACGTAAACGAAGATGCCGCAGATGAAACCCCACATGAGAGGAGCGAAGAAACCTTCGTTGATTCTCGTTTGGGCAATGCTATATGCCGCAGCACCCATCGTTCCTGTGCGGAAGGCTGGGATTGAGAAACAAATGTATCCGATCGCCTCAGCGCCGATGATGTTGCCTAGATATCCGCCTAATAGGTCAAGAAGATAGGATGGCTTATTGTCGAAGACATATCCGATCTTTCCGGTATAGAGAAAGAAACCGAAAGAGCAAACGCAAAGTAAGCCGATTGCGAACATGAACGAGCCAAGGATATGGCCAAGGGCCCCTGCTTCTGGCTGGGCTTTGCAAGCAAGGAAGGCAAGTCCGCCTAAACCGATGGAAGCACCGGCGGCAATGCCCAAAAGTACTGTCTTAAGGAAACGTTTCATAACTGAACCTCTTATTTCTATTTTTAAAGGATACCCTATAGTTCTTTCATTAGAAAGAAGAAAGGAACTTTCTTGCTATTTCTCCGGCTTTGAGGGCTGCTTTTTTGGCGTTCTGAGGATATTCGTCAGCACTATTCTCGGCGTCGCTGATTGTGCGAAGACACGCAAATGGGATGCTGGCGTTATATGCGACCATGGCGGCTGCAGAGCTTTCCATCTCCACAGCGACCGCTTTGAATGTCTCTTTCATCCATTTCTTCTTCTCGTTATCGGCAACGAAAACGTCACCGGAGATGATATTCTCGAAAACCCCCTCTTTCGCAGCCTCGAGAAGGTGTTTATCCATTAACTCGGAGGTTTTGAAGAAGATGAGATTGCCATCTTTGGTCTGAACTAAGCCATAAGGATCTCCGATTGCAGTCGTATCACAATCGTGTGAGGCGACTTCTTTGGCGATAACCGCTTTGAAAAGAGGGGCTTTGTCTTTATCTAAAGAACCGGCTACCCCGACAACGATGATTCCTTCTAATTCCTTATTATACAAG
>JAFXWH010000056.1:0-3198 GCA_017542885.1 Bacilli bacterium | reverse complement strand
CAAATCAACCCTTAAATCCAGCGGCGTCGCCCTTATCGGATACGGTATCGGCAAAGGACCAAAGAAAGCCGAAGAAGCTGCCGATAATGCGATCAACTCTCCTCTTCTTGAGACTTCGATCTCAGGTGCTAGACGTGCTATCTGCGCGGTTACCTGCGGTTCCAACGTCACCCTTTACGAGGCCCAGGAATGCGTCAATCGGATCAACGCTCAGGCTGGTGGAGCCATCGACATCAAGTTCGGTGTCTCGATCAACCCGAATATCGATGACACCATCGTCGTTTCCGTCATCGCAAGTGACTTCACCGAGGAATTCGATTTCAGCTCAACCCCTAAGTTCGTCGCTCCAAGCAAAGAAGAACTCGGAAGTGGCATCAATGAGCCAGTCAAGCCAGTCGAATCAGTCAACGTTGAGGAGACCAAGGAAGAGGATAATGGCATCGCCGATGACATCCTTCCTAACTTCCTTAAGGACGAATAAGCCTTACAAAAGAAGCATAACCGGGCTCAAAAGGGTCCGGTTTTTCTTTAACTTCTTTGAAGTTCCTTGCAAAAGATGGGCGCTTCAATTATAGTTTCCTCGGTTAGGATGATAGAGCGGACACGCGCACCCTACAGAGAGCCTCCTGGATGAGAACGAGGCACCGCGCAAGTCCCATCACTATCGGAGCCATCTTTCTGAAATAGTAGTAGGAAAGACGATTCCTCTCCGTTAAAAGAGGACTTGAGTGCGATTAATCGAACTAAGGTGGTACCACGCGGAACGCGCCCTTAGATGGGCGTTTTTTATTTCTTGAAAGGAGAGACCATGAGCGAGCTCAAAGACACGTTATTAATGCCTAACACCGGTTTTGAGATGAGAGGCAATCTCACCATCAAAGAGCCGAAGATGATTGAGAAATGGCAAGAGATGAATCTTTACGAAAAGATGAATCAAAACAGAGAAGGCTGCGAAGAATACCTTCTCCATGATGGCCCTCCGTACGCCAACGGCGACATTCACTGCGGACACATGCTTAATAGACTCTTAAAGGATTTCACCGTCCGTTATAAGAACATGAAAGGCTACAAGACCCCATTCGTCTTCGGATGGGACACGCATGGCCTTCCAATCGAGGTCAGAGTCACCAAATCCGGCGTGAACCGCAAAGCTATGTCCGTGGCCGATTTCCGCGACCATTGCAAGAACTATGCCTATGAGCAGGTTGCTAGACAAAAAGGCCAGATCAAACGCCTTGGCTGCCTTGGCGACTACGATCATCCATACCTCACCTTGATGCCAGAATACGAAGCCCGTCAGATCGATGTCTTCGCCAAGATGGCCCTTAGAGGCATCATCTACAAAGGCCTCAAACCTGTTTACTGGTCCCCATCTAGCGAATCCGCACTCGCTGAAGCCGAGGTCGAATACCAAGACGTCACCGCAAGAACCTTATATATCGCTTTCGATGTCCTTGATGGAAAAGACAAACTCCCAGAGGGTTCAAAGGTCATCATCTGGACCACGACCCCATGGACCATCCCACATAACAAAGCGATTGCTCTCAACCCAAAATTCGAATACGGCTTATATGAGACCGAAAAGGGAACCTTCCTTTTCTGCTCATCTCTCTTAGAGAAAGTCAAAGAGACCCTCGAACTCAAAGAGGCCAAACTCCTCAAGACCTTCCATGGTCAGGATCTTGAGAACCTCACCGTCAAGCACCCTCTCTATGACCGTTCATCCTTAATCATCAACGCTTCATACGTCACCGCCGAAGACGGCACTGGTTGCGTCCATATCGCCCCAGACTTCGGTACCGATGACTTCAATGCCTGCCTTAAATATGGCATCCGCCCAACTTGCCCAATCGATGAGAAAGGCGTCGTCCATATGGAAGAGAATGACCCAATCAACGGTCTTTTCTACGCCGACAGCGATGCAGTCGTCGTCGACCTTTTGACCAAGAACGGACATCTCCTCAAAGAGATCGATATCGTCCATAGCTATCCTCACGATTGGAGAACCCATAAACCTGTCATCTTCAGAGCCACCCCTCAGTGGTTCTGCTCTATCGAGCCAATCAGAAAAGAGCTCCTCGATGCTGTCCACCAGATCAAATGGGAGCCAGCTTGGGGCGAAGAGAAGATGGTCAACATGATCAAAGACCGCGCTGACTGGTGCATTTCCCGTCAACGTTCCTGGGGCGTCCCTCTTCCAATCATCTATAACGAGGACGATTCCCCAATCATTGAGAAGGAAGTCTTCGACCATATCAGGGAAATCATCGCCAAAGAAGGCTCTAACGGCTGGTTCAACCACGACGTCAAAGAGCTTCTCCCAGAAGGATACAAAAACGAGAAATCGCCAAACGGCAATTTCCGCAAAGAGACCGATATCATGGACGTTTGGTTCGATTCCGGCTCTTCTTGGAACGGCGTCCTCAACGAAAGAGGCCTTTCCTATCCATCAGATCTTTATCTCGAAGGCAACGACCAGTACCGTGGTTGGTTCAACGCTTCCCTTATCTTAAGCGTCGCCTATAGCGGCAAAGCCCCATTCAAGACCTGCCTTACCCATGGCTGGGTCATGGATGAGAATTGGCAAAAGATGTCCAAATCCGCCGGAAATGGCATCGATCCTAGCAAAGTCGCGAACACCTCAGGTGCCGATTTGCTCCGTTTATGGGCATCAAGCGTCAACTTTGAAGCCGATGTCGCCATCAGCGAATCGATCATCAAGACCATCGCCGATCAATATAGAAAGATCAGAAACACCTTCAAGTTCATGCTTGGAAACCTCCAAGATGGCGCCGATAAACCATACATCCCAGGCGAAAAGCCAGCCCTTTGGCCAGTCGACAATTGGGTCCTTGCCCAGTTCGAAGAGGTCAAGAATGGCGTTTTAGCCGCTTACGAGTCATTCTCCTTCAGCAAAGTTCAGATGCTTCTTACCAACTTCATGGTCGAGCTTTCTAGCTTCTACCTTGATATGACGAAAGACATCATGTACTGCGAAAAGGCTTCTTCCCCAAGAAGAAAGGCAGTCCAGTATGTCCTTTATAAGCTAACCAAGGAGCTTTGCTTGCTCTTTAACCCAATCCTCAGCTTCACCATGGATGAGGTCTATAGCTATCTCCCAGGCGAGAAGAAAGCCTCTCCTCAGCTTGAGGATATGCCTTCCGAAACCCATGAATATGGCGAGGAAGATAAGGCGAT
>JAFXWH010000055.1:0-16529 GCA_017542885.1 Bacilli bacterium | reverse complement strand
TCGATATCCTCGTATTCAGGGAAGTCGATATTGACCTCAAGGCTGGCCAAAACGGTCGCAATCTCTTCTTTTAATGGCTGAACCAGCTTGCTAGTTTCACCATTTAAGGACATAAGGTTGAGGTTTTTGGCTTCGGCAGTAGTCGCGTTAATTAAGTCATTAACAGACTCAGCCTCAATAAGATCCATTTTGCCGTTATAGAAGGCCCTGGAGGAGAATTCTCCTCGGGTTGCATAAACAGCGCCTCTCTTGATGTAAGCTTCAATAATCTGGTTGGCAATTAACATCGATCCGTGGCAGGAAATCTCGACGATGTCTTCGCCAGTGAAGGTGTTTGGTCCTTTAAAAGCCATAACCAAAACCAAGTCTATAGGCTGACCATTGTCGCTCATGGTGCCGTAATAGATTTCTCTCTTTTCGGTGCCGCTGACTCGCTTGCTGAAAATCTGATCCGTAATCTCAAAAGCCCCATCTCCGGAAACCCTGATGAGGGCAAGCGCTCCTTTGAGCGGCGGTGTGGCTAAGGCAATAATTACGTTGTTCATAATGAGATTATACCTTTGTTAAAAGGTAAATGGTGTTTTCCTTCTAAAAACAAAAATCGGAAGATAAAAATATGCAGGTTTTGCTGAAGATTTTACGAAAAAAGCAGGCTTTTTAAACCTGCTTGTTAATTAGTCGACGTATTTGATTGTGACGGCTCTGTCATGACCTTCGCCACTGGACTCGGTCTTAATGTGGCTCATGCCGTTGAGAGTGTTGTGGATGATTCTTCTCTCATCAGCGGTCATTGGGTCAAGCTTGACGTCAACGTGAGTCTTGACGACTTCACGAGCGGTCTTCTTGGCAACCCACTGGAGACGATCGTATTTGTCTTCTTTGTATCCGCCGACATCAAGGAGAATCCTGTATCTGTGACGGAACTTGTTGCTAACAGCAAGTCTTGCGAGCTCATTGAGAGCCTGGAGTGTACGTCCACCCTTTCCGATGAGGATTGGGTTTCTCTCGGAGTTGATGTTGACGTGGATGATGTCCTCATCGATGTTGGAAGAGGTTTCGACTTCGACACCCATTCCGCCAAGAGCGGTTTTGAGGTATTCCTCAGCGAAGGCAGCGGCATCATCGATATCGTAGATTTCGATGGTGGCTTCTTTTCCGATTCCGAATAAGCCTTTCTTTTCTTCGATGACCTTGTAGATCAATTGCTCGGCAGGGATGCCAACGGCTTTGCTGGCGGCCTGAACGGCTTCTTCAACAGTTTTACTGGTGAAATGTTTCATTTATGTGGTCCTCCTAACGATCTTTTTTACGGTGCATGATGAGCTGCATAATGAGGGTTTGGAGCATGCTCACAAGACCACCAATGGCCCAGTAGACGCCCATGGCGGCTGGAAGACTGAAACCAAGGATGATGGTGAATATTAACATGAACCAAGAAACCATCTTCTGGGTTCTTGCGTTCTTATCGGCAGCAGGGTTGGCTGAGGTTTTGGTAAGCTTCTTGTTTCTGGCAGCGTTGATCCACTGTGGTAACTTCATGGCGCAGAACTGGGTGGCTGCCATGAAGAGGAAGAGGACGCCGGCTGTCCACCAACCATTGATGTTGGCGTACCAAGCGCCAGAGAAGTTAGTAAGAACAGATGAGAGTGGGTCGCTAAGTCTGAGATTTAAGACTTCGCCGCTAGAGAGAACGGCGGAACCTTGGAGAGCTCCCCAAACAGAAACGAAGACAGGGAATTGAACGACAATCGCTAAGAGAGAAGACAAAGGATTGACTTTGTTTCTTCTATAGAGAGCCATGGTTTCCTGAGAAACTCTGGCTTGTTCAGCCTGGTTGGTGTTGGAGTTAGGATACTTAGCCTGAATCTTGGCGATTTGTGGCTGCAAAGCAGTCATCTTTTGCTGATCAAGAGTGCTCTTGAAGGTAAGCAAGATAACCAAAAGCCTGACGATGATGGTCGTAATGACTAAGGCCCAGATCTGACCGACGCCGGATAAGGCTGGGTCAAAGCTGAAGCTAAGAGCATCAACTAAGCAAGAGACTGGATAGACGATAAGTCCTTCGAGGAAGCCGTGTGACCAGGCCTCGCCCCAAGAGATTGGTTCCATGGTAACCTGCCAGTTGCTGGAAGCGCCATAGTGGCCGTAACTTCCTTCTCTGGTGGTGATGCAGGTGCGAACGTTATTAGCAATCTGTGAGATTCCACTCTTATAAAGAGTGGCGAAGTCGCCATTTGGAACGTTGGAAGATCCGCTTCCTGGGTTGGCGGTTTCAAGTTCGGCTTGAATTTCATTGGTCCATTTGGTCCAGTTTCCAAAGTCGAATTTGTAGGTTACTGTGCCTTGGGATGCATCGGCTTCTTTGGTGATGAACTTAAGATAACCGTAGTTTCTGAGGATGCTGTTTTCATTAGCAACAACACTCTCTTCATTTCCAACGCAATCAGGTACGCTGAATGGGTTGATTTCGGTGGCTTTTAAAGAAGCCTCGGTGACGGTAACACCATCGGCTTTTGCAGCAGAAATAGCGGCCTCCAAAAGTTTCTGGTCCATTCTTTTGAAATACTCATAGGATGGAACTTCAACATTGTTTTTGGTCGCTGAAGCGATGATGCTGTTTGTTAAATAATCCGCTTTTTTAGCGGCATAATATCCATTTTCATCGACAGGGATATAGGCCCAAAGGTCATTGTTTCCCTGATCTTTTAAAGGTTGGAACGAAAGCTCCGGGGTCCTATATTCCTCTGGAACTGAGGATTCCCCGTCGACATAGACAGTCACACCCTGATCGTAAGGGTAAGCGACACGAGCTTTTTCAATGTCTGAACAGAAATTCGAAACACAGCCGGAAAGCAACAAGGTCCCTGCAGCAAGACCAAGGGCTCCCAGCAATTTAACTTTCGTGCGTTTATTCAAGGTTGTTATTCTCCGATGTTTTTAACGGCATCGATGAGTTCTAGTTTTTCTTTTTCAAAATCCTCAGTGTCGTATGCGGCACGCGCCACAATCACGATATCAACCGGGCGACTCAGGTCGAAGCCTTGACCGATCATGTATCTGATCTGTCGTTTGATTTTGTTGCGGGTGACCGCATGTCCGTTTCTTTTGCTGACGGAGATTCCAATTCTGGCTTCTCCGCTTTCTCTAGTTCTAGAGTTGATTAGGAAATGCGGCGTTCTGATACGCCTAGATGAACCGATAATTTCGGAAAACTCTTCATATTTGAGAATTCTGTTCTCTTTTTTCATTAGGCGTCCTTAAAACAAAAGGAAAAATTAGGCAGCGATTCTGGCTCTGCCTTTGGCGCGACGACGGGCTAAGACTTTGCGGCCATTGTGGGTGGACATTCTGGCGCGGAATCCAGCTTCATTAGCGTGTTTGATTTTAGATGGTTGGTATGTTTTTTTCATGTACTTTTCCTCCGAGGTTCACTTACGTGCTAAGAGATTATAAGTTTTACTACTTAGTAAAACAATAAAAGAATTACAAGAGGCCCCTCGCGTGCGTGTTTCCTTATTAATAGGTTGCGGTGACTTTGAAATAACGGCTCAATTTGAAAAACGGCATTAGATTTACATTCAAACAATACATCAATAGCCGTCTTTCTAATTCCAAAAATCTAAAGCTTACATAAGCGAAAAATTAGTACTTTTCAGATGACGATTTTTTGTCCGGTTTATCAACAAATCGTTGGTTCCTGCAATGTGGTTTATGTGGTTAGATCCGTTTTCCTAAGGTAAGGGCTCATATTAACAGAGAATGTAATTGTTGATAGGTGTTTTTGAGTGTGGGTTGTCCACATTTTATTTTTCTTTTACATTCAATCAACAAGTTTTCCACAATAAATCCTGTGTACAAACTAAAAAGCAGGCATTTTATGGGAAGTTTTACACCAAAAATATGTGGATAAGTAAATTTTTTACATAAAAAATATAGTTCCTTATATGCGAATTGTGGTAAATTTGCATCACTGAAAACTTATGGAACTAACAATCAGTGAACTGACCGCTCTTTGGGACCGCACTTTGAGCAAAATTAAGACCAAACTCGCAGACAACATTGTCTACGATTCTTTTTTTGCGGAAAGCTATATCCATTCCATTGAGGGAAACAAAATTATCGTCGTCGTGAATAGCGGTTTGGCAGCCACTATCATCAAGATGAAATACTTCGATATCGTTAGTTCATCGATCAACGAAGCGACTGGAAGTGACTTCGAATTATCCTTCGTTGTTGAAGGCGATTTGAAGACAATTTCCGAAAAAAAGCCTGCAAAACCTGAATATTTTTCGGATTCTGTATTAAATCCAAACTACACCTTCCAGACGTTTGTCTCCGGTCAATCCAACCTTGAAGCCTTCCAAGCTTCCTTAATGATCAGCCAAAATCCTGGCAGCCTTTATAATCCTCTTTATTTATATGGCGACAGCGGTTTAGGAAAGACCCATCTTCTCCATGCGATTGGTAACGCAATCAAAGAGAAGTTCCCAAATAAGAGGGTTCTTTATGTTCACGCCCAGGAATTCCTTGATGAGTATGTCAAATACGTCAAAGGAGATAAGGAAGGTGTGTCCATTGTCGATTGGTTTAAGAACTCAGTTGATGTTTTACTCGTCGATGATGTCCAATTCTTAGCCAATAAGAAAGCAACCGAGGAGACATTCTTCTCGATTTATAACCATTTTTATGCGGCGAATAAGCAGATTGCCCTTACCAGCGACCAACCGCCGTCAAAACTCCGTGATTTGGATGAAAGATTGAAGACCAGATTCACTCAAGGCCTTCCTTTATCTATTAATACCCCGGAAAAAACTACCTGCGAGCAGATCCTTAGGATGAAAATCAACCACTCCGATGGTTTAACTGTTGAGGATTTCGATCCTGAGGTCATTTCTTTCCTTGCGGATAGATTTGGTAGGAATGTTCGTGAGTTGGAAGGCGCTTTAGCCAGACTCCTTTTCTATGTCATTAACATCAAACCTTCCAAACACATCGATATCCATACCGCGATGGAAGCCGTTAAGTCTTTGACCGATGTTCAGGATGATCAGGCTAAGCTTTCTGAAAAGAGAATCGCGGAAACTGTCGCTCAGTATTATGGTTTGACCTTATTCCAGCTCAATTCCAAAGTGAGAACTGCCCAAATTGCCATGGCCAGACATATCGCTATGTACCTTATTAGAATGATGCTTGATGTACCGTTTGTTAAGATTGGTCAATTCTTCGGCGGACGTGATCACGCGACTGTTATGACTGCCGTTACAAAAGTGGATAACGAGTTGAAAACCAACAAAGGTATGCAAGAGGCTATCGAAGAGCTTAAAAATAGGTTAAAATAAATATAATATTTATAAGTGTTAAAAATTACCTATCTCGAAAACACTCAAAAATACCAAGATATCCACATATCCACACCCATCTATTATTAATAAAAATTTAAAAGAGAAAAAATAATCGGAGGACATGCAAAAATGAGATTCACGATTGATAAGGAACAATTCTTAAAAGGCCTGCTTATCGCCGGTCGTGGTATTGGTGCTAAAAATGCCAACCCACTCCTTCTCTGCTTCAAAATGGAGATGACCAGCATCGGTTTGGAGATCACCGCTTCCAATGGTGATGTCACCGTCTTCACCAGAGTTCCTCTTAAACTCAATGAAAAAGAAATCATCAGAAACTACAGCTTAGGATCCTCCCTTATCACCGCCCGTTCCTTAACCGAAATCGTTAGAAAGATGGAAGGTGATGAACTTTCCTTGGATATCATCGATGAGAGCGTCGCCAAAGTCGATGATGGCAATACCACCTTCAAACTCCCATGCGCTCCTGCCGACGAATACCCAGATATCGATCTTGAGAAAACCGGTCCTGTCTTCTCTATCCCATGCACCGACTTCACTAAGATCATTGAACAGACTGCCTTCGCCGCTCTCGACAAAGACACCCGTCCAATCCTCACCGCTATCAACCTTAAAGCCGAAGGCGGCTTATTCACCGCCACCGCTACTGACAGCGCCCGTCTTTCCAGAAAATCCGTCCAGATTGATGAATCTGTGAGATTCTTCGCCAACGTTTCCGCAAAAACCATCAACGACATCGTTAAGCTTTTCGAGAACAATTATGAGGTTGAGATCTGCTCCACCGGTGAGAAGATGATTCTCTCCTTCGGCAACACCACCGTTTCAACCCGTTTAATCGCTGGCGATTACCCAATCTCCAAATCCATCGTCCCACAAGACTTCAATTACTCACTCCAAGTCAATTCCACCCAACTTCTCAACTCAATTGACCGTGTTTCCGTTCTTTCCACCGACAGCGCCGCAGTCGTCAAACTTCTCATGACCAACGACGGCGTCGAAATTTCCTCCTCCGGTGATCAGAATGGCAGCGGCTCCGAAAAACTCTCCATCATCCTTTATACCGGTGAGAGACTTGAGATTGCGTTCAACGCCGTTTACGTCTCCCAAGCGGTCCGCGCCCTCGGTTCCGAGGATGTCGTCCTTAAGTTCGTTGGAGAAGGCAAAACCTTCGTCATCGTTGATCCAAAGGATGATTCCATCATCGAGCTCGTCACCCCAAGAAGAACGAGATAAAAACCCTCTAAAAATTAACTAAAAAGGAATGAAATCAGTCATTCCTTTTTTTACTACTTTGTAGTAAAGTATATAAGAGGTGAAATTGTGCCAAAAAACGCGTCAGAAATAGCCATAACGACAGAATTCATTGCTTTGGGTCAGTTTTTGAAGCTCGCGGACATTATCTCGCAGGGCGGGGAAGCTAAGGCTTACCTTGCAACCCACGAGGTGAAGGTTAACGGTGAAGACGATAACCGCCGCGGCAGAAAGCTCTACCCAGGAGATGAGATCCTGCTCGCCGAAGGCCTATTCAGAATTATCAGAAAATGAGAGTAACGCATCTTGAGCTCAGGAACTTCCGGAACTACGGATCGCTGAAACTTGACTTCGAAAACAATCTGACGGTCATCCAAGGCACAAACGGCTCTGGCAAAACAAACCTCGCCGAAGCCATTTACTATCTCAGCCTCGCCAAGAGCTGGAGGACAAGCGAATGCCAAGCCCTCATCAGATATGGCGAAGATCACGCCTCCGTCAAAGCGAAGGTAGAGGAAAATGGGTTAAGAAGGGAAATTGAGATATTCATCCTTAACAAAGGAAGAAAGATCTCAATCAACGGAAAGCCCGCACGCAGGTTAAGTGAGTTGTCGAAACTTGTGAACGTGACCCTCTTCTCACCAGAAGACGTGCTCATCTTCAAAGGTTCGCCAAGTGATAGGAGATCATTCCTAGACACCAGCCTCTCAAAGAAGTCGCTCGACTACTTCAACCTCATCGGTAAGTACAACCGCCTCCTTCTTGAAAGGAACGCGGCCCTCAAAGCTGAGAAAGTCGACCTCACCCTCATCCAGGTTCTCACTGAAGAGCTAATTGCCATCAGCGAGCCAATAAGTCGCTACAGACGACAATACATAGACGACTTGAATAAAGTTCTATCCAACCTCGCGAGCGAACTCTACGGGCACGATAGACGCGTTCTCGTCGTTTATAAGCCGTTCATCAAGAATGAATCGGCGTGGAAAGAAGAGGCAGAGAAAGCCTATAAGCGGTCTTTGGATGGTGACATCATCCACAAATCCACCTCAATCGGCATCCATAGAGAAGACTTCTCCTTGATGCTAGATGGTCAAGATGTTGCCCTATATGGCAGCCAAGGTGAGAACCGTTTAGCGGCCATTGCCCTCAAGATCGCACCATTCTTCCTAATCGAAGACAAAGAGAAGCGACCAATCGTCGTTCTCGATGACGTCTATAGCGAATTAGACGCCGAACACACGAAAAGACTCTCAAATCTCATCACCGAACACCTTAACCAAGTGTTCGTGACTGCGACGAGAGCAAACATAGAGGGAGCCTCGGTGATTGAGGTTTCCGAAAACAAAGCCATAAGGAGGTAACAGAATGGCAAACGAAGAAGAAAAGAAGCTTGAAGCCGCTCCCAAGCAGCCACAAGCCGATGAAGCTGCTTTGGAACAAGCCGAAGAAGAGCGTTTCCAGTACAAAAAGGAAAACGACATCGATGAAAAAGGCTTAGTCAAAGCGGATGCAAAGTACACAGCGGAAAACATCCAGGTTCTCGAAGGCCTTGAGGCCGTTAGAAAACGTCCAGGTATGTATATCGCTACCACCGCGGCGGCTGGTCTCCACCACCTCGTCTGGGAAATCGTCGACAACGCGATCGACGAAGCCCTTGCGGGTTATTGCGATGACATCCAGGTCTATATCGAAAAAGACAATTCCATCACCGTAAGCGATAACGGCCGTGGTATCCCGGTCGATATCGTCGCCAAATCCGGCTTATCCGGTGTTGAAACCGCCTATACAATCCTTCACGCCGGCGGTAAATTCGGCGAAGGCGGAGGCTACAAAGTCTCCGGCGGTTTGCATGGTGTCGGCGCCTCTGTCGTCAACGCCCTCTCCACTTTGTGTGAAGTCACCGTCCGCAAAGCTGGCGGAATCTACTACGTCAAATTCGTCGACGGCGGAAAAATCGTCGAGCATTTAAAGAAAATCGGAACCTGCAAAGAAGAAGAGCACGGCACAACCGTCCACTTCAAACCAGACGGCGAGATTTTCACCGAAACCACCACCTATAACTACGAGACCATCAAGAACCACCTCCGTCAGATGGCCTTCTTAAATGGTGGTGTCAAAATCACTTTAACCGACAAACGTCCTGATATCCCAATGACTGAAACCTTCCAGTTCAACGGCGGTATCAAAGAGTACGTTTCCTTCATCAACCAAGGAAAGAACACCATCAACGCGGACGTTATCTACGCGCATGGCGCTGAGGAAGTCACCCTTCTTGATGGCGTTACCAAAGAGATCATCTATGCTGAAGTCGCCATGCAGTGGACCGACTACTACAGCAATGACGGCGTTTACTCCTTCTGTAACAACATCTCCACCAAGGAAGGCGGCACCCACGTCGATGGCTTCAACAAAGCGCTAAGCAAAGTCATCAACAACTACGCCAGAAAGTTCAAGCTCCTTGAGGAGAAAGAGAACAACTTCACCACTGAGGACTGCCGCGAAGGTCTTACCTGCGTCATCTCAGTCAAACATCCAAACCCACAGTACGAAGGACAAACCAAGACCAAACTCGGAAACAGCGAAGTCAGACCAATCGTCAACTCCATCGTTTCTGAGCAGTTCGAGCAATACCTTCTTGAGCACCCAGATCAGGCCAAGGCCATCATCGCCAAGGTCCGTATCGCTGCCAAAGGCCGTGTGGCCGCGCAGGCTGCCCGTGAGGCGACAAGAAAGACCGCTCTTGGTATCACAACCCTTCCTGGCAAATTAGCCGATTGCTCCAGCCGCATCCCAGAAGAATGCGAGCTCTACATCGTTGAGGGTAACTCAGCAGGCGGCTCCGCTAAGGTCGGCAGAGACAGAAAGACCCAGGCCATCTTGCCTTTGAGAGGTAAGATCCTTAACGTCGAGAAAGCGACCGAAGAGAGAATCTTCAAGAACGCCGAAATCGGCAACATGATCACCGCTATCGGTGCTGGCATCAGAGAGCAATTCGATGTCACTAAGATCAGATATCACAAGATCGTCATCATGACCGATGCTGATGTCGACGGCGACCATATCAGAATCTTGCTTTTAACCTTCTTCTACCGCTTCATGAAACCTCTTATCGACGGTGGTTACGTTTACATCGCTCAGCCACCGCTCTATAAAGTCGAATACAAAGGCCAAGCCTACTACGCCTACAATGACGACCAGCTTGAGCAACTCAAGAAAGGTCTTGAACTCAAACCTGGCTACCCATTCCAGCGTTACAAAGGTCTTGGTGAAATGGACGCCCAACAGCTTTGGGAGACCACCATGGACCCAGCTGCACGTAAGATGATCCGCATCACCATCGATGATGCTGCGATGGCCGACAAAGCCTTCACAGACCTCATGGGTGATGACGTTGAACCACGTCGCGAATTCATCATCAAAAACGCAAAATTCGTGCAGAACCTGGATATTTAATGGAGAAAGGAAACGATTATGGCAGACGAAGAAAAGAAATTTGAAGCCGAAACCGAAGAGGTTGAAGGCGAAGCCAACGAGTCGGTTGAAGCACCTGGAATTGTTGCAGGCATTGCCGCCGGTCTCATTGACAGAGAAATCACAAACGAAGTCCAGACGGCATTCCTCTCCTACTCAATGTCCGTCATCGAAGCTCGTGCTATCCCAGATGTCCGCGACGGCTTGAAGCCAGTTCAAAGACGTATCATCTATGGCATGAACGAGTCAGGCATGCAGCCTGGCAAACCATATAAGAAGAGCGCCCGTATCGTCGGTGACGTCATGGGTAAATATCACCCACACGGCGACTCCGCTCTTTATGGCACCCTCGTTCGTATGGCCCAGCCATTCGCAATGCGTTACACCCTTGTCGACGGTCATGGTAACTTCGGTTCCATCGACGGTGACGAGGCTGCTGCTATGCGTTACACCGAGGCCAGAATGAACCGCCTTGCGGTCGAAATGGTCCGCGATCTTGATAAGGACACCGTCGACTTTGTCGGCAACTACGATGGCACCGAACAAGAGCCATCCGTCCTCCCAAGCCGCTTCCCGAACCTTATTGTCAACGGTTCCGAAGGTATCGCTGTCGGTATGGCCACCAACATGCCAACCCACAACCTTACTGAAGCCATTAATGCTTGTATCGCCGTTGCCCGCACCCCAGAAATCACCCCTCTTGAGTTAATGCAGAACTACATCTATGGTCCTGACTTCCCAACTGGCGGCGTCATTCTTGGAAGAAAAGGCATCGCCGATTACTTCACCACTGGTACCGGCACCGTTGCCATCCGTTCTAAGTTCCACACCGAGGAAGCTAGCGGTGGCAGATCACGCATCATCATCACCGAGACCCCATATCAGGTAAACAAGGCCGCCATGATCGAAAACATGGCCACCCTTGCCCGTGACAAAGTCATCGACGGCATCTCCGATATCCGCGATGAATCCAACAAAGAAGGCACCCGCGTCGTCATCGAAGTTAAGAAGGACTTCATCCCAGAAGTCGTTGCCAACAACCTTCTCAAACACACCTCGATGCAGATCACCTATGGTGTCATCAACCTTTGCTTGGTCAACGGCGAACCAAAGATCCTTTCGATGAAAGAACTCATCGAGAGATATAACGAATTCCAGATCGATGTCCTCACCAGAAGAACCAAATTCCTTCTCAAGAGAGACAGCGACAGAGACCATATCGTCGTCGGCTTAATCCTTGCCCACGACAACATCGACGAGGTCATCCACATCATCCGTGGAAGCAAGACCGACGAGGAATCCAGTGCGAAATTGTCAGAGAAATTTGGATTATCCAAACCTCAGATCGACGCTATCTTAGCCATGACTCTCCGTCGTCTCCAAGGCTTAGAGCAAGAGAAACTCCAGGCCGAGCACGCCGAACTCGTCAAGAACATCGAACACTATAACTTCTTGCTCAGCGATAAGAAGAACATCATCGACCTCATGATCGAAGAGCTTCTCCAGATCCGCGATCGTTTCGGCGATGAGCGTATGACTCAAATCTCCGATGAAGCCGCTTCAATCGAGAACGAAGACCTCCTCCCACAGGAAGACATCATCGTTGTCCTTACCAAGAACGGCTACGTTAAGAGAATGAACGACCAGACCTTCCGCACCCAGAACAGAGGCGGACGTGGTGTCAAAGGTCTTACCACCACAAGCGGCGACACCGTCCACTTAATGCTTCACACCAAGACCCATACCGATATCATGTTCTTCACATCCTTCGGCAAGGTCTACAGAATGCGTGGCTACATGATTCCAGACGGAGCCAGAGACTCCAAAGGCATGCCAGCCATCAACCTCCTTAACCTCGACCAGGAAGAGAAGGTCGTCGCCATCGTCCCAGCTGACGAATACGGCGCTGAGAACTACCTCTTCTTCGTCACCGTCCACGGTGTCGTTAAGAGAACCGCCATGTCTGAGTTCGAATCCATCCACAGCAACGGTAAGAAGGCTCTTACCTTAAGAGATGGCGATGAGCTCCTCTGCGTCAAAAAGACCGATGGCCACGCGATTATCGGACTTGCTTCCAGCAACGGTAAGGTCTGCTCCTTCAGCGAAGATCAAGTTCGTTCAATGGGCAGAAGCGCTGCTGGTGTTACCGGCATGGACCTCAAAGATGGCTCCCATCTTGTTGACGCTACAACCTCTCTCGAAGGCGATAAGATCCTTGTCTTAACCACTCTTGGTTACGGCAAGATCAGCTATGCTGAAGAGACCGATATCCCGCAGGAAGACGGAACCACCCGCCACTACGACGGATACCGCCGCACTTCCAGAGGCGCCAAAGGTGTCCTCACCCTTAAGACCAACGAAAAGAACGGTGAGCTCACCGGCATGCGTTGCATCCACGGCGACGAAGACCTTATGGTCATCACCAACAAAGGCATTGTTATCAGAACGCCATTATCACAGATTCATATCGCCGGTCGTAACACCGTTGGTGTTAAGATCATCAACCTCGACAAAGGAAACAAAGTCGCTTCCTTCGCTATCGTCCCACACGTCGACGAGAGCGAACTTGAGGAAGAGGTCGTAGCCGAGGGCGCTGAAGAAACCGTTGAGACTCCAGCGAACAACCCAACTCCTGACCAAGTCGAATAAACATGAAAATCTTAGTGCGCTTCGTCCCTGGGGCGCGAAACGACATATTTGAGGGAACCCGCCTGAGAAAATGCATCAAAGGCGGGCTCGAACTCAACAACATCAAGTGGGTTGAAAGCATCTTCGCCGAACCTGATGTGTGTCATTTCCTTTCGCCTATCGATGAGGCCAAAGCGCACGAAGCAAAAGCTGAAGGCTACCCTGTGGTCGTCAGCGCACTATATGCTGAAAGCGATCCTTATTGCCGCTATCTAGAGAGAAGCCCAGAGAATTTCTATAGCCTCCCTCAGAAGTCGCTAAAGATGCTTAATGAAGCTGACCTGATTCTGGTCCCAAGCTTATCGGCCAAGAACCTTCTCTTCCAATGTGGGTTCCAAAGTCAGAACATCGAGATCCTCACCCCTGGCGTCAACATCGCAAGATTTGAGGAAATCGACCCTCTTGAGGCTCAGATCTTCTCCAGATACTTCAAGCTTCCTAAAGAAGCGAAATACGCCATTTCAGTTGGGGATTTGGACGACAAAAAGTCCATCGAAAAAGCAAAAATCCTTGCAGAACTGGCTCCAAATATCGTTTTCTTCTACTTCGGCTCAACGAGCAAAGTAGGCGAAGGAGGGCTCAAAAAGCTCAACAAACAGTCCCCTGGAAACCTTCGCTTCTGCGGAGTTACGGAAGATGACGTTTATCGCAGCGGCATCAGCGGAGCGACCTGCTTCGTTGAATATGGAGAAGCTATCTCTCAGCCGGTTGAGGAACTCGAGGCGATGGCTGTCAAAGTCCCAATTGTCCACGTTGGAAAACTAAGAGGGAGCGGAATCCTTCAAGGCGGGGTCAACTGCTATGACCCATCCGACGTTACCGAAGCGGCGAAAATCATTGATTCGCTGTCCACTTCGAAAGACGACAAGATTATAATGCAGGGGTACAAGATCGCTAAGGAGAACTCCCTAAGCGTCTTAGGAGAAAAACTCAAAGGACTGTACGAGTCCTTAATAAAAAAGATGGAGGAAAATCAAAATGATTGATGCCAAGCTTATCGAAAGCAAGCCTGAGTATGTCAAAGAGGCTCTTAAAAAGAAACTCTGGGACTTTGATCCAGAACCGCTTCTTAAGATGTTCGTCAAAAGAAGGGAACTTCTAAAAGAAGTTGAGGCCAACAAAGCCGAACAGAACCGTTTATCTAAATCAGTTCCGCAGGTCAAGAAAGAAGGCGGAGACGTCCAAGCCTTATTCGCTAAGGTCAAAGCCCTTGCTGCCGAGAACAAAGACAAGGAAACCGAACTCGATGGCATTGAGAAAGAGATCAAAGCCCAGATTGAGGTCCTTCCAAACCTTCCAGACGATGATTTAGTCGCTGGCGGAAAAGAGAACAACAAACCTTTCTACCACTTCGGAAAAGAACCAACCTTCGATGGTTTCACCCCAAAAGATCACGTCGAATTAGCTGAATCCCTTGGCTTAATCGACTATAAGAGAGGCGCCAAAATCTCCGGCACCGGAACTTGGGTTTATACCAACTTAGGCGCTCGTTTAGAGTGGGCTCTCATCAACTACTTCATCTCCTGCCACCTTGCCGATGGCTACGAGATGATTCTCCCTCCACACATCCTCAATGAACAAAGCGGCTACACCGCCGGTCAGTTCCCAAAATTCAAAGAAGATGTTTTCTGGCTTGAAGGAACTGAACCAAAGAAGTTCATCCTTCCAACCGCTGAGACCGCTCTTGTGAACCTCCACCGTGATGAGGTTCTTTCCGAGGACGATCTCCCAAAGAAATATTTCGCCTATACCCCATGCTACCGTAAGGAAGCCGGTTCCTATCGTACCGAGGAAAGAGGTATGATTCGTGGCTACCAGTTCAACAAAGTTGAAATGGTCCAATACACCACCGATGATGGCTCTGATGCCGCCTTCGATGAGCTCGTTAAGAAAGCCCAGGCTTTAGTCGAAGGTCTTGGCCTTTGCTACCAGCTTGATAAACTCGCCGCTGGCGATTGCTCCCACTCCATGGCCAGAACCTATGACATCGAAGTCTGGATCCCATCCATGAAGATCTATAAGGAAGTCTCAAGCGTTTCTAACGCCAGAGATTATCAGGCCAGACGCGGCATGATCAGATATAAGGATAAGGAAGGCAAGATGCACTTCTGCCACACCCTCAACGGTTCTGGCTTAGCGACATCCCGTATCTTCCCAGCTCTCCTTGAACAGATGCAGCAGGCTGACGGTTCCGTCATCATCCCTGAAGTTCTCCGTCCATTCATGGGCGGCATATCCGTTCTCAAACCAATCAAGAAATAAGAACGAAACAAAACGAGGGGCCTTGAAAGGTCCCTCTTTTTTATATCCTTAACGTTCCATATAATATATGAGCCATCGCGAGGAGAGCCTCTCGAACCTGGTCAGGACCGGAAGGTAGCAGCCATAAGTCAGGGTCCCCTGTGCGGTGGTTTTATTCTCTTATATGACTGATTTGGATTACATGCAAAAAGCCCTCGAACTCGCAAAAGAGGCGGGAATTGCTGGGGAAATCCCTGTTGGCGCGATTGTTGTCCTAAACGACAAGATCATCGGCCAAGGCTTTAATAAGCGCGAATCCAAATTTGATATATCTTCTCATGCCGAAATCGAGGCTATCAGAGATGCCGAAAAGACTTTAGGTAATTGGAGACTCGATGGCGCGACCTTATACGTTACTTTAGAGCCATGTCTTATGTGCTCTGGAGCAATTCTTCAAAGCCGCCTTTCTAAGGTTGTTTTTGGATCTAGAGACGAGAAAGATGGCGCGATTGTATCGAACTATTTCGTCTTCGATTCCCCATGCAGCCGCGAGAGACCTCTCGTATATGGAGACATATTGAAAGATGAATGTGACGCTCTCTTAAAGAGCTTCTTCGCTTCAAAAAGAAAATAGTTCTTTTTGTTGCGACCATTTCTAGCTTTTTGTACTTTGACAAAAAATTGTTGATAAAAACCGATAAAAAGCGTGCTTTTTAATGTTATACTTTCAAGGCTATGTCCAAAAGAAGAGATGAATTAATTAATTTAATTCAGAAAGCGGAATACATAGAGAAGGGCCCGACTGAGGGTCTTTCAACCGAAGAAGTTGAGCTTAGAAAGAAACAAGGCTTCGTTAACAAGACGCAAAAGAAGGTCACAAAGTCCATTTGGCAGATCCTTGCTGACAACGTCTTCACCTTTTTCAATTTCATCTACATCATCATCGCTATTTTGATGGCGAACGCTAAGCTGCCTTATTCGAACTTCCTTTTCTTGATCCCTGTCGCTAGCAACATTGTTATTGGAATCATCTCTGACGTTAGAGCTAGGCTTGCTGTTGATAAGCTAAAGCTTATCACCGACCAGAAAATCCGCTGTGTGAGAAACGGAGAAGAAATAGACATCGAAACCGAGCAGATCGTCCTCCACGACATCGTTATTTATAAGACTGGAGACCAAATTGCCACCGACGGTGTCTTAATTGAAGGGTCAGCCTCAATTGACGAGTCGTTGGTTACCGGCGAAGCTGAGAAGATCAATAAGGTGCCTGGCGATAAGGTTCTTTCTGGAACCGTCGTTGTCTCAGGAAAGTTCTATGTCAGAGTCACGAGCGTCGGCATTGCCAACTATGCCGAAGGTCTTCAGGACGAAGCCAAAAAGTTCAATAGACCAAAGAGCGAAATCAAACGCTCAACTCTTAACATCTTCTACGTAACAGGTACGGTCGCTGTAGTCATGGGCTTAACTATGACCCTTATCTGGGCCGCTAAGCTAAATTGGACTATTACCTTTGAGGAT
>JAFXWH010000054.1:0-4069 GCA_017542885.1 Bacilli bacterium | reverse complement strand
TTTAGGAGAGGAACTCGGAAACGCCACCAAGAAAGCTCTTGGCTTCGACTTCCCTCCATTCACCGTTCCAGAATCCACCTACGCTGAGCTCGATGAGAACTTCGGCAAGCGTGGTGCCAAAGCCTATGCCGAATATCAGGCCGCCTATGCTGCCTATGGCAAAGCTCATCCAGAGGATTCAAAGGTCTTCGAAGCCGCCTTCAAGCGTGACGTCAAAGCCTTCAAGTTTGCCGATCCATCCGTCGCCGAGAAACCAGAAGCCACCCGTAATTCCAGTGGCCGTATGCTCGTTGAAATCGCCGCCAACATTCCATTCACCTTTGGTGGAAGTGCTGACGTCGCCTCCAGCGTCAAGACCGCCATCCCAGGAGATCCAGGCTTCGATGCTGAGCACCGCAGTGCCAAGAACATCAACTGGGGCATCCGTGAATTCGCCATGGCCGCTGCCCAGAACGGTATGTTGCTCCACGGTGGTTTGACCACCTATGTTGGCTGCTTCTTAGTCTTCAGCGACTATATGAAGAACGCCATCCGTATGAGCGCTATCCAGCATTTACCGGCCATTTATCTCTTCTCCCACGACTCCATCGCCGTTGGCGAAGATGGCCCAACCCACGAACCAATCGAGCAGCTTGTCGCTCTTAGAAGCATCCCAGGCGTCGAGGTTCTTCGTCCAGCCGACACCAGAGAGTGCTTTGCTGCTTGGCGTTTAGCCCTTGAAACCAAGGATCACCCAGTCTGCCTCATCCTTTCCCGTCAGAACCTCCGCAACCTCGAGAAATCTTCTCTTGAGAACGTTGCCAATGGTGCCTATGTCGCCAAGAAGGAAGAGAAAGCCGATCTTGAGCTCATCGCTACCGGCAGTGAAGTCGGTCTTGCCCTTGATGCTGCCGCCCTTCTCAAAGAGAAAGGAATCAAGGCCAGCGTCATCTCCATGCCAAGCTGCGAGCGTTTCGATAAGCTCCCACAGGCCAAGAAAGACGCCATCATCACCTTGCCAAAAGCCAAGCGTGTTGCCATCGAGATGTTAAGCGGCCTCTCCTGGTATAAGTACGCCGACAACGTCATCTCTCAGGATGGCTTCGGTTACAGCGCCCCAGCAGAGCAGGTCATGGATGTCTGTGGCTTCACCGCTGAGAAAGTGGCTGCCAAGATTGCCGAACTTATTGCCTAATACTTCCTTTGCATCGACCTTTTCAGTAAAATAAGCATATGAGCGATTTCTACTATCTCAACAACTACCAGCATTCCGGCAAGATGGGCATCTCGAGAAAAGCTTTCGAGAACATCGTCACCATCGCGAGCAACAACCTTCAGCACGTTAAGATAAATAACTACGGTGAGGCTCTTACTCGTCTTGGCAACATCATCTCAGCCGTTCGCCCGGTCAAAGCCTTCTTCAAGAAGGATGGCCGCGTGGATTTAATGTTGGATGTTGTGGTGGGCGATAAAGTCACCGCGATTGCCGCCCTCTGCGCAAGCATTCAGGAAGAAGTCGCCAACAGCATCTCGATGATGTGCGAGACCGTTCCTGTCTCCGTTGAGATTCGCGTCTCGAAGGAAAAGCCGGCCAAGGCTTCCAAAAAGGTCAAAAAGGCCTAGTTAACCAAAAGGATTACGTATGTAATTAGGGCGCTCCCAAAAAAGTGGTGGCGCCCTTTTTGTTCCCTCTTTCTCTTTCCGTTGGATGTGATAAACTTAGTAGCCTTAATTTCAGGAGGCTTGATCTTTATGGAAAAAACACTATCTCGCAACAAAGCCCATGACATCGCACTTTTCGCGATTTATGACGTTCTGACTTACTCTGCGGCGAAGCTTCCAGCTCCGATTGAGGATATCGTCAGCGGCTTAACTGAAAAATCTTTTGCGGATAGTGACTTTTTTGTTAAAGAGATGGTTTTGGCCATGGTCAAACACTATCAAGAGATCATCCCGATTTTTGAGAAGAACATGAGAAAGTGGACGTTCGATCGTCTTAACCTTCTCGAGCAAGCTTTGCTTTTGCTTGCATATTGCCAGTCTTATTACAGCGTCGAGAAAACAGATAAAGCCATCATCATCAACGTCTCTGTTGAGTTGGCTAAGAAATATCTGAGCGATAACGACTATAAATTCGTTAATGCGATTCTGGATAAGGTCTTGGCCTAATGGAACGAAATCAATATTTCAGCGTAACAGCGCTTAACACCCTCATAAAATCGAAGATCGATGGAGATGAGGAATTACATAACGTTTACGTTAAAGGGGAGATTAGTAACTGGAAAGGATACAGCTCCGGTTATTTCTTCGACCTCATCGATGAGAAGAAAAGTGTCATTTCATGCGTCGTTTGGAGAGACAACTACCTGTATCTCCCGTTTGAACCAAAGGATGGTGATGAGGTGATAGCCCTAGGCTCGGTTAGCGTTTATGTCGGCAGAGGCCGCTATAACTTCACAATCAAAACACTCGAGAAATTCGGACAAGGCGCAGCATTGCTCGCTTTAGAAGCCTTGAAAAAGAAACTCCAGGCTGAAGGCTTGTTTGATGTTTCGCATAAACAACCTATCCCTGAATTCCCAAGAAGCATTGGTCTCATAGTAGGGGACCAGAGCGCAGCAGAGGCCGATCTCATTAAAAACATCTCTAGACGTTGGCCATTATGCGATATTCTCGTTTTTCCATCGCTCGTCCAAGGCAAGGATGCCCCAAAAGAGCTCTTAAAGGCCCTCAGGAGAGCGGAAACGACTGAAATCGATATTTTAATCATCGCACGCGGCGGCGGCTCAAATGAGGACCTTAGCGCGTTTAATGACGAAACGCTTGCTAGAGAACTCTATACTTGTAAGATTCCGTGTATCTCAGCGGTCGGCCATGAAATTGACACAGCATTAATTGATTACGTCTCGGATTTGAGAGTCAGTACGCCAACAGGCGCAGCGGAAGCCGCAACACCGGATCAGGCTGAGATTAGAGCGGCATTACTAGGTGCAGAGGATGCCTTGGATACTGCTATCAAAAACATCTTTTCAAAGAAAAAGGATCTCCTTAATAATTTAAGTGCCAGACCATTCTTCAAAAATCCTTCATCGAATTACGCGAAAGCTAAGGAAGAAGTTCAGCAACTATCCAAACGCTTAAGTGTTTCACTTGGCCACATTCTTGAAAAGAATAAGAGCCAGGTTGAATCTCTATCCTCGAAGCTCAACGCGCTTAACCCGCGTAATGTAATTAACAGAGGCTATTCGATGACGACCGATGAAAAGGGGAATGTCATCACATCAATAAACCAAATAGCAGAAGGCGACACGCTAAAAAGCGTATTGAAAGATGGCGCGATAACGTCTAAAGTCACGTCTAAGGAGTAATCTATGGAAAAGAAAACGGAAAAGACTTTCGAAGAAAAGCTCACTCGTCTTAACGAGATCGTTGAGAAAGTGGAGAATACGACGCTTTCCCTAGAGGACGCCATGAAGCTTTATGAAGAGGGTAACGCCCTTATCAAAGATCTTCAGAAGTCTTTGGATGAAGCAGAGACCAAAATCCAAGTTATCAAAGATAAACAATAACGAAATAGGATAATATTAGTAGTTTTTAAGTTATTCGAACATGTCCAAGAAGGTAGAGCACATCAACATAAAATCCATCAAGGACCCAAGCGTGGTTAAAACCCTTAACCGCGAATCTTTGAAGTTGCTCTGCGAGGATATCAGACAGGAAATCATCCGCGCAACATCCGAATTTGGCGGACATCTTAGCTCGAATCTAGGTGTTGTCGAACTTACGGTTGCCTTGCATCGTAACTTTGATTTCCCGAAGGATAAGCTCATTCTCGATGTTTCACATCAGTCTTACACACATAAGATCCTTACTGGTCGCAGTTTAGAAAACCTCAATTCCAAAGATGGTGTCTCAGGTTTCATGCGCATGGACGAATCTGAATACGATTGCTATGAGTCAGGTCATTCTTCGACCTCACTTTCGGCCGCTGAAGGTTTTGCCATTGCGAGAGACATTAAGAAAGAGGACTTTTACATTGTTCCTGTAATCGGCGATGGTTCCTTGGTCAACGGTTTGTCATTTGAAGCCT
>JAFXWH010000053.1:0-5439 GCA_017542885.1 Bacilli bacterium | reverse complement strand
CATCAAAAACAATCCTTCCGTTCTCCGCCGTCCGATCATCGTCGACGACAGAAGAGTCCAGGTTGGATATAACGAAGAGGAAATCCGCACCTTCATCCCTAGAGCCAGAAGATACGCCGATCTCCTCTGCGGCGAGTGGTGTCCGAAGTTCCCAACATGTCCAGTTGGTACGGACCGTATGAACATCGATCCAAAAGACAAGCAGTGCTTAGTCGATGAGGAAAAGTACTTCAAATAATTAAAAAGCGCCAGCAATTTGGCGCTTTTTTATTCTCCAATAGCCTCTAAAGCTCTTCTGATCTTGCTCTTTTCGTTGAACTTAAGAGGGATATTGTTTTCTTCGAATAGTTTCCTAAGATACATCTCCGCGGTGGCCATATCTTTGTGTTCTAGCTCAACCTCATAATCGGTTATGCCAGAGTAGGTGTTGAGGTCTATGGCAAGCTCTCCGCCTTCGTATTCGGCATCGATTCTCTTGGTTGTCAGAACGGTTTTGATATAGAGGGCTGAGGTATCGATTCCCTCGTCCTCAATGTATTTCTTTATCTCGTTTTTAGGGAATGAGGTTTGCCCATTTATGCCTTCGAATTCGTCTTCGGTGATGTAGACGTTCTTCTCAATATGGCCTTCAACCCTAGGGACCTTGACGGTCATCTCAAACTTCTTGTCTTTGAAACGGACGCGAAGTGAAAGACCCTTCTTCCTGAGGTCGCAGTTCTTAGTGTCGATGTAGTAGTTGATTTGGATATAGGACTTATTCTCTTTGAAAAGAGAGGCTAGCTTCTCATAGTCCTCTTTCGTGATTAAGGCTTTGGCTTCGATTTCGATTAAATCGCTCATGGGACAATTATAGCAAAAAGAAAGGCCAGCGAATGCTGACCTTGGGGAGATTATCTATGGCCTCCGCCTCCACCTGGGCCTCCGCCGCCTCCTCCTGAGGTGGTGGACCTGATATTGACGTTAGAGCTGCTCCAGGTTCCTCCGGCAATCTGTGTGCCAGATACTGAGCCAGATTCTTTGTATAAGCCTCTAAGGATTTCGTTGGTTGGGTTTGCGCTACTGACATAGGAGAACACCATTGAACCATCTACGAACTCGTTGCTGGAGATATATAGCGAATAAGCGGTGCTGCTTTGTGGTTTGACAAGCCAGGTGTATCCGCCATTGGCTAAAGCCAAATAGGAATTTGTGCTGCAACCAGAAGCGTATGAGCCAAGGAATGAATACTGGGTGCCACTAGAAGTGACGAGCATGTCGTTAGATCCATAGGCCACCAAAGTGCCGCCAGACTGCTTGAACTCGCCTCTTTCGCCATAGTCGAGAGGGCCGTTTCCGTTTCCAGACTGATTGACAACGGTGATTCCGCCAGTGACATAGAGGTTGCCATTCGAGTCAACGCCATCGCCAGTGCACTGGATGTAGTTGGTTCCGCCAGAGATGGTAAGGATGGCTGAGGAATCGCTTGCAGATCCGCCTCCTGGAGGTCCCCATGGGCTTTCGTTGCTAGAGGTATCGGATCCTCCTCCGGCATTGATGCCATCATCGCTTGCGAAAGCGGTGTTGGTTCCGCCAGAGATTTCGACTTCAAGACCTTCGAAGCCTTCGTATGATTGAGCGACGGTATTGGTTCCTCCGCTGATGGCTAATTTGTTATCAGCGTGGATGCCATCGTCTTTGGCTTTGATCGTGGTTGTTCCGCCTTTGACGTAAACGTCATTGTCGGCATTGATGCCGTCGTCACCAGTTGAGGTGATGTTTAAAGAACCATCGATGATCTCAACGTCATAATCGGATTTGATGCCTTTGTCTTTGGAGGTGATGGTGTAGGTACCTTTTCTGATCTGGACACCCTGGACATCGCCTTCTTCGAAGGTATCATCGTCTCTTTTTTCGACGTTGACGCCATCGTTATTTGTAGACTCGATTGTGATCGTTCCTTCGTCTGTTGGGTCACCTAGGACGATGGATTTATGGGCTTTCATGCCGGTGTTGGCGGCTTTGATCGAGAGGGTGCCGTTCTTGGCAGCGATCTTGGTATCGGAAGCGACGCCGTTCTTGAGATTACCGATAACGTTAAGCGTGCCTGCGCCAACGATACTCAGTTTCTTGTTCGAGAAGATGGCCGCGCTGTCCTCAGCATCGTCGGAGATAGCGATTCTGTTATCGGTGATGGTGGAAGTGGTGCCTTTGTATTTCTTAATCTTGAGTTTGGTTTTATTGGCGCCGTAGATTGGGGCAAGGGTGTTATTGCCGCTTTGAGTGATAGAGACGCCATTAAGAATGAGCTCAACTTCATTTTCTTCTTCAAGGCTGACGTAGATTGAGCCATTGGTAAGAGTACCTGAGACTGTGTATGAGCCAGGTTTATAAATAATGACCGTATTGTCTTGGACGGAGATGCCAGAGCCAATGAATGTCGTGCCATTGTCTTTGAGGATGATCTTTCTCTCAATACTTTCGTCCACGCTGTCGGAAGTAGGTGTGGAGATTGAGCCGCGTTCGCTAGCCTCAACGCTTGTGGAAGGTGGGGTGTAAGTAGAAGGGGCGGAGCTACCTGTAATGTCTCCGCATGAGGAAAGAAGAAGTCCTGCCGACAAGACGAGTACGCTTAGAGTTTTCTGTTTCATCGGAACGCCTCCTTTCCCTATTAACTCAAAATACCAAGTATTTGTTTGTCTACGTTATTTTAGCACCCCTCTGTTGTGGTATACTTTCTCCATGCTAAAAACACTTCTCTCATTCAATGACGATGCGGTCCTTATAATTAGCATCATTGCCATATCCCTATTAGTTCTTGCCGTTATTTGCATTGTTTTAGTCAAAATCCTTGGCAAAAAGCGTGTCAAATCACTCCCAATCGCTTCCAAATCCGAGTATTTCGAGGCTCTTGGAGGAGAAGACAATTACATCGATTCCTCTAGAGAAGGATCGAGAATCATCGTCCACTTAAAGGACTATTCCAAAATCGACAAAGAGAAAATAAAAGAAGCCGGTGTCACTGGCTTCATTGAGAAGAGCGATAAGCTCACTCTTGTGGTTAAGGATAACGCCGAAGAGGTCTACGAGAAGATCTTCAACGCTTAAAGACGTGCTCGGCTAAATCCTCTACAGGAAGGCCCATCACGTTGTAATAGGAACCTTCGATTCTATTGATCAAAGGGTAATCGTCCTGAATGCCATAGCTTCCAGCCTTATCAAAGGGCTGGAATTTTTCTATGTACTCAATGATTTCCGCTTCAGAGAGAGGATTGAATAGAACCTCTGAGCAAACCGTTCTGCTGATCTCTTTGTCTTTTGAGATGTAGGTGTATGAAGAAAGAACCTTTGTGGACTTACCACTTTGTTTTCTAAGCATGCTCATAGCATCTTTCATATCCTTTGGTTTCTCCAAGACTTCGCCCTCGCAGACAACAACTGTGTCGCAGCTAAGGACTTCATCATCTGGATGCGTTGCGAAAACGGAGTAGGCCTTGATCCTAGCCACTTCGTGGCTGAGATTCGCGGAACCCATGACTGGGTCAAGGGCTCTTTCGTCGATATCAGGAGGTATAACAACAAAAGAAGACACGAGTTTCTTTAAAAGCTCACGTCTTCTTGGTGATGCGCTTGCAAGGATAAGCATCTTAGTTGTTGTCGCTGACGCTCATGATGAGCGGGATGATCATTGGGTTACGCTCAGTCTTGCGGTAGATGTAGTGGGCCACGGAGTTCTTGAGCGAGGTCTTGATCTCGTTATAGGTGGCCTTCTTGCTCATGACGTTCCTAAGGGATTCTTCGGCCGCCATCTGAGCGTGTCTGATGATGTGGGCGTCGCTGCCTCCTTCGAAGAAGCCGCGGGCGTATACGATAGGTTTGGTCAAAAGCTGATTCTTCTTTGAATCGATGGAGACGAGAACGGCGATCATGCCGTCGTTCTTGAGCTGGGCTCTGTCGCGCATGACGTTCGCAGAAAGTCCGTCGATGTCATTGCCATCGATATAGACGGCTTCAGCTTGGGCGTGGCCGCCTCTGGTGACCTTATGGTTCTCAAGGGTGACCATATCGCCATTGTCGCAGACAAAGACGTGGTCTTTCGGAAGACCCATATCGATCGCGATATCACCATGGAGCTTAAGCATGCGGTACTCGCCATGGACTGGCATGAAGTACTTAGGGTTGACTAAGCGCTGCATGAGACGGAGTTCCTGGCGGGATGGGTGGCCTGAGCTATGGAGAGAGAAGGCGAGGGAATTCTGTTTGACGTCAGCGCCTTGTTTGACAAGGTCATTGACGAGTCTGTCAACGAGGGCTCCGTTGCCTGGAATAGCGTTGCTAGAGAAGACGATGGTGTCGCCTGGGATAATACGGATATTCTTATGTTCTCCGCGCGAAATCCTCGACAAAGCCGCCATGGATTCGCCTTGGGAGCCTGTGCAGATGATGCAGATCTCGTTCGATTTGTAGGAACGGACCATGTCATCTGAGATGATTGATGAATCAGGTACTTTGATATAGCCGTACTTGCGGGCGATGGTCATGGTGTTTTCCATGCTTCTGCCAAGGATGCAGATCTTCCTGCCGTGGCTCACAGCCGCTTCGACGACTTGCTGGATACGGTTGATGTTGCTAGAGAAGGTTGAGACGATGATACGGGCATTAGCCTGATCGAAGACCTCTTCAACACCAGAACGGACGTTCTTCTCGGATGGGGTGTAACCCTCAATCTCGGCGTTCGTGGAATCGGCCATAAGGAGGTCGACGCCTTCTTGTCCGAGTTTGGCTAATTTAGCGATCTCAAATTGAGGTCCGACAGGGGTGAGGTCGACTTTGAAGTCGCCGGACTCGATGATTCTTCCCTGCTTGGTATCGATGCAGATGCCATAACTATCCGGGATGGAGTGGGTGACTCTAAAGAAAGAGACCTTAAAGTCATCACCGATTGGGACCACGGTGTCACTATCGTACTCGACGATTTTGACTTCCTCGCGGATGCGGGCGTCCTCGAGTTTGTGTCTGATCAAAGCAGCGGCAAGTCTTGGCGCGTAGATCACAGGGATATAGACGCTTCTGATAAGGAAAGGAATGCCGCCGATATGGTCTTCGTGGCCGTGGGTGATGAATAAGGCCTTTATCTTGTTACGGTTGTTTCTAAGGTAAGTATAGTCAGGGATGACGTAGTCAACGCCTGGGAGATTCGACTCAGGGAAACGGACGCCGGCATCAACCAAAATGATTGAGCGCTCAGTCTCAAAGCAGTAGGTATTTTTACCTACTTCTCCTAATCCGCCGAGGGCGAAAACGTTCACTGGTGAGTTGTAATTGTGCATAGAAATAAGCCTCTCAAAAGCGACAATGACTTATGTGCTCGACAGGTTACCTAAACTATATCACCTTTTTTCCAAAGGAAATACGGCAAAATTATGAAAGCGGTTCCGCCACTTTTTTCTTCATGAGGGTCAT
>JAFXWH010000052.1:0-2825 GCA_017542885.1 Bacilli bacterium | reverse complement strand
TTGCAGGCGATGTTGCCATTATCGCTCTCTCCAAAAACCTCTGCATTACGTGGACCAAAGATAGCATATGAGCAGTGGGTCGAACTAGTCAAAAATGATGAAAACGATCTCACTGATAAACAGATTGAGATGCTGAGGCTTATAGCTTCAAACACCCCAATTCTCAAGAAGGAGTGCGGAAGCATTGCCATCCTCAAAAAGCTTCTTGAGAAAGGTCGAGTGAAGATCATCCTCAAAGAAAAAGAGAGATTCCATATTAGACCCGAGGAAAGAGAAGAACCTCATGAGATGTCCTTAGAGCAAAGGAAGGCTTTTGACGATATCAGAAACAGCGACAAAGGAGTCGTTCTCCTTGAAGGCGTGACCGGTTCAGGAAAGACCGAAGTCTATCTTCGCTTAAGCGAGAAGGTCCTTGAGGAAGGCAAATCCGTACTCATGCTTGTGCCAGAGATCAACCTCACCCCAGCGATGGTGGAATATTTCAGCCGCAGATTCGGACCAAAGGTCGCCATCCTTCATAGTGAGCTCACCCCAGCTGAAAGATATGACGAATATAGACGTATCGCTAGGGGAGATGCCTCTATCGTCGTCGGTGCCAGAAGTGCGGTCTTTGCTCCATTAAAGAACATCGGCCTCATCATACTTGATGAGGAACATGTCGAATCATATAAACAAGACAACTCTCCGTATTACCACGCCAGGGAAGTCGCCATCATGAGAGGCGAGATCGAAGGCTGCAAAGTCCTTTTAGGAAGCGCAACCCCAACCCTCGAATCGAAAGCGAGAGCCGATAAAGGCGTCTATGGATATGCCTCAATGCCTCACCGCATCAACGAAAAGGCTTTGCCTCACACCGAGATAATCGACCTCAGAGACCGCAAGGTTTTCAGCAAGAATTCAGAGAAACTGAGCGCTCCTCTCATAGCCAAAATTAAAGAGAAACTCGATAAAGGCGAGCAGGCTCTTTTGCTCATCAATAGACGTGGCTATTGGACAGGAATCGAATGTCCAAAATGCGGACATATTTTCACTTGCCCTAACTGCGGTGGCAACCTCACTTTCCACCAAGAAGACTCGATGCTTAAGTGCCATCACTGTGGCTTCGTCGAGAAATACCCAGAGCACTGCCCAAGCTGTGGCAATACACGTCTAAGAAGAGTGGGCTATGGCACTGAAAGAGTCGTCAAAGAACTCCAGGATCTTTTCCCTGAAGCGAGAGTGGCCCGCATGGACAGCGACATCGGGAAAGTCTCCAAAAACGTCGAGAAAATCCTCCACGAATTCAAAGATGGAAAATACGATATCTTAGTCGGAACCCAGATGATCGCAAAGGGACACGATTTCCCTAATGTCACCCTCTCCGCAGTCGTCCTTGCCGATATCGGTTTAAGTTTACCAACTTACCGTGCCTCAGAAAGAACCTTCCAGCTCATCGCTCAGGCGGTTGGTAGAAGCGGCCGTTCCAAGAGGGTAGGGGAAGCCATGATCCAAACCTACAACCCAGACCATTACGCGATCAAAAACGGCGCGTCACAAGACTATGGCGCGTTCTACCTCCGTGAGATGCAGCAAAGAAGAATCACCGAGTATCCTCCATACTGGAACTGCATCCTTCTCGAGTTCTCCTCTTCTAAAGAAGAGAAAGCGGTGGAGTCCTCAATGGATTTCAAGAAAGAGATCCTTGGTTTAGGAATAGAGAATCTCAATGTTTTAGGACCAATCACGCCGTTCTACTCAATGAACAACGGCAAGCATAAACGCGTTCTTCTCCTCAAGTTCAAGAAGAGGGAAAGCATCGATTCATATCTCAGGCAATTGCTCCAAAGATTCTCCTCTTTAGCCGGTGTAGACATCTCCGTAAACGTCGATCCTCTCGATTATTAATCGATTTGGAATAACCCTTTGGACTATTTCCATGTTATAATTTCCTCCTATTAGAGGAATTATATGATTGTCATCTCTGTCTTAGGCCTTGACCAGTTCGTCGTCGGCACCTACTCAAGGAAGAACACTGAAAATTTAGCGAGCCTTTTCGAATGCGATGAGGAGGAGATCGTCTTCTACTCCCCAAACAGCATGATTTTCCATAAAGGCGTCGAGCAGACTTCCTGGCAAACGGAAATCATCGTCCGTGCCCCAAAGAAGTACGCTGTTCTTGAGAGCAAAGTCGTCGATTATCTCATCAAAACCTTCACGGATTTCACAATTAACCTCAGTGTGACCTTCTCCTATTTCGAAGAGGAACACCACTACGAACACGTTAATGAAAGCTACCCTCGCTATATCGAAAGAAGCAACCTCGCCGAAGAAGCGATGCCTTACGATGACGAGGAAGAATATGGCGATGAAGCGAACCCTCTCGACCATGCCGAACTCGACATCGACGATGAGGAACAGATCTATCTTGGCGATGTCTTCGCGGGCCACGAGGAAGAACTCGAAGCCTTAGACGCCAAGAAGGATGAAGATTGTTGTCACGATGGTGAATGTCATTGTCACCATGGACATAAACACCAACATTAATTTGGGAGGAAAGACATGCAAGAATTTGATTTAGCCCAAAAGGTCTTGAACGACATCCTTGTGAATGATGTCCAGTTCAACGAGGCTCTCAGGAAGCTTTTCCAAGCCGATCAATCCATCCGTCCTTTGAGAGGATCTGTCGCTGGACTTGTCGGATGTGAGCTTCGCCATCACTTGCTTTTCACGCACCTTGTCGAGGAAGCCAAGATCGAAGGTCTCACCGAAGAGGAGAAGATGTGGATCAAGCTCACCCTTGCCGACATCTACTTCTTCAAGCGTATCCCTGCTGAGGATATGAAGAA
>JAFXWH010000051.1:0-14742 GCA_017542885.1 Bacilli bacterium | reverse complement strand
TCTCCTCGATGGTCTCACTGAGCATCTTGAGATAGAGATCCAAACCGATTGTGTCGATGAATCCCGCTTGCTCAGGGCCAAGGATGTCGCCAGCGCCTCTGATCATAAGATCACGCTGGGCGATTTTATATCCGCTTCCAAGTTCGGTGAACTCCTGGATGGCTTTGAGTCTCTTAACAGCGTCTTCCCTCATGCTCTTGTGAGGCTTGTAGGTGAGGTAGGCATAGGCGATTCTGTCTCCCCTGCCAACACGTCCCTTGATTTGGTAGAGCTGAGAAAGGCCAAAGTGGTCGGCTTCCTCAACGATGATCATGTTGGCGTTAGGAACATCGATTCCGTTTTCGACGATTGATGTGCAGACAAGGATGTCGAGTTCGCCATCATAGTATTTCTGCATGACATCTTCGACCTCTTCCTTTTCCATCTTTCCGTGGATAACACCGATTCTGGCAGAAGGGAGAGAACGAGAAATCTCGTTCGCCTTGGCGTAGATAGACGAGACTTTGTTGTAGACATAGAAAACCTGGCCGTGTCTTCCAAGCTCTCTCTGGATGAGTTCGATGATGACCTCTTCCTTGTATGGCGTGACGTATGTCTGGATCGGCATGCGGTTCATCGGAGGCGTGTTAATTTGCGAAAGAGGGCGAAGTCCTGTGAGCGACATCTGCAAAGTACGTGGAATTGGTGTAGCCGACAAGGAAAGGACATCGACCGTGTCTTTGAGCTCCTTGATCTTCTCTTTTTGCTCAACGCCGAAACGTTGTTCCTCGTCGACAATCAAAAGGCCAAGGTCCTTGAAAACAATCTCTTTCGAAAGGAGTCTATGGGTGCCGATAACGAAGTCAATTTTTCCATTTTCCACGGCAGAAATGACTTCTTTTTGGGTTGCGGGTGGCACCAAACGAGACAAAACAGCGATTCTGATTCCGTATCTCGCAAACCTCTGAAGAGCGACTTCATAGTGCTGTCTTGCAAGAAGGGTTGTTGGGCAAAGAAGAGCAACTTGTTTATGGGCTGATATGGCTTTGAAGGCGGCGCGGAAAGCAATCTCGGTTTTGCCAAAGCCAACGTCTCCGCAGAGGAGTCGATCCATAATCTCTGGCTTCTCCATGTCGGATTTGATTTCATCAACCGACCTCTGTTGGTCTGGGGTTAAAGCGTATGGGAACTCCATTTCAAAGCTCTTCTGAAGCTCTTCGTCTTTAGGGAAGGCAAAGCCTTCTTTCTTCGCTCTCGAGCCATATAGAGCAAGGAGTCTGTCGGCCAAATCGTTGACCCTTTCCTTGATGTGGGCTTTCTTCTTTTCCCAGTCTCCGCTGAAAAGGTGAGACAAACGAGGAGCTGCGCCTTCTCGTGCTGAATACTTTCTGACTAAACGGAATTGTTCCAAAGGAACATAAAGGGTCTCGTTGTTTGCGTAAGCGATCTTCAAATAATCTCTGTGGGCGCCTTCTTGTTCCATCGTTGTTACTTCGAGGAACTGACCGATGCCGTTATATTCGTGAACGACATAGTCACCTGGACGTAAGTCGTCATAGCTCTTAAGAATCGTCGCGTCGATGAATCTTGAGGTGAAACGAGTGGTCGCTGTTTTCTTGCCATAGAGTTCTGCCGAAGAAATAACCGCGACACCGATTGCAGGAATCTCAAAACCTTCATTTAGTGACGCTTTGCTGATTCCTAATTTGCCTTTAGGCAACTCAAACCCTTTTGTATCCTCGTATTCGACTTTTTCATCATCCAAGAACGACTTTAATGTCTCGATTTGCTGAGGCTGATCAAGAGCAATAATCACCTTTTCGTTGGTGTTCACGTAGGACTGTATCGTCGAAACCATTGAAGCGATTCCGGTTCCTGCTGAAACGATATGCCTGACCAAGAAATTGAAGTCGTCTGGGTCCATCGCGAACTTGCTTCCGTACTTAACGCCTTTGGTTGGAAGAACGTTGTCGAGCGGGATGTATTCTTCAAGGTGGGTTGGGATTCTTAAACTGTCATGAAGTTCGGAGTAGTAGCTATGGGCTTCGCTCGCCAAAGACTCACAAGAATCTTCGAAAGCGTCCTTGTCCGCAACATAGGTGAGGGCTGGTTTGAAGTAAGAGAAGATGTTCGAGTTCTCATTGAGAGCAAAGCCAAAGTATTTATAGAGTTGAGGGCTGTAGACCCTATCAACGATGTTGTCGATATCCCTTGAAACGTTGCTCTCCAAAGTCTCAAAAGCAGATGCCGAAAGATGCTTGCTGTCGCTAGACAAAACAGCTGCGATTCTTTCCTTGAACGACTCTATCTGAGCGTCGGATAAAAACACATCCGTTGCAGGCAAAATAACCGCGTTTTGTAGGGGATTTGTCGATAATTGCGTGGAAATTGAGAAGTTTTTTATCGATTCGATCTCGTCGTCAAAAAATTCGATTCTGATCGGGTTCGGATAGTTGACGGAGAAGATATCAAGAATGTCGCCGCGTGAAGCGAACTGAAGGGTTTGGTCGATTTTGTTGACCCTGTGGTAACCCATCTCGGTCAACGTCTTTCTAAGGTCGTCGAGGTTATATCTCTCACCTACCTTGAAATGGAAAACGCGTTTGCCGAATTCTTCGGCGTTTGGAAGGAACCTCATTGCTGAGGACGGGTGAACGATAAGGATCGAGTCTTTGGCTTCGAGGCATTGCTCCATCGCATAAAGCCTTTGGGCCATAAGCTCTTTGGAAGAGGAAAGGGCTTCAGCCCTTAAAAGCTCATCTGCTGGGAAGAAGATCAATTTCTCCTCGGGGAAGAAGTTAAGCAAGAACTCATAGATCTTTTGAGCGCTGTATAAGTTCTTGGCAACGATTGAATAATTGCCCTTTTTCTCCTTGTAGAGAGAGGCGATAAGAAGAGCTGCACCTATGGTGTCGTCCACGACAAAACGACCCCTTCGGCTCGAGAGGGGGGCGGTCAAATCGAGTGCCTTTAGGCGTTCAAATAAATCCGTAAGTACCTCCTATTTCTCTTCTTTCTTCTTAATCGAATTATATCTCGTCATGGCAAATTGGAAGCCACGACGCTCGATATCAAGCAAAGCTTTCGCCGCGTTATCGGTCGCTTCCTCAATAAGAGGCATGCTTTCGGCGCTTGGTTTTCCAAGGACGAAATCAATGGAGTCGAATTGAGGTTCTCCGATGCCGATTCTGATTCTCTTGATCTTCTCGGTTCCGAGCTTGTCGATGATGTTCTGGATGCCTTTGTGTCCACCGCTAGAACCATCAAGACGAAGTCTGATCTGTCCTTCGGCAATGGCCATGTCGTCATAGACGACAACAATGTCTTCGACATCAATTTTGTAGAAGGAAGCGCATTCGACGACGCTCTCGCCAGAAAGGTTCATAAAGGTTTCTGGTTTGAGAACGATGATTGGTTCAGCTAAGTCTGGATTCTTGACGATTCCATAAACGCCTTTGAATCCGGGGCGGTCGAAATCGGCATGGACTAATTCCATGAACTTATCGACGGCCATATACCCCATGTTGTGACGGGTGCCTTCGTATTGTCTGCCTGGGTTTCCTAATCCAACGAATAGTCTCATGACTTCTTCTCCAAGGCTAAGGTTTCGATAACGGAGACGACGCGGTCGACTTTCTCCTGGTCGTAGAATTCGATTGGGGTGTCGATGATGGTCGCTAAAACGGCTTGGTCGGCATTCATTTCTGGGTTCTTGGCAATCGTGTCGACAGCCTTCTTCATCATGAATTTCTCAATTGGGCCGAGTTTGTTGAAATCGAATGAGCCTCTGAATTGATAGTAACGCATATGGTAGTCGTAGAGAACGTTGGTCTCAATCATATTGGCTCTGGTCTCTTTGGTGGCCATGCTCATACCGACGCTGAAAATAATGACGTCTTTGTCTTTCATGAGATCCCAGTTGGAAAGGAAATCGTCGATTCCTTGGATCTTTCCAGCTTTGACCCAACCACCGAAAACGATGGTGTCATATTCGGCTAATTTCTTCGCCTTAAAGCGTTTGAGAGGGAAGATATCGGCGCCCACTCTCTTGGCGATGTCGTTGGCATACTTCTCGGTGTTGCCAGTTTTGCTTTGATAAAGTACAAGGGTTTTCATAACTATGAAAGTTTATCACGGTTTGTTGGATAAAAGGAAACGAAGAAGCTATTATTGAAGAATGAAAATTAAGAACTGGTTTTTAGATGTCCTCAAGGGAGGCTCCCTTGGACTAGGCATGATTCCTGGCGTCAGCGCGGGAACCATGGCTTTGATTGTTGGTATTTATGATCGCCTTATAGGCGGAATCGCAAACCTCAGAAAAGAATTCAAAAAGAGTTTGGTCTCTCTTATTCCGATTGGCATCGGAGCGGTCATGTCCGCCATCATTTGCATGCTTGGCGTTAACTACGGATTAGACTATGCCCCATTTGCGATCATCTCCCTTTTCGCTGGTCTAATTATTGGCTCCTTGCCAGTCATCACTAAAGAAATCAAAGGTGTCAAAATCACCTTCAAACCTATCCTCATTGTGGTAATCGGTGCGGTTTTTGCTGCAGGTATTGGAATTTTGAGCGCAGTTGCTAAGCTCAACAGCTGGGGCAATTTCGAAGCTGCTTTCGTTGCCGGAGAATGGTGGGTTTACATCGGCGTCTTCGTTGCAGGATTCATCGCTGCCATGGCTTGCATCATCCCAGGCATCAGCGGAGCCATGCTTCTCTTCGTTGCTGGCTTATACGACCCATGCGTCCACATCTATGTTGGCGCCAATTCGATCTTCCATAATTCCGACAGGCTCGTCAGCGGAATCTTCCTCACCTTATCTCTCCTCCTCGGCATCCTCGCCGGTTTTATCCTCACAAGCAAGCTCATGAAGAACCTTCTTGCGAAGCACCATGACGCGACCTATCTCGCCGTCTTCGGTTTCATCCTTGGTTCGCTTGTCTCGATGTATGTCAACCAAAGCATGATCAACGACGAACTCGTTTGGAAATACACCCTCGTCCAACCGTGGGAATGGGTGCTTGGCGGCGTCCTCTTAGTCGGTTTCGCCGTCTTATTCTTCTTCCTTTCTAAAGTGGCTCTTAAGAAGCAATCCGAGGCGCCTCAAAAGGAAGAGAGCGAGCCAATTAGCAAATAATTTGTAATATTTTTCATTGACAGTGTTCCAGATTGAAATATCATAGAATTCCATCAACTGGAGATTTTTATGCCAAGGACACCTCAGCAAAACGCGATTATCAGAGATAAGAGAAGGACGAAAATCTTACTCAAGACTCTAAAGCTTTTCGCAACCAAGGGCTTTGACGAAGTTACAATTGACGCAATTTCGATCGAAAGCGCATGCTCCCATGGTTTGGTGTACCACTACTTCGAGAAGAAAGAAGACATCTTCAATGGTCTTTTCGAACTCCAGAGAGAAGACTATAACGAAACCATTTTCCCAAGGAACGCCGCTCTTCAAGCTGGTGGCTTGGGTGGTCTTAAACTCATCTGCGACTATTATGAGAAGTTCTATGGCGCGGATAAGATTCGCCTTTATTTCCTTAAAACAAACGCATCACGCGACTATATGACATACACCGCCGTTAAGACCCTTAATGGCGAAAGCCCATTCAAGACCCTTGTCACCTTGCTTAAGCAAGCCATCGAATCCGGCGAGATCCTTGAGTGCGACGTTGAGGCCAAAGCTCGCCTCTTCTTAGACCTCGTTACGGGCACCCTCACAAGACTCATCTCCGCTAAAGAAAAAGAGCGCGAGATCAAGTCGGGCGCTCTCTACGAATTCATTCGTAAGTAATTTATTTCTTTATCTCACCATTATTGAAACGCTTGATCTTGGCGTAGGTTTTTGCTAAGCCAGGATACATTTTCAAATAGGCTTCTTTATAAAGGTAATCGTAGACCTTGGCGTTTTCCTTATTCGGATAGAAGGTGTCTCTGACACGGACCATCTCTTTGACCGCTTCGGCAACAGAATGGTATTGACCAATCGCACAGAAGCCAGCGATGGCGGCACCAAGAGAGGAACTCTCTTTGGTCTGAACTCTGCTGACTGGTTTGCCAAATACGTCAGCAGTGATTTGGCAGATCTCATCGCTCACAGAACCACCACCAGAAACCCTTAACTCAGGAATCTTGTGTTTGAGCACTTTTTCAAAGTGTTCAATACCTTCACGCAAAGCATAGGCGATGCCTTCGATGATGGAACGATAGATGTGCTCGGTCGTGGTTGAATCGCTGAAGCCGACGATCGCACCTTTAGCTAATGGACGGGAAAGTCCAGGGCCCCAATACGGCTGAAGGACAAGGCCATCGCATCCAGCAGGCACATCTTTTAGATGTTCGTTGAAATAAGTGATGCTCTTTGGGTCCTCTTTGCCTTTTCTACCGGCAATCTCTTTCATGAACCATTCGATCATCCAATATCCGCGGTAGACCTGAATGTCCATGTTGTAGAAACCTTTTGCTGCTGCTGGGTAGCCAGGAAGGAAAGGTTCTGATTCGTGGTATTTTGCGGTAGTCGTTTCAATTGAGGAGGCTGTGCCATAGCTAAGTGCGCCAAGGGTTTCATCGATAACGCCCATGCCAAGGGTTTCGCAGGATTTGTCCGAGCCAGCAGCATAAACAATCGTTGCTTCTGGGATGCCGGTATCTTCTGCAGCCTTTTTGTTGATTCTCCCGATGATCTCGCCTTCGCCGACGAGTTCTGGAAGGAGGTCTCTTGTTAAGCCAAAGATCTGACCGGTGAGGTGTTTCTCAGGTTTCTTGTACCACTGCTTCTTTTTGAAATCGATTGGGTAGTGTCCCGCACAGTTTGAAGCGCAGTCTTTGAGTTCTCCTGTGAGAAGGAAATGCATGTAGGAGGAAACAGGAACGTATTTAACGACTTTGGACCAATTCTCTGGTTCGTTTTCTTGGATCCAGTTGGCCACGCATCTGCGTCTGTTGAAGTTGATCGTATCCGTCTTTCCGACGAGCTTAAAAAGAAATTGAGCCAGTTTTGGCAGGGGTTTTTCACATTTTGCGTTCCTCTGATCAAGCCAAAGAACGCTTGGTCTGATGACCTTCATGTGCTGATCAAGGAGGACAGCTGTATCACGGAAGCAGGTAAGCGTAATGCCCTTGATGTTCTTCATCGAGGATGGGTTTTCTCTAGCGAGCTCTTTGGTGCAAAGGCAAAGATCTTGGTAGTACTCATAAGGCTCTTTCTCAGCCCAGTTTGGTTGAAGGGAAAAGTATGGCTGGTCGTAATCCTTTTTCTTCATGGCTACCATGTAACCGCGTTTGTCGAAAAGGGCGACACGGACACTTTGTGTCCCAAAGTCCATCGTCAAAATCAGGGGTTCGTTCATATTAATTCTCCGTCTCGAAGATTTTAGCACGAAAGACCACTTTTAAGTGGTAAAATGTTTAGGCTTTCAGAAAGGATCAACGAACCATGATCATCTCACGCGCCCCTTTCAGGGTTAGCTTCTGCGGAGGCGGAAGCGACATTCCTTCTTTCTACGAGAAATACGGCGGCTGCGTTATTTCCACCACCATCAGGAAGTACTGCTACCTCGCCATCAACCCTGCGTTCAACAAAGAATCAATCACTCTCAAATATTCGAAAACCGAGATAGTCGACGATGTCGAAAAAATCGATCACCGCATTTTCAAACAGGTTCTCAAAGACTTCGGTAACAAAGGTATCGAAATCACTTCGATGGCCGACATCCCCTCGGGAACCGGTCTTGGATCATCTTCCTCTTTCACCGTCGCCCTTCTGAAGCTCATGTACACCTGGAACGAAGAAGCCGTTTCAACCTACAAGGTTGCCAAGAGAGCTTGCGAGATCGAGATCAACGAGCTCGGAAACCCAATCGGAAAACAGGATCAGTTCGCTGCCGCATTCGGCGGTCTTCGTTATTACGAATTCTGCCCTGACGGATTCGTCAAAGTCGAACCGATTATCATGAAGAAAGAGTCTTTCGAGAAACTCGAAAAGAACCTCATGATGTTCTATACCGGTGAAGTCCGTGACGCGAACAACATCCTCGCCAAAGAAACCAAGAATCTTGCGACCGACGAAGACAAGATCGAAGCCACCAAGAAGCTTTGCGAAATGACAAAGCGCCTTAAGGCGGAGTTCGAAAACAATAACGTCGACGCTCTTGGTCCAATCCTCAAAGAAGGCTGGGAGCTCAAGAAGTCTTTGGCTAACGGAATCACCAACCCTCTCATCGATGAAGCATATGAAAAGGCCATGAAAGCTGGCGCAAGCGGAGGCAAACTCCTCGGTGCTGGCGGAGGCGGATTCCTCCTCTTCTACGTCAATTCCGACGAGAAGAAAGAAGCCGTCAGAAAAGCTTTGTCGAACCTCAAAGAAATGCCTTTCGAGCTTGATCAGGCCGGATGCTCGATCATCTTCATGGAGTAACGATGTACGCAGTAATCCAAGCAGGCGGAGCAGGCACTAGACTTAAAACCATTACTGGCGATTTACCAAAGGTAATGGTCGAGATATGCGGTAAGCCGATTCTTGAATGGCAGCTTGAAAGCCTCAAGAAAAGCGGTATCCACGATTTTCTTGTCATCATTTCAAAAAACGGAAAAGCGATTTCCGATTATTTTGGTGATGGAAAGAAGTTCGGTGTCAGCATCTCTTACATCGAAGAAGAGTCGCCTTTAGGAACTGCTGGAGGCTTATATTTCGCAAGAGACATCATCAAAGATGATTTCATCCTTTGCTTTGGTGATTTGATGCTTGATGTCGATTGGATGAGATTCCACCGTTTCCACAAGGAAAAGGGTTCTGCTTTAACCGCTTTTGCCCATCCAAATTCACACCCATTCGACAGCGATCTTCTCGTTCCAAACGAAGACGAGAAAATCATCAAAATCGATAGCAAGAACAACGTCCGTGATTACTACTATGAGAATCTTACGAACGCTGGACTTTATGTCTGCTCGAAAGAAGTCCTGGATTATGTTGCCGAACCAACCAAAATCGACTTCGAGAAAGTCGTCTTAAAACACTTCGTCGAAGAGGGTAAAGCGTACGCCTATAGATCTAGCGAATATGTCAAAGACTGTGGCACACCAGATAGGTTCTATTCAGTCGAAAACGACCTCAAAAACGGCATTATCCATGGCAAATCCCTTGCAAATCCGCAAAAATGCATCTTTTTGGATAGGGACGGAACCATCAACAAATACAATGGTTTGGTCACCAAAACGGATGAATTGGAGCTCGTAGAAGATGCCGCCTCAGCAATCCAAAAAATCAACTCTTCCAAATACCTTGCGATCTGTGTCACCAACCAGCCCGTTATCGCTCGCGGCGACACGACGCTTGAAGAGCTCAAAAACATTCACAACAAGATGGAAACACTCCTTGGAAAAGGCGGAGCCTATCTTGATGCCCTCTACTTCTGTCCTCATCACCCAGACAAAGGCTTCGAAGGTGAGGTTCCTGAATTCAAAATCGACTGCGATTGTCGAAAACCAAAAATTGGCCTTCTCAAGAAAGCCGAAGCAAGGTTCAACATCGACCTCAAAAAGAGTTGGTTTATCGGAGATACGGATAGGGACATACAAACCGGAATCAACGGCGGTTGCAGAACGATCTTCTTGGATACGACTCCAAATCCTCCAATACGCTTCAAAGATGCAAAGCCTGATTTTGTGTGCCATTCTTTAACCGAAGCGGTTAATCTTATATTGACCTTAGAAAGGGACGACCATGATTGATTTCAAAAACGACATCGAGAAATACTACGAACTCGAAATCGAGACCATTAAGAAGTTAGACAAAGACGAGATGAACAAAGCGATGAACGCTCTCGTCAAACATTACGACGACCAGTCAACAATCTATGTTTTCGGAAACGGAGGCAGCGCCGCCACCGCTTCACATATGGTTTGCGATTTCAACAAAGGCATCTGCTCCAAGTTAGAGAAGAGATTCAAATTCGTTTGTCTCAATGACAACGTTCCGATTATGACCGCCATCGCTAACGACACCACCTTCGATGACCTCTTCTACTATCAGCTTGAGAACAGACTCAAGAAAGAAGACTTGGTCTTAGCCATCTCCGGAAGCGGCAACTCCAAGAACATCATGAAGGCTGCCGAATACGCCAAAAAGGTTGGCGCAGAGATCCTTTCCGTAACTGGCTATGATGGAGGCAAGTTAGCCAAGATCGCCGATTATCATTTGCACGCTCCCGTGAACGATATCCAGGTTGCCGAAGACCTCCATATGACCTTCGACCACGTCATCATGCAGATTCTCTGGCGCTATCTCAGCAAGAGAGAAGGTATCGAAGCGACCTACACTCCAAACAAGTAAAAAAACCAAAAAATCCTTAACAAAAACGCGCTGGTTTTGTTCCAACGCGTTTTATTTTGCCATTGTTTCTTTAACAAGCTCCGGCTCTATCAGCTGGAATGTTTGAGCGTCCGCCAAGGCTTTGTTTTCCTTCATGTGCTCAGGGTCTTCAACGGTCCAGGTATTAAGGATGTGCTTCTTGTGATATTTCCTGACCTCTGGTTTCGTGAGGAGGCATTCCTCAATATCAACGGAGTCGAAAAGCCACTTCCACTTCCAGACCCAGTAATACTCCTTGCAGATAAGAAGACCGGTTGGGAAACCGCTGCTCTTCATCATGAACAAGGCTCTTGGGTCGAAGGAGATGATGACGATTTTGTTTCTGTCTTTGATTTGCTCGAGGGCTTTCTTAGCGGCTTTCGCTAAAGGCTTGTAGTTGTTCTGATGAACTTTGAGTTCAACGACAATCAACTTTTGCTCCTTGTTGAGGTCGAGGACCTCCTGAAAAGTTGGAACTTCTTCTCCATCTAAGAGACGATAGCCCTCTTTGATCTCGGCAAGGGTGAGTTCCTCGATGACGCCCTCTTTGCCTGTCGTGCGTTTAAGGTCGTCATCATGGCAAACGATAAGTTGGTTGTCTTTGGTGACATGAATATCTAGTTCAAAAGGGAGGTCGTTTTTGATCGCGTTCTCAAAAGCTTTGAGACCGTTTTCCGTGAGGCTCGCGTTATGTAGTCCGCGGTGCGCGATAGGCCCAAAATACTCGGGGCCGAACTTTCTCTCTTTACGTTTCATACGCACAAATTATACGCGCTTCTATGTCGATGAACCCTTGCCTTTTTGTGTTCTTCTTTAAAGAAGAATGTCGTGGTGGTATGATATTTCGCGTTAGGGCGCTTTAATCACCCTAAAGATTGTCAATAGGAGGACAATATGGCAGACAAAAAATATGTATTCTCCTTCAAGGAAGCCCACGAGCAGAAGCTCGGCAAGGAAATCCTTGGCGGAAAAGGCTTTGGTCTTGCCGAGATGACAGCCGCTGGCGTCAACATCCCAGCCGGTTTCACAATCTCGACCGAAGCTTGCAACCTCTACTACAAATCCGGAAAACAGATTCCTGATTACGTGTGGAATGACGTCGTGGCCCATCTCCACGAAGTTGAAAAACTTACCGGAAAAGAGTTCGGCGGCAAAGGAATGCCGTTACTCGTTTCTGTCCGTTCTGGCGCTCGTACCTCGATGCCAGGCATGATGGATACCATTCTCAACTTAGGTTTGAACGATGAAACCGTTGAAGCCATGGTCAAAGCTACCAGCAATGAGCGTTTCGCTTACGATAGCTACCGCCGTTTCATCTTGATGTTCACCAACATCGCCAAAGGCCACCCAAGGACTGAAATGGACAAGATGCTCGACAAGCTTAAAGAGGACAACGGTTACAAACTCGATACCGAAGTCACCGCCGAGCAGCTCAAAGGCTTAGTTGCCAAGTACAAAGAGTACTACAAATCCGTCTTCGGTGAAGAATTCCCAACCGATCCATATGTTCAGCTCAAAGAGGCAGTCGCTGCCGTCTTCCGTAGCTGGGACAACCCACGTGCTAACGTTTACCGTCAGATGAACGGCATCCCATATGAATGGGGCACCGCCGTCAACGTTCAGAGCATGGTCTTCGGTAACATGGGCGAAGACAGCGGCACTGGTGTCGCTTTCTCCCGTTCCCCATCCACCGGCGAAAAGAAAATCTACGCTGAATTCTTACCAAACGCCCAGGGCGAAGACGTCGTCGCTGGTGTTCGCACCCCTCTTCACATCGACGAGCTCGAGAAGAGAATGCCAGAAGTTTACAAAGAATTCATGGCTACCATCACCCGCATGGAAAACTACTTCCACGATATGCAGGATATGGAATACACCATCGAGAAAGGCAAGCTCTTCTTCCTCCAGGCCCGTAACGGCAAGAGAACTGCTAGAGCCGCTCTCAAAATCGCTTGCGATTTAGTTGATGAAGGTCTCATCGACGAGAAAGAAGCCGTTCTCCGCGTCGAGCCAAAACAGCTCAACGACTTACTCCACCCAACCTTCGACGAAGCTGACCTCAAGAAGCATGACGCCGTTATCCACGGTCTTCCAGCTTCCCCAGGCGCTGGCACTGGTGCCATCGTCTTCAGCGCTGAAGAATGCAAAGCCCAGCACGATGCTGGCAAGAAGGTTGTCCTTGTCCGTGCCGAGACTTCCCCAGAAGACATCATCGGTATGGTCAACTCCGAAGCTATCCTTACCGCCCGCGGAGGCATGACCTCCCACGCCGCAGTCGTCGCCCGTTCCATGGGTAAGTGCTGCGTCGCCGGAGCTACCGAAATCATCGTCGACGAAGAAGCCAAGGTCGTCAAAGTTGGCGATCGCGTCTTCCACGAAGGCGATATCCTTTCCGTCAACGGTTCCACTGGTCTCGTCTACGAAGGCGAAATCAAGATGGTTCCAGCCAACCTCGGTGGCGACTTCGGTCGCTTAATGGCTTGGGCTGACAAATATCGTCGCTTAAAGGTCCGTGCCAACTGCAACACCCCAGAAGATGCCCACAACGCCCGTAGATTCGGTGCCGAAGGCATTGGTCTTTGCAGAACCGAACGTATGTTCTTCGCTCCAGACAGAATCCTCAACATGAGATCCATGATTCTTTCTGACACCACCGAACAGCGTGAAGCCGCTCTCGAGAGAATCCGTCCATTCATCGCTGACGACTTCTACCAGATGTATCTTGCTAACCCAGATACCAACGTTAACATCCGTTTACTTGACCCGCCTCTCCACGAGTTCTTACCAGAAGCCAACGACGAAGCCAACATCAAAGACATCGCCGAAAAGCTCGGTGTCACCGAGAAGAAGGTCAAGGAGAGAATCGAACAGCTCCACCAGGCCAACCCAATGATGGGCTTCCGTGGTGTCCGTCTCTGCGTTGCTTACCCAGAGATCTACGCCATGCTCGCCCGCGCCATCGTCCAGGCTGCCATCAAGGCCAGCAAGGAACTTGGCCACGAAGTTGAGCCAGAAATCATGATCCCTCTCGCTGGCGAACTCAAAGAATACGAGTGGGCCAAGAGCGTTGTCGTCGAAGCCGTCGAAGCTGAGATGGCTAAAGCCAACACCAAACTTGTCTACCACGTTGGTACCATGATCGAAATCCCAAGGGGCGCCCTCCGCGCCGGGGACCTTGCCAAAGAGGCAGAGTTCTTCTCCTTCGGAACCAACGACTTAACCCAGCTCACCATGGGCTTCTCCCGTGATGATGCCGGTCAGTTCTTGCCATACTACTACAACCGCAAGATCTACGAATTTGACCCATTCCAGACCATCGATGTCAACGGTGTCGGCGAACTCGTTAAGATTGCCGTTGAACGTGGCCGTGCTACCCGCCCAGACCTCTTGCTCGGTGTCTGCGGTGAAACCGGTGGCGATCCAGCTTCCATCATGTTCTATGATGAGGTCGGTCTCGACTATGTCAGCTGCTCACCATTCCGTGTCCCACTTGCTAGACTCGCTGCTGCTCAGGCCAGCATCACCCACAGCAAGAAATAATCGCTGTTAAAACGATAAAATCGCAGGCGTGAAATACCGCCTGCTTTTTTATTGCCGTTTTTAGGCCCTTTACGCGCGCAAAAGGAAAAGGCCTCGAACAATTGCGGGACCTTTATCAAATCGTTGAATTTGGGGTGTTTCTAGAGGCGTTTTACTAGAGGAATCAGAGTTTATCAATGGCTGCACGAATAGAATCGCTGCCAGGAAGCTCAAACTCATCCTCATCGAAATCGTTCTTAGGTTTCTTCTTGGCTTTTGGTTTTGACGCTTCCACCGGTTCTGGTTTCTTAACCCTCATATCGAAAGGGATGCCGTTTTCGCGGACGATCGCCTTGAGATAAAGGATGATTGCAGCAGACATCGAAATACCAAGTTCATCAACAACCTTTTCAGCTTGTTTTTTGATATTGCTATCTATTCTTAAATTCAGAGTTGTCTTCGGCATTTTCGTTAAATTTCGTTGTAACGCTTTTGTATATACATTGTAACGCTTTATAAAGATAAAGAAAAGCCTCCGTTTTCGGAGGCAAAATTCGTTTTTTTTGGGATTACTTAACGTTGGCGAACGGGCCAATTTCCTCGCTGTCTTTGATCTCGGCGTTGGAAACGCTGCTCATAACGACCTTAGCATGGTTGCCAACTTTGGCATCTTGGAGGGTGGTGTTTGGACCAATCAAGGATTCTTCGCCAATCACGGTGTTACCCATGATGTAGCTTCCTGGAGCAATCGTGGTGTCCTGGCCGATTTTAACGGTTGGGGCAATATAAGTGTTGTCTGGGTCCTCAATTGAGACGCCAGCGACCATGTGGGCCTTATTAATACGCTTCTGGATGATCTTCGCAGCGATAGAAAGCTGGTTGCGATCGTTAAC
>JAFXWH010000050.1:0-7599 GCA_017542885.1 Bacilli bacterium | reverse complement strand
GCTTCTTTTATGTAATCTCTTGAGATTTGGTCGACTTCATAGCCAGCGACCGCTCTCTTAGGAAGCTCGTTTTTGAGGAACTCGAAATCGGCCTCGATGGCTTTCTTCAAGATCTCGAACCTCTTGGCGTACACCTCTGGGACTTCTTCTCCGACATAGCCCATCCAGGTGATGTCGGCATAGACGCCTTCAGGGTCGTCCATTTTCGCCCACATATCGATAAGGACCAAATCGCCTTTTCTGATTGGGGAGGAGACTTCTTCGCTTGGGCCGTAATGAGGGTCGCTTGCGTTCTTGCCGATCGCGACGATAGCAGGGTCGTCATAGACCATGCCTTCTTTGTGGAATCTATCGCAGATGAATTTCTGGATTTCGTATTCGCTGGTTTCGCCGTTCTTAAGAATGAGCTCTTTGATTTTGGCGAAGGCCTCGTCTTTGATCATGAGGGTTTTCTTGTTGGCAAGAAGCTGGAGCTCATAGGCTCTATCGCTATATAAGGCGCTGAATCTCTGGAGGAGGTTGCCGCTTGAGGCGACTTCGATGCCAAGGCTCTTAACGAACTCGACTGAGCCATAGTCGGCCAAGGAGATTCTTGGGAGAAGGCCAAACTCAGAGATGTCCATAAGGACCTTCTTGTATTCGGTGAACTCTTTCTTCTCGATGTCGAGCATTTCTTGCCAGGTATGGTAGACCTTGAGGTCGAAGTTCTTGGAGATCTCTTCGTCCCTAAGGAAAACGGTGTCGATTGAATGGCAGATTATGAACGGCTTCTTATCGCGAGGGAAAACAAGGAAGATCTTCCTCGTAAGCATTCTGTTTCCAAGGAACTCGACTAAGGTCTTGTTTCTGTTCTCATAATCAACGATGACCCAAGCATCGGCGCCTTCTTTTGTTAAGGCCTCACGGATAATTTCGTTTTTCGTCATAAAATTTACCTACGGTATTGTAGCACTTTTGGTTTCTACTAAGGTAGAATATAGCAGACTGAATAGGAGTGCTTATGCATTACGATTACTTGATTGTTGGCAGCGGCCTATCTGGCTCAACCATCGCCAACTTACTTAAGAACGCCGGAAAAAAGGTCCTCGTTTTAGAGAAACGCGACGACGTCGGCGGCAATATTTCAACCGCCATCCAAGATGGCATCATCGTCCACACCTACGGACCGCACATTTTCCATACATCAGACAAATTCGCCTGGGATATGTTCAACAAGAACGTTGAGGTTTATCCGTTCATCAACTCGCCTATCGCCAACTGCCATGGCGAGTTCTACCACATGCCTTTCAACATGAACACCTTCCATGAGCTTTGGGGCGTCACAACCGCCGAAGAAGCCAAGGCCAAGATTGCCGAAGAGGTTGAGAAGGAACATATCGATGAACCAAAGAACCTCGAAGAGCAAGCCATCAAACTCGTTGGACGCACGATCTATGAGAAGCTCATCAAAGGCTACACCGAGAAGCAGTGGGGCAGAGATTGCAAAGAGCTTCCTGCCAGCATCATCAAACGCTTGCCTCTCAGATTTGAGTACAACAACGACTATTTCAACGACACCTGGCAGGGACTTCCAGTCGGCGGTTACTCCAAGTGGGTTGAGAACCTTTTGAAAGAAATCGACGTCAAAACCGGCGTGGATTACTTCGAAGACAAGGAAAAATGGGATGCGATGGCGGACCACGTCATCTACACCGGACGCCTTGACGAATACTTCTCCTTCAAGCTTGGAAAGCTCGAATACAGATCTCTTCGTTTCGACAATCAATGGATGCAGATGGACCGTTATCAGAACAACCCAGTCATCAACTTCACCACTCACGACCAGCCATACACCCGCTGCGCTGAGCACAAGGCCTTTGATCCGTTCTGCAAGAACCACCATTCGACCCTCGTGACCTTCGAGTACCCAGACACTTTCGAGGAAGGCAAGATTCCTTGCTACCCAATCAACGACGAAAAGAACAATTCCCTCGCTGCCGCATACAAAGAACTCTCGGCCAAGCTTGAGCCAAAGACCTTCTTCCTAGGAAGGCTTGCCGTCTACAAGTATTACGACATGGACGATTGCATCATCGCCGCCAAAGAGATGTTCGACAAACTTAAAGCATTAGGCTTAGCCTAACAAATATTTGAAGGAGTAGGATATGGCCCTCAAACACAAAGACTTGATCTCCAAACTTTCCCTTGAGGAAAAGGTCGCTTTACTTAGCGGCAAAGACTTCTGGCAAACCATGGATTTGCCAAGCATCGATTTGCCTTCGATGTTCTTCTCTGACGGGCCTACTGGCTTAAGGAAACAAGCCAGCGAAGCAGATAACCTTGGCCTTAATCCTTCAATCCCTGCTACATGTTTCCCATCCAGCGCGACCACTGCGAATACCTGGAATGTTGAGATGGCCCATTTAATGGGCAAGACCATCGGCGAAGAAGCTGCCACAAACGATGTCAGCGTTCTTCTCGCTCCTGCTCTCAATATGAAGAGAAACCCTCTTTGCGGACGTAACTTCGAATACTTCGCAGAGGACCCATATCTCGCTGGCAAGATGGCCGCCAACTACATCGCCGGCGTTCAGGAAAACGGCATCAGCGCATGTCCAAAGCACTTTGCCGCCAACAACCAAGAAATCAAGAGGATGGCCTCCAACTCCATCGTCGATGAGAGAACCCTCCGTGAGATTTATCTCACAGGTTTTGAAATTGCCATCAAAGAAGGCAAAGCCAAGAGCATCATGTCTTCTTACAACAAGCTTAATGGCACCTACGCCAACGAGAACGAACATCTTCTCCTCGACATCCTCCGCAAGGATTGGGGATACAAAGGACTCATCATCACCGACTGGGGCGGAGAGAACGATCGTATTCTCGGCCTCAAGGCGTCCAACGAGGTTGAAATGCCTTCCACAGGCGGCGAGACCAACGACGATGTCTTTAACGCCGTCAAGGACGGAACCTTAGATGAGAAATACATTGATGAGGCTATCGACCGCATTATCGACTTAGCTCTTTATACGAACAAAAACCTCAAAGACAAGAAACCAGAGACCGACAAAGAGGCCAACCATCAAGCCGCTCTCGAAGTTGCTAGAGAATCTGTCGTTCTTTTAAAGAACGAAGGAGATATCCTCCCTCTCAAACCAGAAGCTAAGGTCGCCATCATCGGTGACTTTGCTGATAAGCCACGTTACCAAGGTGCAGGATCAAGCATCGTCAACCCAATCAAGGTTGAGTCTGCTCTTGAGGTCGCCAAAGAAGAAGGATCCGGTATCAACTTTGTTGGTTATGAACCTGGATTCAAGAGATACGGCAAGAAGAGCAAAGGCTTAGCGAAGAAGGCTTGCGCCCTCGCTTCAAAGGCCGATGTAGTTCTCTATTTCCTTGGCTTAGATGAGCATAGCGAGACCGAAGGACTTGATAGAAAAACCATGTCAATTCCAAAAAATCAGTTGGATTTGCTGGAGAATTTGCGTCAAATCGGCACTCCAATCGTCTGCGTTTTGAGCGCTGGTTCACCTGTTGAACTCCCGTTCGTCGATGGTGTGAACGCCCTTGTCCACGGGTACCTCGGTGGCGAGGCTGGCGCGAGAGCCATGATCGAAATCCTTACTGGCAAGGTCAACCCATCTGGAAAGCTTTCCGAAACCCTTCCATACACCTACGAAGATTGCCCAACCGCTGAGACGTTTGGTTGGCAGAACGGCTTAGTCGAATATCGCGAAGGACCATTCATCGGTTACCGTTACTATTCGACCGCTGACATTGCTCCAAGATTCCCATTCGGCTTTGGTCTTTCATACACCACCTTCGAATACAGCGATCTCGTCATAGATGAGAAAGGCGTCTCTTTCAAAATCAAGAACACTGGCGAAATCGCCGGCAAAGAAGTCGCTGAGATGTATGTCGCTCTCAAAGATAGCGCCATCTTCCGTCCGGCCTTCGAACTCAAAGGATTCGCCAAGGTTGAACTTCAGCCAGGCGAGACCAAAGAAATCAAAATCCCATTCGACGAATATACCTTCCGTTATTTCAACGTCCTCACCAATAAGTGGGAGGTTGAAGCAGGGGACTACGACATATACGTCGGACCTTCTAGCGCTTCCTTCCCTCTCTCTGGAAAAGTCCATCAAGAAGGAACTAACGCTCCAGCTCCATACGACAAAGAGAAACTCCCTTCCTACTTCAAGGGTAAGGTCAGACGCGTTGACCAAGAGGAGTTTGAGATTCTTCTTGGAAGAAAGATCGAAGAGCCAATCGTCTTCATCAAGAAAAACCGCATCATGGTCACCCCAGAGACCACGATTTACGACCTTCGCTACGCGAAAGGTTGGTTTGGCCGCTTCTTTGAATGGGCCATCCGTGCCATCATGAAGATTCTTCCTGCATTTGGAAACAGATCTTTAGCAGATACCATGACAATGGGTTTGTACTACACCCCATTAAGGAACATGTCCCGCGCTTCTGGCGGCATGCTTGGTTGGGGCCAACTTGGTGGTCTTATCACCATGTTCAACGGCAAATTCTTCAAGGGTCTCCGTGAATTCCTCCGCCAAGGAAAAGTCAAAAAGCAAAGAAAGAAAGCTCGCGACGAAGCCTTAGCAAACGCTGCTAAAAAAGCCTCCGAAAATTAGACAATTCCTACAAATAACTATCTTTACCTTTTAAGGTAGTTTTAATTGTGTATAATTACTAGGCTTGCCCTGAGCAAGACCAGACCACCACTTATGAATACAAAACAGAAATTAATAACCGTGTGCATTCCTGCTTATAATAGCGAGGAATATTTGCACTACGCCGTCGACTCACTCATTCCTTTCGGAGAGGATGTTGAGGTCATTATCATCGATGACGGCTCCAAAGACAAAACTGGCGAAATCGCCGACAAGTATGCCGCTGAGCACCCATTCATCAAAGCTGTCCACCAGCCAAACGGCGGACATGGTGAAGGCATCAACCACGGCTTAGAGCTTGCCACTGGTATCTATTTCCGTGTCCTCGATAGCGACGACTGGGTCGATCACGATGGCTTTGCCGCCCTTCTCAAAGACGTTAAAGAACAGAACTGCAAAGCAGACCTCTACTTCACCGACTACACCTATTGGCATGGCAGAGACAATAAAGACGCCACCATCAACTTCAACTACCTTTTCAAAGGCAAAGATTACGATTCCGCCAAAGGCGGACCATGGTCATGCATCAAGAAGTTCCGTTATGACCGTAACCTCACCTTACACACCACGATGTATAGAACCTCCACTCTTAGAGAGAGCGGAGTCCATTGCCCAGGACACGTCTCCTATGAGGACAACTATTTCATCTATGCCCCAATGGCTTACGTCAAAGAGATCCGTTATGTCCCTGTGAGCGTCTATCAGTACCTCACTGGCAGAGACGGACAGTCCATGGCCACTGCCAATCTCGTCAAGAAGTACAAAGACTTCCTTCTCGATGGAAAGCTCATTTTCGATTCAATCGACATCTACTCGATCAAGGACAAAGCGACCTATAAAGCCGTTTACCATCACTTGATCATGAACATGATCTTGTCCGTCATGTGGGCCAAGTATGTCGGCACCAAAGAATCCAAAGCCGCTCTCAAAGATTTCTACAGACACTGCAAGACTACCAACAAACGTCAGTATAGAAAGGTCAGACGCCACTTCCTTATCTGGGTCATGAACCTTCCTCTCTATATCGGAACCCTTCTTGTCAGAGCCGGCTTCCACATCGGCCACAAGATCGTTAAGTTTAACTAAGTTAAATTTTTCATAAAACTATAGCGGCCTAAAGCAAAAGCCCATATCATTTTTCTATGTTCAAAATCGCTTTCTTCGACATTGATTGGACCATCTATGACCATAAGAACCATAAGTGGGACGAAGAGTCTTTGGATGCGATTAAAGAGCTCAAGAGAAGAGGGGTGAAATGCTTTTTGTGCACCGCCAGGAACTACGACTCCATTAAGGATTTCGGCGCGCTTGATATCGGAATCGAATGGGATGGCTTCATCGCCAATAGCGGTGCTATCGGCGTCGTTGAAGGCAAAACCGTCTTCGAGCAATATATGGATCCGAAGACCGCTTATGAAGCAGTCGCTTTCCTAAAGGAACTCGGCATTTGCGGCGAAATTCCTTATGAGAAGGAAAGGAAGCTCCTTGCCCCTCTCACCGAAGAAGCCAACCATTACTATTCCTACTATGTAGAAAAGATTCCTCCTATCGAGGAATACAAAGGCAAGCCAAGCATGGGCATCACGGTCTTCGCAAGCGAAGAGAAAGACCATCTCTTCAAAGAGAGGTTCCCTGAGCTCATCATCTTCAGGTATTTCAAATACGCTTTCGATTGGGTTCCTGCCATGCATTACAAAGGAAACCCGGTTGAGAAGATCTTGGAACACTACGGCTTCAAGAAAGAAGAGTCCGTTGGTTTTGGCGACAACTTCCAGGATATCTCGCTTCTAGAGAAAGTCGGAACCTTCTACGCGATGGGGAATAGCGATGAGCTTCTCTTAAAAGCCGCTAAGAACAAAACCGCCGCAGTCTGGGATTCAGGCGTTGCCAAGGCCATAAAAAATTGGTTTTGAAAAATTGAAAAATCCCTAACAAAAACCGCACGAAATCCGTGTGGTTATTTTTTTGTTTCTCGAGGGTTCAAAAAATATTTTCACATGCGGAAACGTGTGCGTATTATATATGCGCAATGAAATTGGGTCAGAAACAAACCCCGTTTATCACGGCTCTCGAAAATTACATTAAGAAAGACGTTTCCCCTTTTGATGTCCCTGGCCATCATATGGGCAACATAGATAACGCTGCGACGAAGGTTTTAGGACATCAGGTTTTCCTTTGCGACGTCAACGCTCCTGTCGGAATGGATAACCTCGCCAAACCTAATGGCGTAATTATGGAAGCTGAGCAGCTGATGGCAGAAGCTTGCCATGCTGATGAAGCCTTCTTCTTAATCAACGGAACTTCTAGTGGCATCATCGCCATGATCATGACCGCGGTCAAAGCAGGGGAGAAGATCATCCTTCCTCGTAACATCCACAAATCGGTTATCAGTGCTTTGACGATTTCCGGCGCTGTCCCAGTTTATGTCATGCCTCAGATTGATAACGATCTTGAGATCGCTAATCAGCCAACTCTCGAAGATTGGAAAAAGGCAATCAACAGAAACACATCTGCCAAAGCCATATTTGTTATCAACCCAACCTATTTCGGTGCGGTTGGTGAACTTGAAGAGCTTGTCGAATACGCTCATGAACACCATATGGCCGTTCTTGTTGACGAAGCTCACGGCGCTCATTTCTATTTCCATTTAGATGGACAGCCAATGACTGCTATGGATGCTGGAGCGGATATGTCTTCAGTTTCCTTCCACAAGACCGCTGGCTCCTTAACTCAATCTTCGGTCCTTCTTCTCAACGAACACCTTTTCAGAAAAGAAGAAGTTCAGACTTCCTTGAACATTCTCAATACGACTTCCCCATCCACGTTGCTTATGGCGTCTTTAGATGGCGCCCGCGCATTCATGGCTTCGAAGAAAGGCCAGACCGCTATGGCGGAGACCTACAAGCTCATCGACTACGCGAGCAAGAAAATCAAT
>JAFXWH010000049.1:0-11145 GCA_017542885.1 Bacilli bacterium | reverse complement strand
CTACACTGCCAAGATGGAAAGCCAACTCGATGAAATCGAGGAAGGCAAACTCAAGAAACTCGATGCCATGAATAGCTTCTACGGCCCATTCATCAAAGAACTCGAAGTCGCTAGCGAAAAGATTTCCAAACGCAACCCTCTTACCGAAGAGCCTGTCGGCGTTTGCCCTGATTGTGGATCTCCTCTTGTTACCAAGAAGAGCCGTTACGGAACCTTCATCGCCTGTTCCAATTACCCAACCTGCCATTATGTTCAGAAAGAACCAAGCAATGCCAAACTCACTGGCGAGCTTTGCCCAGAATGCGGCAAGCCTCTTGTCATCAGAAAAGACAAGAAGAGCGGAAAAGAATTCATCGCCTGCTCTGGATTCCCGAAGTGTCGCTATATCAAAAACATCGATGGAAGCGAGGCTCCTAAGAAGGAAGCCGCTACTCCAGAGCAATATGTGAAACCATGCCCGAAGTGCAAAACCGGACATCTTGTCCTTAAACATGGCAAGAAGGTTGATTTCCTTGGTTGCACGAACTTCCCGAAGTGCCGTCACCATGAATGGTTGACCGAGAAGAAGAAATGAAAGAAGTAACTATTGTGGGGGCGGGTCTTGCTGGTAGCGAGGCCGCCTTCTTCTTATTAAAGAAGGGTTATAAAGTCCACCTCTACGAGAGACGTCCTTTAGTCGATGACGGAGCGCATACAACAGACGCTTTCGGCGAACTCGTTTGCTCCAATTCCCTTAAGAGCGACCGCCTTGATAATGCCTGTGGTCTTCTCAAAGAAGAGATGCGCAAAATGGACTCTGTTACCATGGAAGCCGCGGAGATCGCAAGGGTCCCTGGCGGCAACGCTTTAGCGGTCGATCGTGACATTTTCGCATCAAAAATCACAGCAAAACTTACCTCTTTTCCGAATTTGGTCCTTCATAGAGAGGAAATAACAGAGCTTCCTAAAGGACCGACTATCATCGCAACGGGCCCTCTTACGAGCGAATCCCTGATGAACGTTTTAGGTGATGTGATAGGGGAGAAGAACCTTTCCTTCTTCGATGCCTCTGCCCCAATCATCAAAAAGGATTCGATCGATTTCACAAAGGCCTATTTCAAATCCAGATTTGAGCAGGATGATGGTGCCTATATCAACTGCGGTTTCTCCAAAGAGGAATACACCAACTTCGTTAATGAGCTTGTGAATGCCAAGAAAGCTTTGGTTCACAAATTCGATACTCGTTATTTCGAAGGCTGCTTGCCAATCGAAGTCATCGCCAGCCGTGGTTTCGAAACCCTTAGACACGGACCACTTAAACCTTTTGGTTTATGGACCGAAGAACATCCTAGGGCGTACGCGATCGCTCAGCTTAGACAAGACACCAAGCTCGGCGATTACTATAACCTCGTTGGTTTTCAGACCAACCTCACATACCCAGAGCAGAAGAGAGTCTTCCAAATGATCCCTGGTTTAGAACATGCGGAATTCCTCCGTTATGGTCTCATGCACAGGAACTCATACATCAACGCTCCAAAAGCCTTGAATGAGGACCTTTCTTTGAAAAACGCTTCGAACGTCTACATTGCCGGACAGCTTTCCGGTGTCGAAGGCTATGTCGAAAGCGCAGCCACCGGCATCATCGCCGCCATCAACCTATGGAGGAAAGAGGAAGGCAAAGAATTCGTCCAGGCCCCAAAATGCTCTGTCATCGGATCTTTGCTTGATTACATCCTCCATGCCGCCAGCTCCAAATTCGAACCGATGAACGCCAACTGGGCCATCGTCCCGGATAGCGCCAAAGAAAAACGCGAACAGGCTATATCCAAAGCCCTCCAAGAGATAGAATCTTATTGGAGAGGCGTCAATGAATAAGGTCGAGAAAGAGTACTTAGATTTCCTCAAAGGAAAACTCTATAGCGAACACACTCTCGATTCCTACCAAAGGGACATCGATTCCTTTTTCGTTTACCTCAACAAAGAGGGTCTCTTATTCGATGCAATTACTAAAGTAAACATCCGTAATTTCTTAAGCGAAGAGCTCGGCAGGGGAGTCTCTCCGAGATCCTGCCAAAGAAGGATAACCGCTCTCCGTCGTTTTTATGATTATCTTGCCCACCAGCAATATGTGGTCGTTAACCCATTCCTTCAGGTAACCGCACCAAAGAAAGGCATCCGTTATCCAGACACCTTAACCGTCGAACAAGTTAATGAGCTTCTAAAAGAAAACGCCAAAAGAACGGACGATTTCATGCTCCGTGACCAAGCCATACTCGAACTCCTTTATGCCTCTGGTGTCCGAGCCAGCGAACTCATCAAGATCAAGATGAGGGAAATCGATTACCGCTCTAGAACCATCAAGGTCTATGGCAAAGGCAAGAAAGAGAGAATCGTTCCCTTTGGAAAAACCGCTGAGGCGGCCATGAAGAAATACGCTGAGAAATCTAGGCCTGTTCTTGCTTCCATGAGAACGAGCAACAAGTCCCAGGAATCCTTCTTCCTTTCAGGAAAAGGGGAGAACCTCACAGTAAGAGGCCTTGAATACATCCTCAAGCAAGTCGAGATTAAAACAGGCTGCCGTTATGGCCTCCATCCTCATGAGATGAGACATAGCTTCGCAACCCATCTTTTGGATAATGGAGCGGACCTCCGACTCATCCAAGAACTCCTTGGTCACGAGTCTCTTGATACCACTCAGATCTACACCCACGTTTCTAAGAAAGCGATGCTCAAAGAGTACGCTGAGCACTTCCCTAGACAGAAAAGAAAAACCAAATAACCCCTGCAAAAACGCGGTATTTTACATTTCTAGTCAAGGCAGTTTTACTTCTTCCTTGTAAGGAAGGAGCCTTTTTTGTATACTTTAACTCGGCTTTTCTTTGAAAAGAGAAGCTAATACACACCTCATGGATTGAGCACCGTGTTCCCAAAGACGGGCAAAGTAGCTTAAAAAGCGTCTTGGGTGGTCAGCTCCTAGAAGTGAGGGAGGCATAAACAAATGGAGGTCACAGAATGAGTGACGAAATGAAAAAGGTTGAGGCCGTTGAGGCCGAAGCCGCTGAGGAACAAGCTGCCCCAGCTGCTGAACCAACCATGGCTGAGATTGTCAGAGACCCAAGCGCTCCAATCATCACCGTGAAGAAATTGCTTGAAGCCGGTGTCCACTTCGGACATCAAACCCGCCGTTGGAACCCAAAGATGGGCAGATTCATCTACGGCGCCAGAAACGGTATTTACATCATCGATCTCACCAAGACCGTTGAGCAGGTCAATATCGCTTACAAGAAGTTAAAAGAGATTGTCGAAAAAGGTGGAAAGGTCCTCTTCGTCGGCACCAAAGACAGCGCCAAAGAAGTCGTTGTCAATGCTGCTCTCGTCAGCGGTTCCTTCTACATCTCCAACCGTTGGTTAGGCGGAACCCTCACCAACTTCCGTACCATCCTTGGCCGTACCAAGAGACTTAAGGATCTCGAGGCCATGCAGGAAGACGGAACCTTCGACAAGCTTCCAAAGAAAGAAGTCGCCATCCTTCGCAAAGAGTTAGAGAAGCTTTCCCGTAACCTCGAAGGTGTCAAAGAAATGCGCCGTGCCCCACAGGCCATCATCATCGATGATCCAACCCTTGAGCACAACGCCATCGCCGAAGCTCGCAAGCTCGGCATCCCAACCTTCGCTATCGTCGACACCAATGACGATCCAGAGATGGTTGATTTCCCAATCCCATCCAACAACGATGGATCCAACGCCCTCAAGCTTTTGATCGGCACCCTTGCTGATGCCATCGTCGAAGCCAAAGGCGGCATCACCGAATACGCTTACACCAAGGACGAAGGCGAAGAGGCTACCATGAAGGATGCCATCCGCAGCGCCGACGCCGCCAACGAAGCCCGCAAGGCCGCCATCCGTGCCCAGCGTGCCGAACGTGAGGAGCGTTATAAGAAGATGCAGGCTGAGAGAGCCGCTCGTTTCGCCGCCAGACGCGGTGAGAAAGCCGCTGCCGCAGCCGAGGCTCCAAAAGCTGAAGAAAAGCCAGCCGAAGAAGCTGCTGCTCCAGCCGAAGAGGCCAAAGAAGAAGCCAAAGCCTAAGTCAAACATAAAGGAGTTAACACAATGGCAGAACAAAGCAAAATTGAAGCTATCAAGTCCCTCAAGGAGCGCACTGGCGCTGGCATGATGGACTGCAAGAGAGCTCTCGAAGAAAACGATTACGACATCGAAAAAGCCATCGACGTCCTCCGCGAGAAGGGCATCGTCAAAGCCGCCAAGCGTGCTAACAGAACCGCCGCTGAGGGCTTAGCTGTCATCAAAACCTGCGATGGTTGTGGCAAAGCCGCCATCATCGAGGTCAACTGCGAAACTGACTTTGTCAGCGCTACCGACAAGTTCCACGCCTTCGGTGAAGGTGCCGCTGAATTCGTTCTTAAGAACGAGCCAGCCACCATCGAAGAGGCCCAGGCCGGCGTTAAGGATCTCCAAGACGCTACCGCTCTTGCCACCGGTGAGAAGCTTGTCTTCCGTCGCTATAAAGTCATCAAGAAAGCCGAAGGTCAGTGCTTTGGCACCTACATCCACATGGGTGGAAAGATCGGTGTCGTCGTCATCCTTGAGAAAGAGGATGCCGAATTAGCCAACCAGATGGCTATGCACATCGCTGCCAACAACCCTCTCTATCTTGGTCTCGAAGACGTTCCAGCCGCCGAGAGAGAAAGAGAGCAGAAGATTGCTGAGACCGAAGTCGCCAACGACGAGAAGCTTGCCAACAAGCCAGAACAGGTCAAAGCTCAGATCGCTCAGCGCAAAGTCGACAAGGTTCTTTCCCAGAGCTGCCTTACCTTCCAGAAGTGGTTACTCGACGAATCCAAGACCGTCAGCCAGCTTCTTGGCGAGAAGGGCAACAAAGTCATCTCCTTCACCCGTTACCAGGTTGGCGATGGCGTCGAAGCCGCTGCTGAATAATCGCTCAAACGATTAGAAATCAAGTCCTCATTAAATGGGGACTTTTTTCTTTGTAAAAAGTAGTCGAACAAGAGCCGTCTTCTTTGTATAATAAAGCCGTTATGAAACCTATATATAAAAGAGTAATCATCAAACTCTCCGGAGAGGCTTTGGCTGACCAGGAGAATCATTCTATTTACGACAGGGCGAAACTCCAAAGAATCGCCACAACGATCAAGAAAGTCGCGGACACCGGAGTCCAGATCGGCATCGTCGTCGGTGCTGGCAACATCTGGCGTGGCAAACTTGCCGACACAGTCGGCATCGATCACTCGACCGCTGACTACATGGGCATGCTTGGCACCATCATGAATGGTCTTGCCATCCAGAGCGCCTGTGAGGAGAAAGGCCTCGACACGAGAGTCGCTAGCGCCATCAACGTCCCACAGGTCTGCGAGCCATACATCCGCAGAAAAGCCATCCATCATCTCAATAAGAACTGCGTCGTCATCTTCGCCGGCGGAACCGGAAACCCATTCTTCACCACCGACAGCAACGCCGCCCTCAAAGCTCTCGATTGCGATGCCGATGCCATCCTTATGGGCAAGAACAACGTGGAAGGTGTCTATGACTCCGACCCACGCACCAACCCAAATGCGAAGCTTCTCAAAAAGCTCACCTTCCAGGAGACCGTTGAGAAACAGCTTCAGGTCATGGATCTCACAGCGGTGGCCCAGTTAGAGAAAAGCAAAATCAAGATTCACGTATTCAATATGGAAGACCCAGAGAACATCATGAGAGTTCTTATGGGCGAAGACGTCGGAAGCGTCATATCGGAGGAATAACATATGGATCCAATCGTCAACGAAATGCAGGAACAGATGGAGAAATCCGTCAGAAGCCTTAACGACAACTTCGGCAAATTAAGAAGTGCCCAGGCCAACCCATCCATCCTTAATGGAATCAAGGCCGACTACTATGGTGACAAGATTGCCATCACCGACATCTGCTCGATCACCAAACCAGAGCCAAGACAGCTCGTCGTCAAACCTTATTCCCACGAGGATCTTAAGGCTGTCGCGACTGCCATCACCGCCGCGAACATCGGCATCAACCCACAGGTTGAAGCGGACCTCGTCCGTCTTATCTTCCCAGCCATGACTGAGGAAAACCGTAAGGCTACAGTCAAGCAAGCCAAAGGCTTTGCCGAGGAAGCTAAGGTCGCTATGAGAAACATCAGACGTGATTATCTCGCCATGATTAAGGAAGATGATTCCATGTCAGACGATTACCGCGACAGAGTCGAGAAAGATCTCGAGAAAGTCGTCACCGATATGATGAAAGCCGTCGATGACGCCTATGCCGCCAAAGAAAAAGAGATCATGACGATCTAACTCCCAAAAACAATAAAATCCCCTGAAATTGCAGGGGATTTTTTGTTATAAGCAAGCTCTATTCGATATAGATGTAGGGGACTTTTTGATCTTCTTTGAGAAGCTGGATGTAGCACTCATGCAAGCCTTCATCCCAGCCTTCTTCTTTGGTGACGGTATCCCAATCTGTTCTGTTTCCGTTGAAGTTGATGTAACGCATCGAAGTGTCTTTGAAGACATTCTTACCGAGTTTGGTTAAGGAACCCGAGAGGTTAATTTGCTCCAAGGCAGTGCAGCCTTCGAAAGCTGATTCTCCAAGAGCGGTTAGGTTATCAGCTAAAGTGACATCGGAGAGAAGAGCGTCGCCATAGAAAGCGTGATTCCCGATCTCTTGCTTTCCTTTAGGTGTGCTTCTCAAAGAAACCTTGGTTAAGGAAGGAAGATTGGAGAAAGAATAGGCTCCTATCTCTTTATAAAGAGATTGTGCGTATATCGCGGAGATGTTTTCGCTTCCGGAATGGAAGATGTTTCCTTCCTCTTTTCCGACCGTGAAGACCTGATACTTATTCTCTTTTTCGTCCTCTTTAATAGTCACGTATGTCGGTAGGACAAAGGTTCTTGCTCTAGTAGAAGTGCCGACTTGCCTTAAATGGGCGTATTCATTGTCAGCGCTATCCTTCTTCTTAACGTAGTCGCCATTGCCTCCGCTGATGTATTTGTCATTCTCATCATAGAAACCACCGAGGTCAGTGTTCCATGGGATTGTATAGTAAGGGGTTTTCTGAGACCTCTTATGATCTTCAACGGCCCCAGCGATAAGCACGGTCGTGAAAGCGGCAACCAAAAGGACGCCGATCGATCCGATGATCCATGTCGCCTTCTTTTCTTTAGGAGACATCTTTTTGGATTCCACGGGGGTTTTGTCAGCGATTTCTGCGGTTTCTTCGACGGTTTCCGTTTCGACTTTGGCTTCGTTTTCTTCCATAAGTGAGACTATTTTATCGTTATTCCTTGGCTAATGCACTTTTTTCGGAAAAGGATTGCCGAAAGGAATTTCTTCCTTTTTTCGGCCTTACGTATTTTCTAGAACCCCATTTCGTTCTATAATTTCACTCAATGAGTGAAGAATTTGTTTTAAAAAAGAAGCTTAACCATATAGCTTTCATAATGGATGGAAATGGCCGCTGGGCGAACCTCCGCGGACTTCCACGTCACCTTGGCCACAAAGAAGCCTGCCGTCGTTTGATTGAGATCTATGACCTCTGTCGTGAGTTCAATATCAAGTACGCCAGCTTTTATGCTTTTTCGACCGAGAACTGGAACCGTCCACAAGACGAGATAGATCATCTCATGGACTATCTTGAGGAATTCTTCCATCGTGAGATCGATTACATTATGAAGACCGGTGGCAGAGTCGTTGTCTCAGGGGATCTCAGCCGTATCAGAGAGCAGACCAGAAAAGTTTGCTACGAGGCTATTGAGATGACCAAAAACAACACCAACTCAGTCTTCAACGTTTGCCTTAACTACGGTGGACGCGATGAAATCGTCAGGGCCACGAAGAAATTCGCCGAAGCGTATAAGAATGGCGAAGCCAAACTCGAAGACCTTGATGAGCAAAACTTCAAAAACTATCTTTGGCAGCCAGAAATGCCTGACGTCGATTTGATGATCAGGACCTCCGGCGAACAAAGACTCTCAAACTACATGCTCTACGAGAACGCCTATGCGGAATTCGTCTTCACTGATGTGAAGTGGCCTGATTTCCGTCGCAAGGCTTTCATCGACTGCTTGAAGGAATATCAGAACAGGAACCGCCGCTACGGGGGATTAAAGAATGAGTAAGAAAATCGGAAATATCGAAATCAATACACCACCAGAGGGATACAAGTCCTCGCTTAAGAGTCGTTTAATCGTCGCAGGAATCCTTATGGTGACTGCCGTTCCGACCTTCGTTCTCGGAGGTTGGTGGTATTTCTTTGCCATCATGGTTTTCCTTCTCATCGCTATCGCCGAAGTCATCAAAGCTCCGCGCAAGAAGTACAACTGGTTCGTTTATGTTGCGACATACGCAATCATTATCTCTTTCGTTTACTGGATGTTCTTCAAGGGCAACATGGCTCAGTATCAAAGTCTTGTACAAGCTGGCAACCCCGAAGACTTTGTCTTCTCTCTCGCTGACTACTACGAGAAATTCGAAGTATCCGTCATCGGTATCGCTGCTTCGCTTTTGATTTACTGCGTCGTTGGAATTCTTGATAAGAATTTCGGACTCGATGACATCGCTTATTTCTTCTTCATGTCTTTGCTTGTTGGTCTTGGTTTCCAAGCCTTCTATTTCATCAGATATTTCCCGATCCAAATGGCTTATGACATTGCCCCGGACGCAGTCACGAGTGTAACTTGGGCAGGCCTCGCATATAACCGCGACCTCGTTGATAATGGCTGGTTCAAATACCTTGGTTCATTTGAACTTCTCTTATTTGTCTTCATCGGTCCTATCTTCAACGACATCGCCGCTTATTTCGGAGGCGTCTATTTCGGAAAGCATAAACTCAACGAAAGAATCTCTCCGAAGAAAACCTGGGAAGGTTTCTATTGGGGCGTCATCGTTGGCTTTGTTGCGACCGCTGCCTTTGGCATCATCTTAGCGGCCACTGGAAATCCGGTTCTCCCATTCCTCACCATCGACAAGTGGTATTGGATCGTTCTCATTGCTCTCCTTGAGCCTCTCTTTGCCACAATCGGCGATCTCTCCTTCAGTCTTATCAAGCGTTATTACAACATCAAAGATTACGGAAACATCCTTAGAGGACATGGTGGCATCCTTGACCGCGCAGATAGCATCATCTTCTCAAGCATCGGTGCCGTCATCATCCTCATTCTGATTAACAACGGTTGGAACTTCTTGGTCTAAGCCTATGCGTAAAGTTTTGCTTCTAGGCGCCTCTGGCAATATTGGCACCCAGTCACTTGATATTTTCGAAGCCGACAGGGCGTCCTTTGAGCTTGTAGGCATAAGTGTTGGGAAACAAACAGACAAAGTCGAACCAATCCTTGAGAGATTCCCTTCAATCAAAGGTGTTTACTGCATCGATGAGGGTTTTGCAGGGGATTTGAAGAAAAAACACCCTGAACTCAAAGTCTTTTCTGGCGAGAACGGATTATCTGAACTCATTAGAAACAGCGACGCCGATATGGTTGAGAACGCTTTGGTCGGATTCTCTGGCTTAGTGCCTTCTGTGACCGCTCTTGAAGAGAACAAAATCCTTTGTCTCGCTAACAAAGAAAGCCTTGTTGTGGCAGGGGACATCATCAACAAACTTCTTGATGAAGGTCATGGCAAAATGTGGCCAATCGATTCCGAACACGTCGCCATCGCCAAATGCTTCTCCAAAGTCAACAAAGACGATGTCGTGAAGATCCTCCTTACAGGAAGCGGTGGAGCCTTCCGTAACCTCAAACTCAACGAACTAGATAATGTCACTCCAGAGATGGCCCTCCATCATCCAACCTGGAATATGGGCGCGAAGATCACCATCGATAGCGACACCATGATGAACAAAGGCTTCGAGGTCATTGAAGCCCATCATCTTTTCCATTACGACGTCGATAAGGTAGAAGTCATTCTCCATGACGAAAGTCATCTCCATTCCGCTTTGGTCTTAAAAGACGGAACCATCGTCGGAGATGTTAGCGCGCCTGATATGCATGGCCCAATCGCCTACGCCTTATACGAAGGCAAGGCGCCTTTTGAGGTCTTCAAAGTGAAGAAACTCGAAGAGTTTGGCCCATATCATTTCCATAAGTTCGATCCTGAAAGATATCCTGCCGTCCCTCTTTGCATCAAAGCTCTTAAGATGGGTGGAACCGCCACGGCAGTTGTAAATGCCGCCAACGAGGTTGCCATTGCCCTTTTTCTCGAAGGAAAAATCCGTTTCTCCGACATTGTCAAAGTAAACGAAATGACCTTAAACCACTTTGCTAATATAATGAATCCAACACTCACCACTTTAGTGAGAGTCGATAAAGAGGTACGTGAATATGTTCGTACCACATTTGAGAAAGGAGCCAACTGAGCATGCAGATTTTCATCACCATAATCGTCATGATCGTCATGCTCGGGATCCTTATCTCTACCCATGAGCTTGGCCATCTTGCCGTCGCCAAAGCCTACAACGTCTATTGTCTTGAATACTCGATCGGTATCGGTCCTGCCATTTTTAAGCATAAGAAAAAAGGCGCCGAAACCACCTTTGCCATTCGCGCAATCCCTCTTGGCGGTTATGTCTCCATGTATGGAGAAGGCTTAGAGCTTCCAGAAGGGCAGGTAATCCCAAGAGAACGCTCAATCGAAGGTATTAAGTGGTGGAAGAGATGCCTTGTCTTCATCGCCGGCATCAGCGTCAACCTTTTGACCTCTTTGCTTTTCTGCTTCGTGTGGGCCACGGCATTCCCAAGCTATTACACAAGTTCCTATTTCGACACAGGTTTCAACGCAAACGCCGAGGTCGTAGAAGGCAAGCCTTCTGCTCGCGCATATTGCTTCTGGACGACTGGTGAAATCGGCGGAGAGATCATCGAATACGATTTCGATCGCCTCTATGCCCCGGAAATCGCGGTCGATGATAACAACAACCAAATCGGCTACGTGATTGACTGCGACACCAAAATCATCAACGGAAGCGGTGAAGAGACTTATGTCGCCGTATTCAATATCACCAGCGTCGTTAATGAGAACGATGTCTTTAAGAACACAGAGTTCTATAGACCGAAAGCCGGATACTACGCCGATGCGATTCAGAAAGAACTTCATCTCGATAACAAACCGGATATCGAGCTTGGCGCATACACTCCT
>JAFXWH010000048.1:0-5247 GCA_017542885.1 Bacilli bacterium | reverse complement strand
GTTCAAAGGCAGCATATTCCGTGAGGAATGCATCGTTGCCGCGACTGGACCGTCTCTCGTGAACGCTGGCATCCTCACGACCCTCATCATCGAGAAATTCGACCCATATATCGTCTTCAACGTCGGAAACGTCTATAGCTTTTCAGATGAGCTTAGGCAAGGAGACCTTTTCATCGCCGACCGTTATTTCTTTAGTGACGTCGATTTCACCGACAACAAGGAAGCGGTCTATGGCCAAATCCCTGGCAGAGACCCATTCTTCGTCGCCGATAGCTCCATCAACGATAAAGCGGAGAAGAACGCCTATCTTATGACCACAAGATACGTCCAAAGAGGCTTCCTCCTCTCTGGCTCATCTTTCAACTTCATGCCGAACAAAGTCGCATCCATCGTCCAGAACCACTTCCTCGTCCAAGAAGAGAACATGCGTGCATATGACAACACCAGTGCGTCAATCGCGATGGTCTGTCACCTCAATCACACCGCCCTTCTCACCATCAAAGGCGTAGCCATGCAGATGGGCAAAGATAGAGAACGTATCAACTATATCCGTACAGGTCTAGAGATGATGCCGACAATCGGCAAGATCATCACCCGAATCCTCGTCGCTAGAACCGAAGACATCAATATGTAGGAGAAACAATGGCAAAGACTAAGAAGAAAAAAGAAAGAAGCGTCAACCTGATAATGTTCATCAAGGGCCGTGTTTCGACCGTCCTTGGCCTTGTTTTCGTCATTCTTTTCCTTGCGGCCTCAGCCGGTATCCCTCTTAGCTACTATTTCAACAATAAAGTCACCCTCTGGATCAGCATGGGCTTCCTCTTTGGCAGTGCTCTAGGCGTTGTCATCATCATCTTTTGGCTGGCTTATCAATATAGCACGATGCTTTCAAGGCTCGGCCATGATGTCAGCAGTCAGATCGACGCTTTTGCAAAGGGCAACTTCATCGCCATCAACAAAGAATACAGCGAGATGCTCCCAGGCATCGCCAAGATCCAGCAGAAGGTCAACCAGGCCATCGCCGACTATACGAACTACCGCCTCGTCTTCGTTGGAAAAGCCTCCGAAGAAGAGATTGAGAAAGATATCGAAGAGGGTGTCATCTACGATAAAGAGAGATTCATGGAAACCCTCCTCAAAGAGGCTCAGGCCAATGATTCATATCGAAGCGCCCTCCTACTCGTGCAACTTAAAGGTGCGAGATCTTTTGAAGAATCTGATTTCGAATCGCTCAAAGCAAAAGTCCGTGAGACCTTCCCTCATTCCTTGCTTGGAAAGTATGACGAGAAGACCATCGCCTTATATGTCTATAACGTTGAGTCCTTCCTCGGTTTAGAGACGGTTTGCGAGGGATTTGTCACGAATTTCAACGTTCTCAAGATCTCCAAGACCACCGGCATCGAGAATCTCATACACTGCAAGATCGGCGGTGTCGTTTACCCATATTGCTCCCTCAATAACCTTCTTGATGAGGCTGCCAAAGCTCTCACAGAAGAAGGGGAGGTCAACCTCAGTTATGGTGTCAAAGACGTCTACTATCCTCACCGTGTCTTAAGCGAATCCTCTAAGCGTATCCTCTTCTTAGCCAACTTCGAGAAGTGGGAATACGAGATCAAGCACGCGAAGGATTATTCTTCGGAGATCGAAGCCTTAAAGAACGCTCTCCAGTGGTTAGCAACCCAGTCTGATTTCGAAGTCGCCGGTGTTTACGAATATGGCGAGAAGACACGTGACTTCCGTCTCCTCTTCGAAACAGCAAGAACCGAAGGAACACTCGGTTTCTCTAGATTCGGAAGTGTTCTCACGACCGGCTTCGTCTCTCAGTTCGTGAGTGAAGCGAAGAAAGACACGATGTTCGTTGGAAACGCCAGAACCGACCTTCCAAAAGAACTCGCTGAGCCAATCCTTTCCTTAGGAATGGAATCTTTCTTCATCGCCTCTCTTGATTCTCCAAATAACGATTACGGATTCATCTATATGCTTTCTCCGAATAAGAGAAAGGGAACCTCCATCACCGAGAAAGAGGACTTCATGACCGCAGTCTCCTTCCTTAGTGACATGCTTATCAGCAACCTCCTCACGAGAAGGGGAGATTCCATCCATGATCTTTTAGATAACTTAGCGTCAAGAACCACCAGGTATCTTTATTCCGTTGACCGTCCAACCCATACGATCACTTACATGTCCGATAACCTCAAGCACGCCTTCCCGAACGCTCACGAAGGCGATATCTGCTACAAGGTACTTCGTACAGGCCATGACAAACCATGTTCACACTGTCCATTAAGATATGGCGCTGACCACCGTGTCATCCCGTCCATCGGTCCATCCGAATCCCAGATCTCCATCCTCCAGTACCGCGGTGCCAATAACGACGAATCGACCATCATGATCGAACGTGCAACCACCCAAGGCCTTGTCGCAGGAAGCCATCTCGTCGATGATTCCCTCCTCATCAAGAACGCCCAAGCCCTCGCTATCGACGTCAACCGCGAGCTCAAAGGCAAGACTGCTCGTGGCTATATCGTCTCTTGTACCCTTGTCGATTACGAACAAGCCCTCAAAGAGCTTCCGCAATCGGATGCCAACTCTCTTATGTCATCGATTGTCGCTAACTTCCAGGATGCCGGTTATGGCGAGCTCCTTTATAGGTTCGACACATATAGCCTTAGCTTCTTACTAAAGGGTTACACCAAGATCAAGATGATGGACTTCGTCGAAGAAGCGGCGGAGATCCTCTCTCATCCTCTTGAAGCCAGAGAATTCAGATATAACGCCAACTACGCTTTCTGCGCCGTCGCATATCCATCCGAAATCGTCACGACCAAGCAAATGGCCCAGACCATCAAAGACGAGCTCATCAGAAGCGCTTCCGTCTACGGTGCGGGTTATGTCGTTGAGGTCGCTAACCGTCATCCAAGAAAAGCCCTCAGAAGCGAATACATCCTCGATATCCTTGAATCCACCCTCGACGCCGACGCTCTTCCAATCCTCACTCAGCCAGTCGTCGATGCCGGCACCCTCAAGGTCGTCGGAGGCGATATCCGTTCCGCCCTTTATGGACGTGACAAACTTCCGATCGCTCCTCGTGAATTCATTCCTATCGCCAACAAAGAGAAACTCGTCTCCCGCGTCGATATCGGCGCCATCTCGATGATGGGTCAGCTCTATTCGCTATACGGTTCAGGCATCTTCAAGACGGTCGGCATCAAATCCCTTTCGATGTATCTTTCTATCGACTCATTAAGAGACCCAGAATTCCCAGATAAGGTTAAGGGTATTCTTGAACGTAATCACTTCCCTCGTGAATACATGCATCTTGAGATCAATAGCGCCTACTTCCTCGATGAGGAAGAAGCCCTTAGAAAGGTCATCGGAGAACTCACTCCACTCGGTGTCGTCTTCGAATGCGTTGACCACACGCCTGATAAGGTTCCTCTTGAGGTCCTCAAATCCTTCGGTGTCCATATCATCAAGACCGAGAGATCGCTTATCTGGAACGCTGCAACAAACGAGAACGAGCTTGCTAACTTCAGTAGGTTCTTAGATGCCGCATCTAGGAACGACTTCGATATCTACGTCACCGGTATTGAGAACGCTGAGCAAAGGGATCTTGCCATCTCTCTTGGTGCCAAAGGACTTGAAGGTTACTTATTCGGACGTCCAATGACCGAGGAAGACTTCATCAAGGTTCTTAACTACGGCAACAAAGCGACCGAAGCGAAATAGCCAGCAAAACCTGCATGAATTAGCCCTCTACCTAGAAAGTAGGGGGCTTTTGCTATGTATTTTGATATAGCCATTGTTGTATATTGTTCCTATGAAGAAACGCCTTGTACTTGTTCCTTTCGCCTCGATGCTACTTAGCAGCTGCTTTTGGCCGACAATCCCTGATTGGGATACGGATAAGACATTCCGCTTTGAAGCGGTTCCAATCGTCAATATGGCGAGCGATGATTACGACATCATAGGCGAAGAGCTTAACATTTGGTTCGTCGATGACAGTGACGTCCCATATGTAGATATAAAGAATTTCTTTAACGCTTTCGACGGATTCTTTGATACGGAAAACATCTATTACAATTTCGCTCCGGAATTTGGTTATGTGGTATTACGTTACCAAGACACCTTTAGGGTGTTCATTGATTGGAGTGAGAATACGATCTATTCCGGCAGCTATGACGATTTCCCATGGTACTCCTACCAAGGTGCCAGCACGAATTACAGCGAGCACCTATACGCAACGAACGATTACTACGATAGGGATGCGGTTTTCTTCTTAGATGCTGGGAAATATGGCTTCGATATCTTATACAAAAACAAAACATGCATCGTCCCTCTTTTCCTCATGAACACCCTCTTCTGTTCCACAAGCGGCTTCAACGTCTTTTATAACGGGGAGAAATGCTTTGCGACAGCAGGGGAGATGCGAAGCCTAGACGAGTATTACGAATGCGAAAGCAACAAGAAGACTCAGTCCGATGACATGAGAAACGCTGCGGTCAATTCCTTGTGTCTCGTCATGGACACCTTCTATGGCCTTAGCGAGGACAAAGGATTCAAAAACGACGGCTTCAGGAAACATATTGAGAAAGACACTCTCGACTATCTTTTATCGAAAGGGTCATTAGACAACTATTCAGGGTATAAGAAGCTTATCTACGGTTACTTAGATGAACTCCACACCAGAATCGATCTCCCATCCTACTATTGCGATATCTCTAAAGCGGAAAGATCCGCAGAGGACATGGGTGAGAGATACACCGAATTCTACGCAAGAAGAGATTCACAAAGAGAACTAAGAAACTCCTCATTATCAGATTTAAATGAGGTTAGATATGAAGATGATTTGGCCATCATCACCCTCGATGCCTTTGAAACCGGCGCCCAAGCGAACATTTACGATGAGAACGGAAACGTCAAAGAAGACGCCTGGCAGCATGATTCTTATTGGTACATGCATAAGTGCATGCAGGATATAACCGCTCATCCGGAGGTCAGTAAAGTCGTTCTTGATCTCAGCCTCAACGGCGGTGGAAACCTCGGCGCCATGGAAAGAGTGGCCGGTTTCATGACCGATGAGAAGATCCCGTGTTCCACATACGATATTCTGGATAACGAATACACGATCACTGACTATTACGTCGATATCGATCGAGATGGCAACTATGGAGACGATGCCTACGATGATTACGACTGGTATCTTCTTACTGGGGTCAATACCTATAGCGCAGCCAACTTCATGGC
>JAFXWH010000047.1:0-4134 GCA_017542885.1 Bacilli bacterium | reverse complement strand
GTGCGCTGGGGTTCCATCGGCCCAGTGTGGACGGACTGGGTAATCGGTATCCCAGGTTCCGTTATTGATAATATCGTTCATGTTTTGGATAAAAATCTCATCAGCGATTGCCATATGTATCTCCTTATGTTTGCTCCCAATAAATATACCAAAATAGGGCCTCTAATTCCACATTAGGGCATCACGAAAAGAGGTAATTCGTTACCTATTTGAAAGGAAGAAAAAAGGCAAGCTTTTCACTTGCCGAATGAGATTAGCAACGCTGATTGATTAACCAGGTCGAATTCGAAGCTGCCGTGTTTGGCTTTGCCGACGGATTCGACAAGCAGATAGACATCTCCGAGCTTTGGAAGAGCTTCGACGAAGTCTTCGATTTTAACTCCGGCTCCGATCTTTTTTAATTCGTAGATCTCTTCTTTGCTGTAGGCGTAAGAGATGTTGAACGCGCCTTCATCCAAAGTGAGGCTGTATTTGAGAACGGAATGGTCCTCATCATCGGCTTTGAGATTGAAGACCATAAGTCCCTCGAACTCAGCAAAGTCCATCATGGCGTGATGGCTGGTGTTCGAATGGACGAAAATCGTGGCGGCCCAATGTGAATTGAATGGGCTACAAGAGCTAAGTAGAAGCGCCGCTCCAAGAGGGGCTAAGAATTTGAACTTTTTCATTGTGATACCTCAGGCTGTTCTTCCAACTCCGTTCTTTCGAAAGCCTGTCTTCTGAAAGAAGGGAAGATATACGCAATACCATACACCACGGCCATATAAAGAACAAATAGAAGCATAACGACCATCGGATAAAGGACTGGATTGCCACCAACCATGTCGTAGAAGATGTCGTATGGAGTGCCATCCCCTCTTATAAGGAACATGTAGTTGTATGGGATGGTAATATCAGCGATATAGGCAAGGATGGCAAAGCCAAAGAGAATGGTAACGACCCATTTGATGTTCTTGATCTTCAAAGTCAGCAAACCGACGATCGCGACATATAGACCAGCGAATCCGGAGATGCAGTGAGTGATCGTGGATACGACGTTATCAAAGCTAAGAACTGGATAAGCACCATAGTTTTGGCCTGCACCATAAGTGCCTGCGAATGCGCCTAAGACGCCGAAGAGGAAAACGAAATCAATCGCGGCCTCACGAAGTCTTCCTTTGCCAAAAGCCGCAAGAGGGATTGAAATAAGCTGGAAGCTGCAAAGGAAAAGAGGCAAAAGGGTAAGCAATTTGCTGGCGCTTCCTTCACGAATGCACATCAAAACGATTTTGACGATCTCAAAGGAATCGATCGCGATCGCGGAAACCTTGAGAACGAAGATCTTCTTCGCTTCATCCTCATGACGGTATCTGACGCCAAAGAAGACAGCCAAAAAGATCATCAGGACGATGAACGATGTCACCATCGTAAGCATCTGCCAGGAAAACCAACCTTCAGGTTCGCGTTGGTATCCACCAAAGCCAAAGAAATCCATATGTGATTAGTTTATGGGCAAATCAAACAAAAAACCACCATAAGGTGGCTTTTAGTTTCTTTAGCGAATCAATAGACGACTTTGTTCTTTCCGGAGTTCTTGCCGCTATACATCTTCTCGTCGGCCTGGTTGACCCATTTCTCAAGGGAGATGCCTTTAGAGTATTTCATCGCGCCGATGGTGACGGTGACTCGCATATTGTCGCCTTCGAATCCGAACGGCTCTTCTTCGATTCTCTTTCTTAGACCTTCTAAACGGTCGAGGACGCTTCCGCCCTCTTTCTCTTCCATGACGATGACGAATTCCTCACCGCCATAACGGCAGACGAATGAGTCTTTGAGCTCATCGGTCGATATCTCAGCGATCCTTCTAAGGACGCGGTCTCCGCCGACATGGCCAAAACGGTCATTGACGGCTTTGAAGTCATCGATATCGAATAAGGCGAGGACCATATCGTCTTTGTCCTCAACCAAATCGAAGTAGTCATATAAGCCGTAACGGTTGCTGATCTGGGTGAGCTCATCGGTTCTGGATTCGCTCATGATCTTCTTCTCGAGCGATAAGGCGTACTTCAAGAAGACGACCATGTAGGAAGCGACGAAGCCGAAGACCACTGTCGCGTTCGTAACGAAGAGAGTGACCTCAAGCCACTTATCAATCACGTAATACGGAGGATTGAACGCGGTGATGAGATAAAGGGTCAGGTAGATGGTCAAAGAAAGGACAACCCAAATGATTGAGCCTTTGATGTCCTTTTTCTTTGAAAAATAAGAGGTGAAGAAAGAGACGACGCAAAGGCCGATGAGATAGAAATGGAAGCCGGTTGAGAATCCCGCCATCAAAGAAGTGACGGCGATGAAACCGAAGAAGACGTTTCCGCAAAGGAGGGCGTACAAGTAATATTTCTTCGCCCTGATGAGGAAGAAGCAACCGACGTAGAACGCAACGACCGCGCCTGTCACGATTGCGAGAACCGTAAGCTTCGAGATGATGAAAAGAATTAGATAAAAGACATGCAAAACGAGATAAATCGTGTTCGCGGTAAAGCAAGTCTTGTCGATTGTTTTGTAATGATGTTTCTTATCTATGCCAAGGGACATAAGAATAACTTCCTGCTTCTTATTGTATGTTAGACGACTGCTTCATTGGTTTTATTTTAAATGCTAATTGAATTTTCCTCTAGGAAAACGCTTAAAGAGGAACAAAAAAACGGCCAGATGAACCAGCCGTTTGTTTCTTTTAGAAATCGACTTTCTCAAGTCGCTTGGATGAAATCTTGTAGACCAGGAGATGGATCAGTGCTGACAAGAGTATCGTGCCGCCAAGGCAAGCGAACTGAATGCCGATATGAAGGCTATTCAAGATCTCACATCCTGGGACATAAGGAAGCCCGATGGTGAAGATGCCGATATAGAAGACGAATCCAATGATGGTAAAGAGGGTGGACATGACTATTGACTTTCCGTGCTTGTAATAGATCGGGAAGAAGATGAGGTCGGCAAGGGCATATCCCAAAACGGCAAAGGCAAGAACCAAGACAAAGCTATTAAGGGTAAGACCGGCATTGACTGGATCTTCGGCCATCTGCCCTGCCGCTCTCGCCGCAGCGGCTGCCTCGGCCATGCTATGGTTGATCAAGAGAGCAAGAGGATAGAGGGCGCTCATGATGAGCATGGAGGCCACTTGCATAAAGAGAACCATGATGATTCTCGCTAGGACGATGTCTTTCTTACGGACAGGAAGCAAGGTCGAATAGAGAAGGTCGTTGCTCTGCTGTCCTTTGTTAGCCCCAAGGAAGAGAATTGGGTAACAGGCAAGGATATAGATGAACGAAATCCCAAGCGGATAGACAGGGATAAGGACCATGAATGGGAAAAGAACGATGAAGATATAGCATATCGGGTGCATCGCTAATTTGAACTCTTTATAAATCAAAGCTTTCATTGCCGTCTTTGCTCCTTTCTAGATAGATCATGATCTGCTCAAGGTCTGGTTCCACTGGTTCGATTCCGTTTTTGATGAACTTATCTTTGTTCCTTGGGGAGATCAAACCTTCAATGTGGTCCTCGAATTCTTTGTAGGAAATATAGTCATTCGTGAGGGATTTGTTGGAGGTTTTGTCTTTTACGAACATGTAGGAATCAATGAATCCCTTCTTGGTTCCGGTGTAGATGATCTCACCATCATGGATATAGGTGATGTCAGAAGCGCACTTATCGAGATCGCTCGTGATATGGGTTGAGAAAAGGATAGCGCGGTCCTTTTTCTTGACGAGGTCCCTGAAGAGGTCGAGGATCTCTTCTCTTGAGACTGGATCGAGACCTGAGGTTGGCTCATCGAGGATGAGGAGCTCAGCGTTATGCGATAAGGCGATGGCCACGCTGAACTTGACCTTCATGCCGCTAGAGAGCTCTTCGAGTTTCTTGTTGACGTCGAGGTTGAATAAGCGGCAAGCCTCTTCGAACTTATGGTCGTCAAACTGCTTATAGAACCTTTTTGTGACATTCATCAACTGACGAATGGTTTTGTTCGGGTAGTAGTTAAGCTCGCTTAAGGCAAAACCGATTCTCTGTTTGCACTCAAGCTCATTCTTGGTCATGTCCTTGTCGAAAGCGTAGACGGAACCACTGTCATAATGGACGAGGTTCATGACGCATTTC
>JAFXWH010000046.1:0-3341 GCA_017542885.1 Bacilli bacterium | reverse complement strand
CTCATCTTTGAGGGCATTTGGAACCTTAGTTGGATCAACGCCGTAGAAACCTTTGAGGTGTTTCTCGTTTTCCTGATCGTTAGCAAGGAGCCAGCCTTCGATGCGAAGGAGGATAAGGTTAAGGACGAGGCCAAAGGCACTGGTCAAGGTAAGGGCTAAGCCAAGGTTTCCGATGGTCGAATGGACGAAGCCATAGAGGCAGACGCCGATGACGATGGAGATTACGGAAGCATTGATGGTTGGCCAGAGGGCTTTCTTAACGCCTTCCTGATGGGCTTTCTTAAGGGTGCGGCCTTCGTAGAGCTGCTGTTTGACTTTGTGGAAGTAATACATTCCGCCAAAGGCAGTGACGATGGTACCGAGTCCGAATCCGACGAGAGCGCCGATACCGAACTGAGCACTGAAGTAAGCGAATAGGAGAACGCCAGCTTCAAGGGCGACGGCAGCATTGCCGAGGATAGCGATAGCGCCTAAGCGATAGAAGATGGAGATAGCAACGACTCCGGCGACCAAAGCCACAAGAGCGGCGATGGCGCTAGGACCGAAATTGATGGAAAGATGCCAATCACCAGCGTGGGTGAGCGGATCGACACCAGCGGTCACGACGGTAGAATAAGCGAAGCTGATGTCGTAGTTGTATTCTTTTGCGTTAAGGATATCGCGATAGAACTTAGCGGCTTTGTAGGCAGCATCGGCTTTAGCTGGATCGTAGCTGCCATCTTTGATAGCGGCGCTCGATGGGATGAGCTGAAGCTTCTTGTAGTTGTTGTCTTCGTCAGCGGCATCGACATACCAAGCGTTGCTCGCATCTTCACCAAAGAGAAGACGGGAAGCCATATTTGGGTTGTAGTCTTCAGTGCCCTGATTCTGGACGGAAGCGTAGCTGTCGGCTTCCTGTTTGTGATGCCAAAGAACCAAGAGGCAGGATTTGCCTGGGGTGGTGACGTTGCCGTCCTCATCCTTCTCTTCCTTGACGGTGTGTTCGGTGCAGAACTTGATGAGCTCGTTGAGCTTGCCATTCTCGCCCTGGAAGGTTTCCTTGACAGGAACGGTGACGACTGGAACGGTGTTGACGTATTCGATCTCGGCGTTGGTGCCTTCCTCGAATAAGCCATTGTCAGCGAAATCTACGCTGTTTGGGGCCTCGGTCATCGCGTCTTCGTCGGTCGTGCCGGCTTCGACGGTGATGTGCTGTCCGCTATAAGATAAATATGTCTGAAGATAGGAATACTCGACTTCGTCGCTGCCCTGAGTACGGACGGAAACTTTGACGGTATTGTAGCCTTCTTTGGCAACGGTCGCACTGATATCCCAGAACTCGAGACGATCCTCGATTTCCTTGGCGACTTCGTTGACGGCTCTGTAGCCATCGTCGATGACGTAAGTGTTAGTGCCAACACCATCAACGGTGCTGCCCTTTGCAGAAATACGGAAATATAAATCCTTGCCGCTTCCATAGGAAACGTCAGTATCCATTTTGCTCAAGGATGAGGTGATGGTGACACCGACACCGACGAGCAAAGAGGCGCCAAGGAACAAATAAGCTAATGTTCTCCGCATAATAATCCTCCAACCAATTGCACTGCACAAAAAAATGTGTTTAGCAAGCGTTTATAAGTCTACCCCATACGCGAGCGTACGCACAAGAGAAAACGCAAATTTAGGGTAAATAGGTGTCAAAAGAGCGACCATTCGTGGGTAATTTTGAGGTGATCGTAGGCCTTGGCGGTCGCTACGCGGCCGCGGGGCGTTCTATTGACGAGCCCAATCATCAGGAGATATGGCTCATAAACGTCTTCTAAATTAGTGATTTCCTCACCGATTGATGAGGCGATGCTCTCAAGGCCGACCGGTCCGCCTTGGAAGCGTTCGATAATGGCCTTAAGGTACTTGATATCGACATCATCAAGACCGAGGTCATCGATCTTGAGGGCCTCAAGGGCTCGACTAGCGAGGTCGACATCGATTTTGTTAAGTCCTTCGAAGGAGGCAAAATCGCGGACCCTCTTATAAATGCGGTTTGCGATACGTGGGGTGCCACGGCTTCTTTTGGCCAAAAGTTCCACCGCATCTTTCTCAATCGGCATCCCAAGAACTTTTGAGGTTCTTTCGATGATCTGGCCGATCTCGTCTTCGTTATAGAAATCGATCTTGGCGCTGATGCCGAACCTGGCGCGGAGAGGCGAAGACAAATCGCCAGCGCGTGTCGTTGCGCCTACAAGCGTGAACGGAGGTAAAGCCATGTTGAGCGACTTAGCGGCTCCGTCCCTATTGATCATGATGGAAAGCTGGAAATCCTCCATCGCGCCATAAAGGACTTCTTCGACTTGGCGTGGAAGTCTATGAATTTCGTCGATAAAGAGGATATCGCCTGGCTCAAGGTCACATAAAATAGCGGCCAAATCTCCGCTTTTCTCAACGGATGGGCCATTGACTACGCGGATGTTGCCACCCATTTCGTTAGCGATGACATAAGCCAAAGTTGTTTTGCCTAAGCCTGGCGGGCCGTATAGCAAAACATGGTCGAGACATTCTTCTCTCTTTTTGGCGGCGCCGATGAAAACGCTGAGGTTCTTCTTGAGCGCGTCTTGCCCAACATATTCTTTTAGGTCTTTAGGACGTAAGGTAAGGTCGGTGGAATTGTCTTCCGACTCTCTTCTTGCGTCTAGAAGACGCTCAGGTTCTCTGTTCTCGCTCTTTTTCATGGTTATTTGAGTTTCTTAAGGGCTTGGCGAAGGACCTCTTCGTTAGAGAGTCCAGGCTCATTGATGGAGGCAAGGGCTTCGTCGATGGCTTTGACTTTGAAGCCAAGGGCTTTGAGGCCTTCCCTCACTTCGTCGTACTGGTTTGGATTCGCTTTGGAACCACCGCCCATATCGGCAAGCCTGCCTTTGAGGTCAAGGATGATTTGGGCTGCGGCTTTCGGGCCGATGCCAGGTAATTTCTTAAGGAATGTTGTGTTGTTCGCGGCGATGGCTTTCATCAAATCATTAGGATTCGTCGCGCCTAAAGCAACGATCGCGGTCTTTGGTCCGATGCCTTTGACCTCGATGAGGGATTCGAAAGCCTCTTTCTCGAGTTTGTCTTTGAAACCAACAAGGTAATGGTCGTTCTCGTTGAAGACCTCGTGGACAAAAACGGTAGTTTCTTCTTCGTAGGCGAAATCAGATGTGCGGGCAACCAAAAGCTCGTAGGCGATTCCGCTAGGCAAAGCGATGGCAACGCTTTCTTTGTCGATGTTCACGACTTTTCCGGTGAATGAGTAATACATGTTCTAGTGATATACCGCGAAATATAGCAAGAAAAGCAGAAAGCAGACGGCGACCGCCACTAAAGCGAGG
>JAFXWH010000045.1:0-6398 GCA_017542885.1 Bacilli bacterium | reverse complement strand
TAGTTTTATGACGAGAATCATAAGCATTGCCAATCAGAAAGGTGGAGTTGGAAAGACAACGACTGCCATTAACCTTTCTAGTGCTTTGGCCACCTATGGCAAAAAGGTGCTTTTGATCGATTTCGATTCGCAAGGCAACTCCACCCGTGGGCTTGGCTTTGATATTACTTCTTTGACCTACACCATCTATGATGCCTGCATCAAGGAAGCCGACATCAACGCCATCATCAGAAGAACGTCCTGCAAAGGCGTGGACATCGCTCCGAGTAACCTTCGTTTGGCCAATCTTGAAGCCTATATGCAGTCCCATGGTGTTGGCACTCCGTTCGCCGTTTTGGCGGACGCTCTTAGCCATCTTAAGCGCGATTACGATTTCATCATCATCGATTGCCCGCCATCACTTGGCATCCTTTCTCTCAATGCTCTTGTTGTCTCAACAAGCGTCATAATCCCGATACAGTGTGAGTTCTTCGCCATGGAAGCAGTGGCGTCGATGCTTAGCACCGTCAACCGTATCCAAAACAATTACAACCCGGCCTTGAAGATTGAGGGCTTCCTCATGACCATGTACGATTCGAAAGCATCTCTCTGCAACGAGATCGTCGCCCAGGTCAGAAGCCTCTTCGATGAGAACACCTTCGTGACCATGGTCCCAAGGAACGTTTCTCTCCCTGAAGCGAGCGCGCATGGACAATCAGTCATCGACTATCGCCCATCCTCGACTGGAGCGAACGCCTATCTCGCTCTTGCCCGTGAGGTTTTGGAACATGAAAAAGAGTAACGTCTCCTCACTTAGCAAACTCGTTAAGAAGTTCTCGCAAGAAGATGTCATTCTCCAGATGGAGAAGGAGTATCGCAGCGTAGCTTCTGTTAATATCCCACTCGAGAAAATCGACGACAATTCCTACGTCAATAAAGTCATATTTTCCAAAAAGACCGTGAATTTGCTGGGGAAATCCATCAAAGAGAAGGGTTTTTTCAATCCTCTTGTCGTCCGTCCTAAAGGTGACAGATACGAACTCATTCTCGGAAGGAAGAGGTATTTCGGCGCGAACAACATCAAGCTCGCTGAGGTTCCTGCGATCATCAGGGAAGTAGGGGACGAAGAGGTTCTCCTTATGCTTCTCGCTGATGTCCGTGACGAGAGAGAAGGCAACATTGTTGAGATGGCGCTTATCTGCAACGCTTTGTCACAGAAATATAACTACTCCCAAGCCACCCTTGGAAAACTTTCTCACCAATCAAGAAGTCAGGTCACCAATATCGTCCGTCTTCTTTCCCTACCTGAAAGGGTTCTTAAAGAAGTCATGCTTGGAGAACTTACGTATGGGCATGCGCGTGCTCTTTTAGGTCTAGACAAGTTCGAGATCGAAGAAGCGGTGAACACCATCCATCACAACAAGCTCTCTGTAAGAGAGACTGAAGCTTTAGTGAAGAGGTACCACTATGAAGATGGCGATTATGAGAAAAACATCGCCCTCATCACCAAGAGCAACGCCCGTGACGTGATAATTAAACCTTCATCTGTGTCTTTTGAATTTGCTACGGCAGAGGAAAGAGATGCATTCATCGATAAGTTTTTAGAAGAATAAACCTTTTGTTATGAAAATTAGAGAAATAATCGGTTTATCCCTTGTTGGCTTGTTTGCCCTGTCATGCTGCGCAAAAGAAATGATTTTTCTCGATTCCGGTCACTATTGTTTTGAGAAAGGCGATGAAGAGAATGCTTTTGGGATAACGAGCGAATCGTATTTTGTTGCTCGCCTTACCGAGTATTCAATTCGCAAAGGTCAAGCGGCACGCTTTGAAAAGGAAAACAAGAAAACGGGCGAAAAGGGTCATTGGTATGTTCCGGGAGACGAATACTTGCTAGATCTCTCTTGGAAGAATTGTGACTTCGAAACGATGCCATCTTTCTATCAATACGGTTGCGACGACAACATTGTTTTGCTTTGGTCTGAAGAAATGAAAAACATTAAGATCGATTTTTTGGGAATGAGGAAAGGCGATTCCCTATTCTCCGCTAAGATTAGCTGTTATGACAGCGATGCGAAGAAGAGCAGTTCTTTCGTGTTCGTTCAGACTGTCGAATAAAAAAGGCGGAAAGGCTTGATTTCTTTTGCCACACTACTATGATAGTAGTGCTTCAGGGCGACGAGAATTACGTCGACTGGCGGTAAAGCCCGCGAGTGGGACACCCCACATGAACTGGTGAGATTCCAGTGCCAACGGTACAGTCCGGATATGCAGAAGCTATTATTGCTTAGCCCCCTGATGTCAGCCATATAGGAGGTTTTTTTATTTTTATGGTTTTGACAGAAGTACAAGAAGGTCTCACGAGAGAACAAATCTCGTGGATCGTCCTAGGCGCGTCATTAGTCGCCACAATCGTCTTCGTAATCCTTTATTCGAAGTACATGAAGAGAAAGGAATTTTCCTGGGCGAGATTCGCCGCTAGGGTCGCCATCTTCGGCGCCTTATCCGCTATTCTCTACGTAGTCCCAGTATTCCAGCTCAAACTCCCTTTCCTTCCAGCTTTCATGGAACTCCACTTTGATGAGGTTCCAGCATTCATTGCCGGTTACGCCTATGGCCCTTTCACCGCATTTATCGTCATTTTCATCAAAACGCTTATCAAGCTTCCGTTCAGCGGCACCTTCTGTGTCGGTGAATTAGCCGATCTCATTTTCTCCTCGGCCTTTGTCCTTCCTGCTGCTTTCATCTATAAGAAAGTCAGGAACCTTAAGGGTGTCTTCATTGGATTTGGCGTTTCCTTCGTCCTTCAGATCATAGTCGCATCCCTCATGAACGTTTACGCCATCTTGCCTTTCTACATGCAAGTCATGAATTACCCATATGATGCGATCATGGATATGTGTTCAAAAGCGAACCCACTAGTCAAGAACCTTGGATTCGATTACGTCATCTTCATTGTCGTTCCAATGAACATCATTAAGAACACAATAGTCCTCGTTCTTACATACTTCGTCTACAAAGGAATTCACAAATCTCTCCGCTGGGAAAAACCAGTGCAAAATGAAGAACCTGAAGTGATTGACGTTGAAGCCAAATAACAAAAAAAGGATGGCAAATCGCCATCCTTTTCTTTATTCAGAAGTTATTCCTCGATAGCGGCGACTGGGCAGCTGGCGATGACTTCATCAGCAGCGCCGTCTTCCATCTCGGCGATGGCTTCGCTCTTGCCTTCATCATTGAGGGCGAAGGCGTCTGGTGCCATGTTGACGCAGAGACCGCAGCCGATGCAGGCGTCGGCGTTGACTTTAAGTTTTTTCATGTTGGATAACTCTCCTTTGTTGGTATGACTTATTGTAAATTGACCATGCCGAAAGTCAATATTGACGCCCCTCTATTGGGACTAAAAATAGGTCCGGTGTTTCATTCCCTCTCTTTTCAAGAGATAATATTTCTTGCTAGTTATGAAATCACGGACTAAGAAGTGGGCCCACTATAGGGAAAAGATCAAGAAACTTCCTCCTGAGAAGTTCTCCAAGAGGAAAGACTACACCGAGGTGGCCTCTGTGTCCGATTTAGCCGCGATGAATGGCAGCGCCAAAGCCGCCCATGCCATCTCTAACGGCAATCTTCATAACGTCAAAACGACCCCTTATTCGGTTTATCAAAGAAGAAGGCGCAACATGCTCATCTTCAAGCTTGCTACGACCGCAGTCGTGCTCGCGGGATTCATCTGCGCCTGGTTCTTATGGGTCATGAGGTAACAAACATGGAAAAATTCATCACCGTCGCCATCGATGGACCAGCCGCCGCTGGGAAAAGCACCATCGCCAAGAGAGTTGCTAAGCTTCTCAATTACACATACTTAGATACCGGTGCCATGTACCGTGCCGTTACCTACGCCGTCATCAAAGCAGGCCTCGACCCAGAGATCGAAGAAGAATCGGTCAAAGTCCTCCCGGGCCTTAAAATCGACCTCAAGGAAGATGGAACCGTTCTTTGCAATGGTGAGGATGTCACCAAGGTCATCCGCGAACCAATCGTCTCGAGCAAAGTGAGCTACATCGCCGCGATGAAGCCAATCCGTCTTGCCCTCGTCGATATGCAGCGCGAAATGGCTAACAGCAAGAATGTTATTCTTGATGGCAGAGACATCGGCACTTACGTCCTTCCGAACGCAAATGTGAAGATTTTCCAAATCGCTTCTGTTGAATGTCGAGCCAAACGTAGATATATTGAGAACCTCGAGAAGGGAATTCCTTCCACTCTCGAAGAGATCACCGAATCGGTGAAGAAGCGCGATTACATTGACTCTCATCGCGACTTCGCCCCATTAAGGAAAGCTGAGGACGCTGTCGAGATCGACACCTCAGACATGACCATCGAAGAGTCAGTCGACGCCGTCTTGGCCGTCATCAAAGAGAAAACAGGTATAAAGATTCCATGTCATTAGGCGTTTTAGCGTTAGTAGGCGCTCCATCCGCAGGGAAGAGCACCATCTTCAACCGTATCGTCGGAGAGCGTAAATCCATCGTTGAGCCAACCCCAGGCGTCACGAGAGACAGGATTTATGGCAAAGGCGTTTGGTTAACCAAGGAGTTCACCGTCATCGATACCGGCGGTCTCACTTCTTTTAACGTGCCTTTCCAGGATCTCATCAAAGCCCAAGCCGAAGTCGCTATTCAGGAAGCTGACATCATCGCCTTCATCGTTGATGGAAATAAAGGCCTCACAAGCGATGATAGATACATCGCCAAAATGCTCAGGATGAGCGGAAAGCCAGTCGTCCTTGTCGTCAACAAAATCGACAACATCATGGAATACGGCAACACCGGCGAATTCTATTCTCTTGGCTTAGGCGACCCAATCGCCGTTTCCGGTGCGCACGGCATTGGCATTGGCGACCTTCTCGACGAAGTCGTGAAGAAGCTCCCAGAGAAAGAGGTGCCAGATTATGGCGATGCGATCACTTTCTGTTTGATCGGCCGTCCAAACGTTGGCAAATCCTCCCTTTCAAATAGGCTTCTAGCCAGCGAAAGAACATTGGTCTCCAATATCGCGGGAACCACCCGTGATTCAATCGATACCCCATTTACCAGAGACGGCAGAAACTACGTCGTCATTGATACGGCGGGTTTAGTCAAACGTGGAAAGATTTTCGAAGCGATTGATAAGTATGCCGCGTTAAGAGCCTTAGCCTCCATTGAGAGAAGTGAGATCGTTCTCCTCCTCATCAACGCCGAGGAAGGCATCATCGAACAGGATAAGCACGTCGTCGGATATGCTTGTGATAACCACAAGGCCATCATCGTCGTGGTTAATAAGTGGGACGAAGGAAAGAAGAAGGGGCTCACCAAAGAAGAGTTCACCAAAGAGATCAGGAAGCAATTCAAGTTCTTGGAGTACGCTCCAATCCTTTTCACCTCAGCCAAATCAGGACTCGGCTGCCAGGATATCCTTCCAAAGATCCTTGAGGTCCATGAGGCGTATAACCGCCGTATCCCAACCAACGTCCTCAATGAGATCATCAGAGACGCCCAAGACCTTAATCCAGCTCCGGAATTCAATCACGCAAGACTCAAGATTTCCTTCGCCAATCAGAGTGCGGTCTGCCCACCGACTTTCATCATGTTCTGCAACGCTCCGAAGTCGGCCCATTTCTCTTATACAAGGTATTTGGAGAACCAAATTAGGGCTGCTTACGACTTTGACGGAACCCCTGTGAACATCATTTACAGGGCCAAAAAATAAGTTTTCTATCTCTTTCCATTGGAAAAAAGTAAATATAGCAACGATGCCACTTTTAGTCGTTTTTTAGGCGAAAAAGCTCGATGAATGCTAGATAATTTCCATTGTAAAGAATGAAAGCCCTTTCACCAAATATCTACTAATTCTTCAAAAAAGCCGATGCTATCGAATAAATTATGACTTTTTGTTCTTGTCAAAGCTTCCAAAAGGTGTTACTTTTTTTATGACCATTTAGCAAAGGAGGATTGTCCCAATGAATAAAGCTGAATTAGTCGAAGCTGTTGCCGAAAAGGCTGAACTCTCGAAGAGAGACGCAGAAGCTGCCGTTGACGCCGTTCTCGAAGTCATCGAAGCCGCTGTTGTTAAAGGTGAAGAAGTCAAACTTTCTGGCTTCGGTATCTTCTCAAAGAAAGCCCGCGCTGCCCGCGAGGGAACCAACCCATCCAACCAGAAGAAGATCAAGATCCCAGCTTCCAACACCGTCGCTTTCAAGGTCTCCAAAGCCTTCAAAGAGAAACTCAACTAAGAATTTCTAAGGACATCTAAGGCGGCCTACGGGTCGCCTTTTTTATTGCCTTTAACACTTTCGGTGTTATAGGATAAAATTCCCCTATGAGAATTGAGGCCTTTGATTTCCTAAAAGATCTTTTTCGCAAAAACGGTTTCCGCCTATATGT
>JAFXWH010000044.1:0-6998 GCA_017542885.1 Bacilli bacterium | reverse complement strand
TGCTATCGAATCTTGAATATTCAGCGGTATCGTATGTTCCTTCCCAACCGTCGAAGACGAATCTCGCTCCTGGGGTGGTAAGTTCCATATCGGAATGTGGGTTATAGTCGTAGGCGGTGCCATCCATCGATCTGAAGTGGGCGCTTCTGCCCTCGATCGCATAGGCATAACCAACCTGGTTTCCTGCCTCGTCGTAATAGTTAACGGTGTAGACTGGGCTTCCTTTGATTACGGAAGAGCCGTCGGAACTACAAGAGGAAAGGATACCTGTAGCAGCAAGGCTTGCTACAAGAAAGAATTTCGAAAAATTGCTTTTTTGCATACTAAGATTATCGGATAAAAATTCTTTCAAAGAAAGAGTGGCTTTTCAAAAAATCGTGAGTATGTGCCTTTTGTTCTCAAAATAGGTGGAAATATCTTCCTAGGAGTATAAAATACTCAATGTTGCCCCTCGTAAACTATTTGGGCATAATATAAAATCGAATCTACTAAACAGGAACTTTCTATGAAATCTGCAAAATCCCCAACCCGTATCACTTCAGTATTTGCCCTTATCTTCTCATTCGTCGCGATGATGTGCATGTTCGCTGACGCCTTCGCTGGTGAATCCGGCTGCGCCCGTGGCAATGTCTATTCCGTCATGTTCGCCCTTCAAGATGGCTACAACGTCGTCTGGCCACTCGTTATCGGCTTCGTCGCTGTCTGCCTTGTCCTTATCGCCGCGATCGGTGGCGTTCTCATCGGTGAGGCCGCTGGCAAGTCCATCGCCCTTGCTGAGATCGTCTTAGGAGCTGCCGCTGGCGTCCTCTTCATCTTCTCGATCCTCTTCTACACGAGTGCCAACCCAACCGTCGATATGGCGAGCACCGCTGACTCCGGTCTTGGAGCAGGCTCCATCTGCGTCATCATCTTCAGCTTCCTCGCTGCTGCCTTCGGCGCTATCGACCTTCTTGTCCACAGCAAGAAAAACTAAGTTCCCTTATTAATAAAAAGCCCTCCGAAATGGAGGGTTTTATTTTGCGAATTTGTATCCCCTGCTACTTAAGCCTTCGAGGATTTTGGTGACACATTTGTCGAGGTTTTTCTGAATCTCACCACCCCAGAAACGGAATATTAGATATCCTTCTTGAGTTAGCTTTTCATTAACCTCGTTGTCTCTTTCGATGTTCCTTTTGATTTTGGGAATCCAGTATTCCCTATTGCTAAGGATCTTCTTCTCATTCTCTTCGAAGTCCTTGCCATGCCAGAACTCGGAATCGCAGAAGACCACCACTTTGACACCCTTAAAAGAGATGTCAGGATGGCCGAAGATGTATTTGCTGTTGCAGCGGTATCTGCACCCTTTCTCATAAAGGGCTTTTCTTAGCTTTACTTCAATCGAGGTGTCTTTGCCTCTGATTCGGCTCATCGTATATGAGACGGTGGCTTCATCTCTTTTCATTCGTAGGTATAGCTGACGTGGATGGTTCCAAATATCTCGGCGTCAGTGAGTTCAAGCTCAGGGATGTTCCCAGTATACGTGTAATCCGACTCATAATAGTCGACCCTCTTCTCAGTAGAGAGAAGGGAGAAGGATGTGATTGAGATATTAGCTGGAAGAGCGGTTTCTTCGGCATAGAGGTCATTCACCGAAAGCGATTCCCCTTCGAAGGTGATGTGGAAGCTATCCCCTCCCGAGGAAAGAGCCTCAAAGGATGTTAGGTTATTGAACTTGCCGATTGAGCCCATGTAGGCCTGGCAAAGGGTCAAGGAAGTGACGTTGTTGGAATTGATCAATGTCGGAAGGTTGATGAAGGATGCGATAGCGGAGTCCGTCGTTGCGGCATAGTTATGGCTTACGTTGTTCTCCGTGACGACGAAGTGTCTGTTGCTGGTGTCATTCGTGTCGACATATTCGGTCACTCTGACCTGCTTTAAAGTATCAAGCGACCCATCAAAGAGGTAACGTGTCTCGTTTGAGTAATCGAGGCGATACTTCGTGATTTCGTCGGAACGAAGGTATGGGGCCATGTAATCAACCTCAAGGTTCGACTGCTTGAAGACCTTCTTCTGATTGAATTCGTCGAGGACGTATTCGCTTATCTCAGAACGGAGTGAGTATGAAGTCGATTGGACCTCAAAAGAGTTCTGCTCAGTAAGGGCGGAATTCACAAGACGGTTGGCCGTTTCGAGGTCGATTGCTTTGACATATGTGTTGGTGCATGAGGAAAGACCTAGGGACAAGCCTAGGAAGATAATCGCTTTCTTCATGTTCTTGCTTTTCATAACTAATTGAATTGGGCGTTAAACAGGTCGTAGTAGAACCCCTTCTTCTTAAGGAGGGTTTCATGATTGCCTTGCTCAATGATAGCACCATCTTTGAGGACAACGATAAGGTCGCTTGAGACGATTGTGCTCAAACGGTGTGCAACGACGATGGAAGTTCTTCCTTTAAGGAGTTCTTTGAAGCTCTCATTCAAAAGCTTCTCGGTGCGGACGTCGATGTTGCTTGTAGCCTCGTCAAGAATGACGATCTCAGGTTCGAGGAGCATAAGGCGGGCAACACAGATGAGCTGCTTCTCACCGATCGAGAGACCAGAGGAATCGCTGATGATTGTGTCATATCCCTGAGGGAGTCTTTCGATGAAGCCAGCAGCCTGAGCCTTTCTGGCCGCTTCCTGCACTTCTTCAAGGCTCGCGTATTTCTTTCCATAGGCGATGTTATCGAAAACCGTACCGGTGAAAATCCAGGTATCCTGAAGGACCATTCCGATGTGTTCTCTTAGGGAACCTTTCAAAATATCCTCTGCAAATTCCCCATTAATTGAGATTTTGCCATGCTGCGGATCATAGAATCTCATGAACAAATTGATGAGGGTGGTCTTACCACATCCAGAAGGGCCAACGAGAGCAATCCTCTGCCCTTTCTTGATATCAAGGGAGAAGTCATTGATGACGACTTTGTCCTTCGTGTAACCGAAGACGACTTTGTCCGCTTTAAGGGAATCGATGGAATCCTCAATAAGCTTCCTTCCTTTATCAACGTCTTTAGGCATATGGATGGCGTTGTCGATTCTTTCAAACGAGGAGATGGCATAGCCAAGTTCACTCATGACATCGCTCACCTCATTGAATGGCTGCATGAAGTTGGCGGCGTAAGTTAAGAAAGCACTCAAATCACCGATTAAGAAAGCGGCAAAGCCGAGATTCACATCTTTGATGATGAATAGGGCACCAAGGAGAATGAGCGTCGCATTGATTATGGCGTTAATCAATCTTGTTGAAGGGTTAATCGTTGAAGCGCCCATCGTGGCCTTGAAGGAATTCTTTCTGAACTTCTCATTCAAAGCGGCGAATTCCTTTTCTTTGTCTTCGGTTATTCCGAGGGTTTTGACAGAGATTGAATTCTTAAGGGTCTCATTGACGAAGGAGGAAAGCTCTCCGCTCGCGGAGGCTTGGGCCTTGAAATGCTTCGAATTGTATTTCGACACGATGCGGCTGACAACCATCGAAAGAGGAGTTAGGAGGATGACCACTACTCCTAGAGCCCAGTTAAGGGTGAACATGAAGACGATGGTCACGAGGATGGTGACAACTCCATCAAATATGGCGGCAAAGCCGCTGAACAATCCATTCTGAACGTTCTCGATGTCGTTAATGAGCCTTTGAACAAGATCGCCTTTCGAGGATCCGTCGATCTCTTTGATTGGCGCATGCATATAAGATTTGAAAAGCTCTTTCCTCATCTCGGCGATGATCTTCTGTCCGACTAAAGCTCTCTTACGCTCAAAAAGACGTCTGAAGATGGTCCCAACTATGAGAGCGGCGATGAGAAGCAAGAAGAGGAGGAAACTAATAAAGTCGGGACTGCCGACCTCGAGGCATCCACCTTGCTGGCAGGACTCCACCGCTAGCCTATGTTCCACGATCCTGTTGACGAGCTTGCCAGCGAGGAATGGGATGGCGAGTTTGGAGACGGTTGAGATCAAGGAGAAGACAAAAGTCAAAGCGATCGCAAAGCGACTTCCTTCGAGCCAAGGTTTGAGGCGTTTCAGTTTTTTCATCTGACGCCTCCTTTCTGGATCTCAAAGATCTCGCGATAGATATCGCAGCTCTTGAGGAGCTCTTCGTGTTTTCCTGAGGCAATGATTTGGCCATTGTCAAAGACAAGGATCTTGTCACAGTCAATTAGGGATGACGCCCTTTGGGAGACGATGATTTTGGTTAAGCCTTTGATTTTCGAGATATTCGATCTGACTTTCTGGTCGCTTAGATAATCAAGCGCGCTCATGCAATCATCGAGGATAAGAAGGTCCCCTCCCTTAAGGAGAGCCCTAGCGATAAGTAATCTTTGCTTCTGGCCGCCAGAAAGATTGGCGCCGCCTTCTTCAACCTCATGGTCGAGGAAGTCATCGTATTTGGAAACGTAATCGTAGGCTGAAGCGTCTTTTAATGCTTTGACCATCTCCTCTTCCGTCGCATCTTTCTTTGAAAGAAGGAGGTTCGAACGGATTGTTCCTTTGAAGATGGAAGGTTTCTGAAGGGCAACGGAAATCTCTTTCCTTAAAGCGTTCAAATCATATTCGTATAGAGGGATGCCGCGATAGAAGATTTGACCGCTGGTTGGTTCATAGAGTCTAAGAAGAAGCGAAATGGCCGTGCTCTTTCCACTGCCGGTTCCGCCGATGATGCCAACGGTCTCACCTTGGTCAATTCTGAAAGTAAGATTGCTGACCGCTGGTTTGTCCCCTTCTTTACCATAGGTAAGGGAGACATCTTTGAATTCGATTAACTTACTTCCAGAGGCTTCTTCGTCTTTGGTGATGATGCCTGTGTTCTTGATATCGCCTTCAAGCGCGAGCAAAGAATCGATTCTCTTCTTTGAAGCCGAGGCTTTATTGAGAGCGAAGATCATCCTCGAGAACATGATCATCGCCGCCAAACAGGAAACGAGATAGGAAATGAGGGAAACGATCTGACCGGTTGTTAGTCCAGAGTTTTCGCCTCCGCTGAAACCGCCAACATAGACAACGAGAATGAGGGCGGCGTTCACGAAGAAGAAGGTCAAAGGATTGAGCCAGGCGTTCGTGGAAGCGAGGTCCAAGTTTCTATGTTTGTAGTTGGCGACGCTTACGTTGAATCTTGTCTCCTCATGCTCCTCTTGATTGAATGCCCTGACTGGTTTTGCCCCTGCTAAAGCATCGCCTGAAATGAGGGTCATTTCGTCCAAAGAGGCCTGAATTGCCGTGTATTTTTCATTTGAAGCGACCATAACAACGCCAATGACAATGGCACAGGCGATGAGGGCTCCGACATAGATGAAACCCGCTCGGATATCGATGATGAAGGAAAGGATCGTGGCACCGATGAAGAGGAAAGGAGGCCTGAAAATAAGCCTCATGAACATATTCACTCCGCTTTGCATGGCGAAGGTGTCGTTATTGACGATGGTGAGGATCTTTTCTTTGCCAAAGGTGTCTAACTGTTTGTCACTAAGCGAACTGACTTTATGGAAAACCTCTTTCCTAAGGTCATGGGCGTAATCGCAAGCGACCCTTGAGCAAAGGTACTGGGCGAGCATCGTGAAAAGGAAACCAAGGAGAGCCACACCAAAGAGGATGAGGGAGGCTTTCCAGGTGAAATTCCAATCGTTCTTCGCGATGCCTTCGTCGATGATGTAACGAACAAGAAATGGGGAGAAGAGTTCTGTCGCAACCTCAAAAAGCTTCAAGGTCGGCGCTAGGAAAACCTTGAAACCGTATTTCTTAAGAGGCGTTAGTGTTTTCATTAAGCCTGTCCTTTTTTGTCCTGATCAGGCTGTTTGACCTCAACATGGGTTTCATCATCGACGGCGGTCAAAGTGATTTCGGCCACTTCTTCTTCCTCACCGTCTTTGTATAAGCAGAAACGGAATCCTTCATCGCCGTTTCCATAAACGCGGTTAAAGGCGACAGGGCCATTGTTCTCGGCGAACTTAGCGCTCGCCCTAGCGACGTCATTCATGATCCATCTGATAGGTTCGCCAACGAAGCCAGCGAACATCGAAGCGCAGTCGACTATGAGGATAGGTGATGGGCAAGTCATGACGAAGGAGAGCTCGCGTCTTTTGTTGTCGTAGATGATTTCGCTGATTGTGCATCCTTCAAAACCACCGCGATTGCCCCAGGAATTAACCTCAAGACTCTCGGCGAAGGTATCGACATCGAAGGTTGGATCTTTTTGAGTGTAGTTAAGGACTTTGGCGAGTTCGTTAATGCGTTTGAAGCAATCCTCAAAAATGGCTTTGTCTTCTCCGTCCATATAGGCTTCTCCCTGAATCATGAAGGCGCTGTCTGCCATAAGGAAGAAACGCATGGCGTTGAAGCTTGATTGCTGGACGCCTAAGCCCATTTGGTGCATGACGCCCATGCGGTAGCAAAGCCCAGCGAAGACCAAAGGGTCTTTGCCGGTTGAGGCGACATAGCGGGAATAGCAATCAGGATAGAAATTGGAGATGATCTGGTAAGCGAGATTTGGGTTTTTCTCAACGAAAACGCCTTTGAGATAGCAATCTGCGAAATGGAGAAGGCCATTGGCTGAGCCAAACGCCATCGCTTTTGCGTAGCATTCGTAAGCGCCCCTGTAATCTGGAGCACCTAAGACGCCTGACTCACAAAGGACACCCATTCTGGTCAAAGCTTGTCCATCTCCTTCAAGGCAACTCGACATGTAATACGAAAAGGCGGTCTTTGGATCAGGTTCGGTGAATTCAGAGCCGAATTCCAAAAGGGTTGCGAGGTCGAATGTGGCGTATGGGTCATTAAGACGGCTTAGCAAAGCTAAATATTGGATATAAAGAGCCTCATTGGCTTTCTTGTGGGAGATTTTGCCATCCCTATATCTTTCGCAGTATGTTCTCGCGGCTTCTGGATGGCGTTCCATATAATCCTCGCCGAAGAAAGCGAGGTTGAGATCTTTGAGGGTTTCGTGGTCGAAGTGATAGCCGGAAGCATCGCCTACGAGGGCATCCATTCCGCACT
>JAFXWH010000043.1:0-4191 GCA_017542885.1 Bacilli bacterium | reverse complement strand
TAAGGATATATAATTACTTAGAACATTCGAGGTTACATTATGAAAGACGTATTTTGCCGTATCATCGATGGGGAAATCCCATCAACCAAGGTCTATGAGGATGATGACGTTCTCGCCATCTTAGACATCTCTCAGACCACGAAAGGGCACACTCTCGTCATTCCTAAGAAACACTATGAGAACTTCTTAGCGTGTCCTCTAGAGACCATGGAAAAGGTCATGGCCGTCGCTCAGAGAATCGGGCAGGCTGAGATGGGGGTCTTAGGCGCCAAAGGCGTCAATATCCTCACTAACGTCGGAGAAGTAGCAGGACAAAGCGTCAACCACTTCCACGTCCACGTCATCCCTCGCTATATCGGAGGCGAAGGTGGCTTCCAGATCACCATGAAAGGACAAGACACATCCGGAATGGATTTGCCTCGCCTTGCTATGAAGATCTCCGAAGAGCTTAAGAACGAATAATACTAACGGTTCTTCTTCTCGTAAGAAGGAACGTAGTAGGCTCTCCCATCGAGAGCGAATATCTTCTCAGTGAACGACTCTAGGTCGGCATTTTCGACTGCCTTGTCGACGATGTTCATCTTCGCATCGAAGTCATCGATCATGGCTAAAGCAAGAGCCTCACGGGTAAGAGGAGGAATCGGTGAGCCAAACTCTGGCTTAGAGTGGTGAGAGGCGATCATATGCTCAAGAAGGGTGAGTTTTTCCCCTTCGATGCCAAGTTCTTTGGCGGCCATTCTGATTTCGGCGACCATGATGCTGATGTGGCCGACGAGGTTGCCTTCGACAGTGTATTTCGTGGCGATTGGGCCAGAGAGTTCGATGGTCTTTCCAAGGTCATGGATGAGAGCGCCTCCAACAACCCAGTCTCTATTGAGTTTCGGATAGAGCTTGCAGACCTGCTCCGCCATATCGGCCATGCAGATGCTGTGGTAAAGGAGACCGCTTGCGAAATTGTGGTGATTCCTGACCGCGGCTGGGTGGACGACATACTTGTCGTGGAACTTGTTAACGAGATATTTGACGATTTTCTGAAGTTCCTTGTCCTCAAGAGAATCCATGTAGGCATTGAGCTTCTTCTCAAGCTCTTCCCTTGGGACTGGAGCCTGTGGGACGAACTTCGTCACATCAACATCAGATACGGACACCTGAGCGCCGGAAATGATCTTGAATTGAAGCGAGCCTTTGTACTTAAGGACCTCGCCCTCAACGGCGACGATGTTGCCTTCTTTGAAGACCTCTAAGTCTCCGTCGAAGACATCCCATTTCTTTCCAAGGATGGATCCGCTTGAATCCTGAAGGGTGACGTTAAGATAGCTTCTCCCTTGGGTGGTCACGCATTTGTCGACCTGGGTGACAAGCAATTGGTTGAAGACGTGCTGACCGTCTTCGAAGTCTTTGATCATTTCCATTTATAGTACCTCCTCTAGGTATTGGTTTATGCTTTCAATCTCGTAGCCTCTTCTTGCTAAGGCCATGAACATATGTTCTCTAAGATCTCTTCCCTCGTATTTGCGTTTATAGCCTTTTAAGAGGGTTTCGCCAGTGATTTTTAGATTTTTGGATTCGTTTTTGCTGCTCTTTTTGTAACTCGAGACCGCTTTCGAAGAGATGTCATATGAGAAGCCTCTCCTCTGTAATGCCTCTATGGCTTTGGCGATCTTGGCGTTATACGGATACTTGTCGTATTTCCTCTCTATCTGGGAGGCAGCCGCCTTCGCGTGCTCTAGCTCATGGTTGAACTTTAGTTTGTTCACGATCTCTGGAGCGATTACTTTCTTATGGAGGAGATCGTCTTTGATTCTCTCTTCTCCATAAAGGAGATTCTCCTTCTCCTCTTTGTATTCTTTAGCGAGTTCTTTGTCATCAAGGAGACCTGCTTTCTTGAGGCGGGTGATGATGTTAGCGACACTTTGTTCCTCTTTCTGCTTGGCCTTGAGCTTCATGATGATCTCGAAGGTGCTGTAGCAGCCTTTGATGGCTAAGGATAAGCCATACTGATAGAGGCTATCCTGTTTGATTTTGAATATGAGTTCCTGGTATTCCTTGGAAGTGAGTTCTTTGCCAACGTAGAGATAGTAGTCACTATAGATGTCTTGGCTGATCTCAACCTTATCCGCGCCGAAAGAAACGACCACCTTCTTCTTTTTCGGGGAGAAGGAGATCTTGGTTATCGTCTTACCAGTTCTTTTTGATGGCGCGCTCATAAACGTGCAAGATCCTTTCGTAGAAAGATTCCATGGAATACGGCTCTAAATCTTCGATGGCTTTCTTGATGACTTCGTCTTTCTTCTCTTTTGGAAGGGCAGAGACCATCTCAAGCTTCTTGGCCATATCGTCTTCGTCAACGAAGAAGAAGCCATTCTCGTTATCAATTATGGTGTCTTTCAAGGTATCGTCGTAACGGCAAAGGAGAACGACTCCTGAGGCCATCGCTTCCATGAAGGTGAGGCCTTGGGTCTCAGTGATCGAAGCGGACACGAAGACATCACCAAGGTGATAGTAGAGAGGAACGGTGTCTGGAGAGACAGGTCCGACGAAACGGACATTCTCAGAAATACCGAGTTTTGTAGCGAGAGCCTTAAGAGGCTCAAGAGCAGGCCCTCCCCCTACTATTACTAATAGAGTCTTTCTCTTCGGTTTTTTGTATAAATATTCGGCATAACCTTTGATGCAGATATCAATCGACTTCTCTTTGGCGACACGGCCGATAGAAAGAACGACATAAGTGTCATCGCTGATGCCTAGGTCTTCTTTGAGTTCCTTAAGTCTTTCCTGGTCGACGTTCTCTTTCTTGAACGCGTCGAAATCAATACCGGTTGGAATGACGTTGATGTAGGAATCGACGTTGATGAAACGCATGTATTCCTTGATCTTCTGACTTGGGGTGATGAACTCATCCGCTTCCTTGGATTTATAACGGACATACTTTCTGACGATGTTCTTGATGACACGGTCAAAGACCTTGCCAGAGACGTAATGGGTGTAGTCCTCATACGAAGTATGGTAGGTATAGACCGTTGGGGCGCTTAAGTTGGTTGCGGCAATAAATCCGAACTGGCCGATGCCAGCATCCGTCTGGATGTGGATGACATCCGGTTTGAAGTCACGGAGGATCTTCATGGCTTTGCTGTTATAGAAGCCCGCCATACGGTAGTCATAAAGGAACTTAAGCTCAATGCCCTGAATACGGACGATGTCCCCTTCTTCGATAAGCTCACTGCTATATGGGTTCGTGGTGAAAACTTTGACCTTGTGTCCATGGGATACGAAGGCACGATAAAGGTTACGGGTGCTTGTGGCGACGCCGTTGATCTCTGGTGGGTAAGTGTCACTGAAGATAGCTACTCTCATCGTTAATCCTCATCTGATGGCAAAGGTGCTGCCTTTTTGCTCTTCTTCTTTGAAGAATCTTTGTATAGCTCATATGGTCCGATATAGTCGTCGCCGGTTACAAGGCCATAGTCGTTAAGCGAATCGGCGTTCATCGTCTTCCTGATGCTCTTTCGGCTTAACTGCCTTGTCTCATATAGCGTTTCGCTAGAAAGCTTTCGCTGATCGTAGGTCTGCAGCTGGAGATCGACGAAGGTCTGGCGTGATGCGTATGGAACTTGCTCGCCCTGACCTCTTGAATGGTAGAAAGCGGCAACGATACCAGAAGCGATGAGGACGAAGTAGAAGGTCGCGATACGCCAAAGGATTTGGGTGGACATAACGTTCGCAGAAGGAGTTCTGATGATCGATAATCCAGTCTCTGTAACGGCATATGTCTCAACGAAGAAACCGTTAAACATAGAGTTGTAGACGATCTCCGAAATGCCTGCTGCACCAGGAAGTGGAACAAGGCCTGAGACCATCTGGTGGAAAGCGCTTCTGAAGCAAGCGTCGTTAAGACGGTCGAATCTAAATCCTTCGTTTGCGCCATAGGCGTTAAGCGCTAAGCCGGAGAAGTATGGGATTGAGAATCTGATGGCAAGGATGCAAAGGAAGAGGAAAACGATGAGGATGGTGACAGGGATGTTGGCCTGTAAACGCCTAAGCTCAATCTTAAAGTTTTCGACCTGAATTCTTAAATTCTCACGGGTTTTGTCAGGTTTTTTGAGAATTTTGATCTTCGCTAAGAAGCCGATGCCGTAGTGCATGATGAAGTTATGGAACTTGTGGGAATAGCTCATTAAGAAGAGCAAAAGG
>JAFXWH010000042.1:0-3608 GCA_017542885.1 Bacilli bacterium | reverse complement strand
CCTTGTTATACAAGATTTTGAAGATATTACTTTACGTCTCTCTCCTCGATGGCAAAGTGGAAGGGGACACCAATCCTTATAGCCCTGAAGAGGAAGCCAAAGAGTATCTCAACAACGCCTCATCCTTCGCTGAGACCGATGAGAAAGCCAAGATGTCTTGGTGGACCGCCATCAAACTCTCCGGCCGTAACCTCATGGCCAAATTCAGCCGTACCTTCATGACCATCGTCGCCTCCTCCATCGGCATCGTCGGCGTTTCAGCCGTTCTTGCCGTCTCTTATGGCGTCAGAGGCTATATCGATTCCATGCAGGATGACCTTCTTTCTGGTAACCCAGTTCAGGTCAAAGAGAACTCCATCGATTACCTTAAGCTCCTTGATAGCACCAATAGCCTCACTCAATCGAGAATCGTGAGCGAATCCTGGAAAGATGGCAAAATCGACGTCCAATTCGCGATGGAAAGCCTCGTCAAAGCCTCAGAGGGCATCGGCGAATCCTTCACAACGAACGACATCACCGAAGATTACATCCAGTTCCTCAAGGACATGCCTTCCTCTTACGTCTCCGCGGTCGATTTCCACTATGGAATCAACTTCAAGAACAACATCTATGTCCATACCCAAGCGGCCGTCATGAACTCAGGCGTCGACACTGAGAATGTTAGATACAGCATCTCCGGTCTCACCAACGTCTGCACAACCATCCTCGAAGGCTGCAGAGGCGGGCAGTATAGCAGCTACGCCAACATGGTTGACGGATATAGCAACGCTATCGGCCAGTGCATCGACAACGAGGAATATGTCCTCAGCCAATACGAGGTTGTCGAGGGAAGATATCCTCATGCCGCCAATGAGGTCATGATCGTCCTCAACCATCAGAATGAGGTCACAGAATTCGTTTTGACCCTCCTTGGCCTATATGATCAGGACATGTTCGCCAACGCCATCTACCATTTCTCCGATGACAAGGTCAATTTCAACGAAGAGCTTTGGAAAAAGCAGCAAGCCATCGACGTTAAGACGATGATTGGCAAAGAGTACTATTACTATCCAAACGACACCATCTTCCACGAGAATCCTAACTACGATCCAAACGCCGATTCCCCAACCGACCTTTCCGTCTATCAGCCATTCACCTATGATTGGTATGACCAGGAAGGCATGAACCATGAAGGCGGAATGAAGTTAACCGTCACTGGCGTTCTTACCCCAAAAGAGAGTGTCTCCTATGGCTGCCTTGACAGCGGTCTTTACTACACCCCAGCCTTAGCTGAGAAGATGATCAAGGACAACTACGATTCCAAGATCGCCAAGTTCATTAGGGAATATGACGCCACCAACGGAACCAGTGGTTTCACCTCGACCATCGCCAACGTCATGAACACCGATGTCGTCTATGGTATCGGTTATGACGTCAAGGTCATGTTCGAAGAAGCGTTGCTCAAGAGTTCCTTCCTCGTTGGCTCAACCAATAACATCTCCGCCCTCGTCGGAATGCTTGCCTCAGCCTCTGGCTCTAGCACTGGAACTGGTATCGCCATCAAGAGGAATGCTACCTTGACCGTCAACAACGTCGGTGGTTCCAGGATTCCAACAACCATCAACATCTATCCTCTCGACTTCAACAACAAGTTCCTTGCAACCAATTACCTTGATTCCTGGAACAGCCAAAAAGACATCACTTTGAGCACTGGCAAAGTCCTTAGGGCCGCTGACCGTTCGAAGGTTGATTATACCGACAACCTCGAGATAATCATTTCGATGATCAACGGAGTGGTGGACATCGTCACCGTCGCCCTTGTCGCCTTCACGGCTTTATCCCTTGTCGTCTCAACCGTCATGATCGGCATCATCACCTTCGTCTCCGTCATGGAGCGTGTCAAAGAGATCGGCGTCATCCGTTCTCTTGGCGGAAGAAAGAAAGATGTCGCGCATCTTTTCAACGCAGAAACCTTCATCATCGGTATGGGCGGAGGACTCTTCGGACTTCTTGTCACCTATCTCCTTCAGCTCATGCTTAATCTCATCATTGGCACGATCTTCGGCATCGGAACCATTGCGAACCTGCCGATACTCGCTGCTCTCATCATTCTTGGCGGAAGCGCGCTTCTTACGACCATCGCCGGACTTATCCCAGCCTCGAAAGCCGCGCAGCAAGACCCAGTGGTCGCTCTTCGCACCGAATAATTCCCATTCCCTTTTTAGGGAAGAGGTCTTATAATTTCATCGTTCGTTGAAGGATGAGGGATCCTTGAACTTCCTACAAAGAGAGCCGCTATTGCTGAGAATGCGGTTAGGAAGAAAGGTGAGTCGCATCCGGAGAACCGTAGAGATACGCGTCCATCCGCGTTAAGGATGATCGAGTGCTTTGTCCACTAGGACAAGGAACTAGGGTGGTACCGCGCACCGCGTCCCTATTCGTAGGGACTTTTTATTTATTCGGAGGCAAAACTATGCTCGATAAGCATTACGACCCTCATAAAGTTGAGGAAGGAAAGTACGAGAAATGGAAAGAAGAAGGCTACTTCCAGGCTGGAAGAGACCTCTCTAAGCAACCTTTCTCCATGGTTATCCCGCCGCCAAACGTCACTGGCAAACTCCATCTCGGACACGCGATGGACACGACGATCGAAGACATCATCGCCCGTTATAAAAGAGAAGCCGGCTACGACGTTTTGTGGGTTCCAGGCATGGACCACGCAGGTATCGCTACCCAAGCCAAAGTCGAGGAAAAACTTAGAGGCCAGGGCATTTCCCGTTTCGATCTCGGAAGAGAAGGCTTCCTCAAGAAAGCCTGGGAGTGGAAGCATGAATACGCTGACACCATCCATAGCCAATGGGCCAAGATGGGCTTATCCGTTGATTACACGAGAGAAAGATTCACTCTTGATGAAGGCTTAAGCGCGGCCGTCCGCCATGTCTTCGTTACCTTATATAAAGAAGGGCTCATCTATCAGGGTGAGAAAATCATCAACTGGGACCCAGAACTCAGAACCGCTTTGAGCAACATCGAAGTCATCCACAAGGACGACGAAGGCGAGTTCTATTATTTCAAATATGATGTGGTGGGCACCGACAAATCCCTTATCGTCGCGACCACAAGACCTGAGACGATGTTCGGCGACACCGCCGTCTTCGTCAACCCGAAAGACAAGAAGTACGCTGACCTCGTCGGCAAGATGGTCGTCAACCCAGCCAATGGCGAGGAGATTCCTCTCATGGCCGATGAATATGTCGACATTTCTTTCGGTACCGGCGCCATGAAGTGCACCCCGGCTCATGATCCTAACGATTTCCTTTTAGGAAAGAAGTACGGTTTCAAGTTCATCAAATGTATCGATGAGACCGCGCATATGAACGAAATCGCCGGCCCATATAAAGGCATGAGCCGCTACGAATGCCGCAAAGCCCTCGTCGACAAAATTAAAGAAGAAGGACACCTTGTCAAAATCGAGAAGATCGTTCACTCCGTCGGCCACTCCGAGCGCAGCGACAGCGTCGTTGAGCCAATGCTTTCCAAACAGTGGTTCGTCAAGATGAAGCCTCTTGCCGAGAAGGTCCTTGCCACTCAGAAAGGCTCTGACAAAGTCAACTTCGTCCCAAAACGTT
>JAFXWH010000041.1:0-15014 GCA_017542885.1 Bacilli bacterium | reverse complement strand
GCGCTTGTCTCTTACTTCCCTAATTTGACCCTTGTGATTCCGTTAATCCTTATAGCAAGTTCGCTCATCATTTCGGCGCAGAAAAAAGAATAAGAAAAAGGGCTCAATTGAGCCCTTTCTTTTTTGTTAACTCTATTCGAATGAGCCGAAGGTCCTTACGGCCTCATCGACACTCATGCCTTTTTGGCAAACGGCAATGCCAGCTTTTCTAGCTTGCTGATCGGCAGCATCAAGAAGACCTAATTGCGATGGGTTGATGATGCGGCTAGGCTCAATCTTTCCGAACGCTGAATAAACTTCATCGAAAGTCATGTCTTTGCATGGGGTGATCATTCGCTTGGCTTTAGCCATGCGGTTGAGACAAGAAGATGAAATAACGAATCTCATGAACTCATTGGCCATGGCTAAGTTCTGGCTCTTCTTGTTAATCGAAAAGCAAAGATCGACGGTGTTATAGAAGTATCCGCCTTTGTCGGTAGATGGGACAGGATGGAAGCTATATTTGAATGGGTTCTTGGTGAAAGCCTCGGATTGGCTTTCTCTCTTTTCGGTGCCTGAGACGGTTCCGCCTTTGGCGAGCATCATGGCAACGTCGCCGTTATAGAAACGTTTGATCGTCTTGTCGTAATCGTCAGCAATGTTTGTCGTGCACTCTTCAAGATCGACAAAGCCTCTGCTCATAAAATCGTGGGCGAGTTCCAAGCTGGCACGCATATGCTCACCGGCGGAAGGCGCCAAGGAGTTGAGTTCATCCACCGCTGTTTTGTTATTGACCAAAGAAGCACAGAAATGCGGGAAGTAGAGAGGGTATATGACCATGCTTTCGTGTCCCAGCATCGGAAAGATCTTTGGGCTTGCTTTCTTGAAAGCGTCGCACGCAGAAATGAGTTCGTTATATGTCTCTGGAATCTTGACGTTGTTCGCCTTGAAGAGGTTCTCGTTGATTAACATTCCGTAGGAAGTCGTGTAGACAGGAAGATATGGGACCTTGTTGTTCGAATCACGGTAAAGAAGGTCGTCGCGGATGCACGAAAGATCAAAGCCAAGCGACTTGTCGGACAAATCTTCTGTGTATTCGTCGATCGCTGAGAAGTCGATGGTTGAGTAGGTAAAGAAGATGTCCGGTGGGGTGTCTCCCTGAAGGGAGAGGGAGATGTTCTTCTTGTGGTCTTTGTCGTACTCGTAGCTCAGCTCAACGTTCGGGTAGTACTCGTTGAAATTGTGGAACTCGGCCGTCAAAGCTTCAAAATTCTCGTAGTGGCCTCTGACCGTTAAGTGGCACGCGGTCTCAGTATCGAGTTTGGGGGTAAATTCGCCGTTTTGGTTCTGTCCGCAAGCGTTAAGCGCAAGAAAAGAGAGACCCAATAACGCGAAAACACGGTTCGTTTTCTTCATGGAAATATCCTGCCTGTTCTTCAATTTAATAGTATATCGGTTTTCTTCTTCTCTAAAGAAAATGTAAAATAAGTTAGATGAATAAGCCGTCCAAAAGGAAGTTCGCGAATATCGCAACCATTTTGATTAACGTTCTTTTCGTATTGGGACTTCTCATCACCGAGTGGCAATACATACGCTTATCAAATGAGCGTGCTAGAGAAAGCAACCTCGACCTTTTCAACGACACGAACACCGCCTTAGCGAACACCACAGGCACCTACCTTACCGGAGAGAGCCACCTCTGCCGTTCTTGGGCGAGACATTTAAACAACAACGTCGGCACCATGGAAGAAGCCGTTGATTTCGTTCGCGATTCCATCGTCGATTCCACCGTTATGGGCCACGTCATCTACAAAGATGATCTAAGTGGTTTATCAACCCGCGAAAGAGCCGATCAGTCAGGCAACTTTGCAGTCAACTATTCTTCCCTAGGAAGCATCTTCGCCTCCTACAAAGAAGGTATGAACATCACCCCTTCTTACGTAAACCCATCGAACGGCAGCCGTTCTTTGGCGTTCTACACAGGCATTATATTAACCGATCCTAATGACCCAACCAAACAGGTCGACGGCTATCTCCTCCGTGTTGTTTTGCTCAACAATTTCAAAACCCGTTGGACCTTCCCATCCGGATCTTTCGACCACTTAGAAGTCGCGGTTATCGATGAATCTGGTTCCTACATCGTCTCAGGAAACTCCTTCACTGGTGCGAGCTTCTTCGGTTTCTATGAATCCTATAACCCTCTCTCAGAAGCTAAGATGGCTGAGCTCAAAGAGAGCGTTACCCATAGCAGCGGTTACCTCGTTATGAAGAACTCCTTCAAGGAGGACTGCTATGTTTCCTATTCGCAGATTTCCACTACCGACAACTGGAATTGGACCATCTTAACCTTGGTTCCTGCAGCCGATATCGCTGATGTTCACGTCAATTGGCCGGTTGTCATCTTCTTGGTCGCTGGCTTAGGCCTTCTCTTTGCCTTTGACGTGGCCGTTTTCCTCATCCTTAGTAAGAACCTTAAAGAAGCCGCTGCAGTCGCTAGCAAAGCAAGCAAAGCCAAAACAGACTTCTTGAGCACGATGTCTCATGACATCCGCACCCCAATGAACGCGATTGTCGGTCTCACAACCATCGCCAAAGAGGAAAAGAACAACCCTGAATCAACTCAAAAAGCCCTAGGGAAAATCGAGCAGGCCAGTAGCCACTTATTGACCCTCATCAACGATATCTTGGATATATCCAAAATCGAAAGCGGAAAGCTCGTTATCAATCCTTTGTCCTTCTCGATCAAAGAACTCTTTGAAAGCCTCTTAAGCGTTTCTCACTCCTCCGCAGAAGCTAAACACATCGCTCTCACTTATCATGAGCACGATTTCAAAGAAGACACTCTTTGCACAGATAAGCTTAGGCTTAACCAGATATTCACAAACCTCCTCTCAAACGCGATTAAGTACACGAATGAAGGCGGTTCAGTCGAAATAGACACATACGAATTCGGAAGTGAAAAAGAAGGCTGCGTGAAACTTGTATTCAAAATCAAAGACACCGGTATCGGCATGTCAAAGGAATATCTTGAGAAGATGTATCTCCCGTTCTCTCGCGCCACAGATAGCCGCGTCAATTCCATCGAAGGCACTGGTTTAGGCCTCGCCATCACCAAGCAGATGGTTGACTTGATGGGCGGAACAATTGAGTGCGAAAGCGAACTCGATAAAGGAACCACATTTACCGTAACTATTGATATCCCTGTCGATGCAACAGCGAAGGATTCCTCTTCAGAGGAACAGGCCGCAGAAGATACGGACCTTTCGAACGTCAATGTCTTGGTTGTCGAAGACAATGAGATCAACTGGGAAGTCATTTCAACCCTCCTTGAGATGAATGGCATCTCCTCCGAAAGAGCAGAGAACGGAAAAGCCGCCCTTGAGCTTATTGCCGACAAGAATAACGAAGGGCGTTACACCATCGTTTTCATGGATATCCAGATGCCAGTCATGAATGGGTTAGATGCCACTAGGGCTATTAGGAAACTCGATAGCGATTACGCTAGGAACGTCCCAATCGTCGCCATGACCGCGGACGCCTTCTCAGAAAACGTCACCGAATGTCTGAACGCAGGCATGAACGGTCATATCGCCAAACCAATCGATATCAATCTCGTTCTCACCGAGATAAGAAAAGCCAAAAGCGGCCAAGGAGAGACACATGGAAAGCAATAAGCGCGAAAAGGAAATACAATCCCGGCGCACTCTTTTGATTGCGGACGACGACGAAATCAGCGGCGATATCCTAGCTTCTTTCTTTGAAAAAGACTACGACATACTCCGCGCATACACCGGAAGAGAGACGCTTCAGGTCATCTCCTCGCACCTTGAGACCATCGATTTGGTTTTGCTCGACATCTATATGCCTGATTTGGATGGCTTCCATGTCCTCAAAGAAAGACAAGAAAACCCAAAGATCAAGAAAATCCCTGTCATCGTCATGACTGGCGAAGCCGACATTGAACGCGAGTGTTTCAAACTTGGGGTCAATGACTTCATCAAGAAGCCTTTCGAAGATCCGGAGATCATTGTCGCCCGCGTGGAGAGAATGATTGAGCTCTATGAAGATAGAAGCATCATCAAGGAAGTCAAAATCGACCACCTCACCAACCTCTACTCCTTCGAGTTCTTTAAGAAATTCTGCCTCCAGTTCGATGCGGCATATCCAAACATCAAAAAGGATATGATCTCCGTCAACGTCACCCGTTTCCGTTTGATCAATGAGCTATATGGAAAAGAGTTCGCCGATGATGTTCTAAGAAACATCGCTGGCTATCTCAAAGGCTATGTGAATGAGCATAAAGGATTCGCCTCTCACCATGGCACAGGCGACTTCTTGTTATACTGCCCTCACATCGAAAACGATGACTTGTTCGTCAAAGGTTTGCTTGCTCACTTAGAGAAGCTTATCAACCCTTCTAGCGTTCATCTCCATGTCGGTATTTATCCAAACGTCGATCCGTCATTAGACAAGGATATCGCTATCGGAAGAGCCGTTAATCTTTCCGAAAGAATTCAAGGCGATTCTGAAATATATTGCGTTTTTGACGAGGAAATTGAGAAAAAATCCGTTTTTGAAGAGGAACTTATCAACGGTTTCAAAGAGGCTTTAAAGAGCCATCAATTCAAAGTCTTCTATCAGCCAAAATACAAAATCCAAGGACCGAAGAACATCTTATCTAGCGCTGAGGCCCTTGTCCGTTGGGAGCATCCAAAATATGGAATGATCTCCCCTGGTGTCTTCATCCCTCTATTTGAGACAAACGGTTTCATACAGGCTCTTGATTCTTATGTCTTTGAGGAAGTCGCTAAACAACAAGCGAGATGGAAAGAAGAACTTGGTTTCTATTTGCCAGTCTCTGTTAACGTTTCTAGAGTCGACGTCCATAACCCTAACCTCGAGAAAGAGATTCTTGAAGCGGTCGATAGCTGTGGCGTCCCTCATGACAAATATTATTTGGAAATCACCGAAAGCGCATATTCCCAAGATAAGCAGGAAATCTTGAACCTCGTCAATTCCCTAAGGGAGAAAGGTTTCTTCATCGAAGTCGATGACTTTGGAAGCGGCTACTCCTCCTTGAATGTCATCTCAGAACTTCCGTTTGATGTTCTCAAAATCGACATGGTCTTCATGAAGAAGATCGATGAGCATCCGATGAACAAAGACATCGTTAAGATGGTTTTGGCCTTATGCAAAAGATTCGGGGTCACAAGCGTTGTCGAAGGCGTTGAGACCGAAGAACATTATCGCTTCCTAAAGGAAAATGGTTGCGATGTCGTTCAGGGATACTATTTCTCAAGGCCTCTCCCATTAAAAGACTTCACCGAACTACTGAAGAAGGAGACCCAAGATGAGCGTTAAGGAATTCTACGCAGCGATCAGTGGCGACTACGATAGAGCTCTTCAAATGTTGATGAACGACGCTTTCGTTCTTAAGCTTCTTAAGAAGTTCTCTGAGGGTAACTATTACGACGAACTCAAGAAGGCTCGCGACGAAAACGATGTCCCTCATATCTTTGCGATAACCCACACCCTCAAAGGTGTTGCGGGTAACCTCTCCCTCTCCCCTATCTACGAAAAGGCGAGCGCAATCTGCGGAGCGACCCGTAACAAAAAAGACGGAGTGGATGTCTCCAAAGAGATGGATGATCTCATTGAGACAACTTTGTCCGTCATTAAGAAAATCGAAGATATTAGTCTCTAGTTGTTTTTGATAGCAACACAACCGTCTCAACGTGATAGTTCCGGCCAAATTCATCTACTGGCTGGACTTTTTCGACTTTGTATTTCGACTTTAAGACCTTAAGGTCTCTAGCAAGTGTCAAAGGGTTGCAGGAGACATAGACGATCTTCTTTGGCCCAAGCGCAAGAGCGGCACTTAAGAACTTTGGAGTAGAACCTTTCCTTGGAGGATCCATAAACAGGACATCAAGGTGTTCTTTTCTCTTCGCCATCCTGAGAATGAACGCAGTGGCATCGTCCTGATAGGCTTCAAAGTTATTGATGTGATTCGCTTTCGCGTTCTTGATTGCGTCCTTAACCGCTTCTTCAACGAGTTCAACGGAGATGACTTTCTTGGCTCTCTTTGAAGCGATGAGGCCAATCGTACCAATTCCTGAATAAGCATCCAAAACGACATCTTCTTTGCTTATTTCCGCAAAATCCATAGCGGTTTTGTAGAGGATTTCTGTCATTACTGGGTTGGTTTGATAGAAGCTCGCGGCAGAGATCTTAAATTTGATTCCACACAAAGAGTCTTCAATGAAGCCTGGCCCAAACAGCGTGATATATCTTTTGCCTAAGATGACATTCGTCCTTTGTCCGTTGATATTCTGAACAAGAGTCGTGACCTCAGGCATTTCCTTCTGGATGAGGGCGGTAAGAATAGGCTTTCTCGGAATATAGGCCTCTTTGGTAACAAGAACGAGCATGACTTCTTTCTTGTAGTAAGAGGTTCTTATCATTGCATAACGGATGGATCCGGTTTCGCTAACCTCGTCATAAGGTTCGATGCCTAAACGGTTAAAAATGTCGTTGAGTTTCTCAAGAATTCTTTGGGCTCTAGCGTCTTCAATGAAACACTCTTTCCTTGGGACTATCGCATGGGTTCCTTCTTTATAAAAACCATAAATGGTTTTTCCTTTGTCGTCTTTACCAAAAGGAACTTGGATTTTGTTACGGTAGTTGATTGGGTTCTCCATGCCTAAAGTAGGCAAAACCTCGACATCGATTTCGCCATATCTCTTTAGTTGGTCAGCAACCTTTCTACGTTTGTACTCAAGCTCGGCTTTGTATGCGTATTTCTGGAAAACGCATCCACCACAGGCAGAAGAAACCTTGCATAAAGGTTCAATGCGATCAGGGGAGAAAACGGAAAGCTTCTTTAATCTTCCGAAGTGTTGTCCGTTGCGTTTGTACTCAATTTCCACTTCTCCTTCGTCGCCTGGGAACATAGACGGAACGAAAACAACAAGGCCGTCTAACTTGCAGACTCCTTTGCCTTCGATGCTTAGGTCAACGCACTTCAGGTTATAGGTTTTATGAAGAACTGATTCGGTCATCTAAATATAGTTTTGCAGGGGAAAATTCAAAATATTCCCAACAAAAATCAGCTAAATTAAGCAGCTGCTTTCTCTTTTGGAGCGGCCATTAAGTCTTTGATGAACTGGACTTCGGCTTCAACGTCAAGACGTGGGAAGAGCTGATCGCCCTTAACGACTTTCTGTCCTCCAAGAACGCCGAACTTGGTAGCGGTCTCGTAGTTTCTCATTGAAGCGTCGACGCCAAGCTGGTCGAAGATCTTTTCGGACTTGGTGACGAGGATTGGGCTAAGAAGCATGCCGGCAACGAAGATAGCGTTTGCAAGGTGTGACATGCAGCTAGCAAGCTCTTCGGCTTTGGCTGGGTCTTTGGCAAGCGCCCATGGAGCAGATTCCTCAATGTATTTGTTGGCGGCGCTCACGAGATCCATAACGGCGGCGTAGGATTCGGTAACCTTAAGGTCATCGCTAAGGACTTCGTAGGTTTTGACGGTCTTCTCAGCGGTCTCTTTGAGGTTCTTGTCGAGGTCATTGAGTTCGCCTTTGTATTCTGGGATAACGCCGTCGAAGTATTTGTTGATCATGGAAACGCTGCGATTGAGAAGGTTTCCAAGGTTGTTGGCAAGGTCGGCGTTAAGTCTTTCGACGAATTGCTCTGGGGTGAATTGTCCATCCTGGCCGAAAATGATTTCTCTGGCGAGGTAATAACGGACAGCGTCTACACCAAAACGATCGACAAGAGGTGGGACAGGGATAACGTTGCCTTTGCTCTTGCTCATCTTGCCGTCTTTCATCATCATGAGGCCGTGGACGAAGACTCTATTTGGCTCACGGAGATTGAGAGCCTTTAAGAACATTGGCCAGTAGATGGTGTGGAATCTGGTGATATCGGCACCGATAACGTGGACAATCTCGGATTCTGGGTCATTCCAGAACTTCTGGAACTTGGAATCGTCTTCCTGAAGATATCCGAGAGCGGAAATATAGTTCGTAAGAGCATCGAGCCAGACATAGATGACGTGGCCTTCTGCTTCTTTGACTGGAATACCCCAGTCGAAGGTGGTTCTGGTGATGCAAAGATCGTTGAGGCCAGGTTTGATGAAGTTGTTGACCATCTCCGCTTTGCGACCCTCTGGGGTAATGAAAGTTGGGTTCTCGTCATAGAGCTTAAGAAGCTCATCGACGTATTTGCCGCACCTGAAGAAATAGGAAGGCTCCTCTTTCTCCACTACTGGACGGCCACATTCTGGGCAAACGTGCTCAGGACCGACTTGAGTTTCAGTCCAATAGGACTCTTCGTGGACACAATACCAACCTTTGTAGGCGCCAAGATAGGCGTCGTCGTTCTTGATGAAGGAAGAGAAAATCTTCTTAACGGTTTCGTAGTGACGTGGCTGGGTGGTACGAATGAAGTCGTCGTTAGAAATACACATGGTTTTCCAAAGGCTGGTGAATTTAACGGCAACCTCATCGACGAATTCCTGAGGAGTAACACCTTTGGCTTCGGCGTTTTCCTGGATCTTTTCGCCGTGCTCGTCTAAGCCGGTGAGGAAATAAGTCTCAAAGCCCCTCATTCGTTTTCCGCGGGCGATGATATCGCACATCGTCGTGCAGTAAGCGTGGCCAAGGTGTGGCGAAGCGCTTGGATAATAGATAGGCGTTGTGATGTAGAACTTTTTACTCATGGCTAATGGAACCTCCTCGCATTTCTAATGCGATCTCCGTAATGATAACATAGTTTTGTTTAAAGAAAACAAAAGGCCCCTAGCAAACTAGAGGCCTTTATTTTGTTTTTGCTTAGCTTATTTCTTGGAAGCTTCGGCTTTAGCAAGCTTCTTGTTGAATCTGTCGATACGGCCGTCGACGGCAGCGCTTCTCTGTTTGCCAGTGTAGAATGGGTGGCAATTTGCACAGGTTTCAACCTTGAGCTCGGTTCCAAGAGTGGATCCGGTGGTGAAGGTGGTTCCGCAGCTGATGCAGGTGACCTTGCACTCGTGGTACTTTGGGTGGATGTCTTTCTTCATTTTTTTACTCCTTTCGCCTTGGCACTTACTTTTGCCAAAGAGAGTTCGCGTCTAATCATACGCGAGGGAACTTGCTTTCGCAAGCAAAAAGTAGGGCTAATTGTAAAGATAAGTTTTGAGGCCTATTCTTCCTTCTCCAGATTAACCCCATTACTTTCGATGGGCTCTGGCTTTGCGGCCTCTTTTCTTTCCTTCACGAAGAGAACGATTCCAACGGCAACTTCCGTAGCGGCAACAAGGATCGTAGGAACGGTGCCTGCCACCGCATACCAGACGTTAAGGGTGTTGTCTTTGCTGCAAGCAACTATCGCTTTTCCTAAGACGACAGCGCCGACAAAAAGCATCGCGGTGAACAAAACGATAAGTAGCCAAGGATAAATGTTTTTCTCAATCTCTCTAGGTTTCTTGATGACAAGAAGCTGGAACAAAAGCATGACGCCAAGGGAGAGAACGGTGTACATAAATGGCATAAACGATTGGTCGTATGCCTTTACCATATCGATGTACGGCGCTAATGCGACGGTGACAGAGTTAAGCATGAAAAGCGATGCTGCCACCACAAACACCGCATAGCTAGCGATTCTTCTGATAATCTTCCAGGCTTCCATAGTTATTCCTTCTTCAATTCGATTTCGTCGTTTGGCCTCATAAGCATGGCCATCGGCGCAGTAACCATCATAGCCTGTCGGTAGTCCCAAGTCATTCCCGGTTTCATATGCATTGGGATCATATGCTTAGGGTTGATTGCAATGGCCGCTTTTGTGGCTTCTTGAGGAGTCATCGTGTAGGTGCCATCGATTGGCAATAACGCATAGTCGATATTCTCGTTTTTCAGATCTTCCATTTCAGGGATAAAGTCAGTGTCGCCGGCGTGGTAGATTTTGACCCCGTCAACCTCGATGACGTAACCAACACATTCAGACTTGTTGTGATGGGAGTTGTAGGCAGGGACCGCTTTGATTTTTAGGCCCTTAGATTCAAAGGTGTGGTAGACGCCGTCGGTGAGGGCGTCCTTGGATCTGATGATGTATCCGCCGGGGTTAAAAGTAATGAGCTCGATGTTGTTGTGATCATAGTGTTCGTGAGTGATCAAAACAAGGTCGGCAGGGGTCTTATAACCAACCTCACAAAAAGGGTCAATGAAAACGACTTTTCCGCTATCGGTTGTTAACCTAAACGAAGCGTGTCCCTGATAGAATAGTTTTGGCATTATTCGTCCTCCGCAAAATGTGACAGTCACAAACTTTGCTTCCAATAGATTTTACGATTGAAGGGAACAATAGACAATAAAACTAATAAGAATCGATGAAATCTAAAGAAAAAGTAGGAATTTTGCATTTTTACCTATTTTTTAGGTATTAATATTCGTAGGATTTAATTTACTTATTTTTATATAGATTGGGAACGGAAATGAACGTTTTTAGTGTCGTTTTTCGATTGTGATCGGCATCGTCTAAACCAAAATGAGATATTGGCTCAAAAACAAGTGCCCTAGTGAAAAGTTTTTACCTTTTTTATAGGTTATGGTATATTAAGGCCATGCGTATTGTTTTATCTAATGATCCTAAAAAAGAAAGCAACTTTTCGCTAAGAAAAGCGGACGAAAGATTGCTGAAACAAGCCGTACAAATTGAGGATTTCAACAGACGAGTTAAATCTGGCGAGATAATCCGCTATTCCTATGGCATGTACTACATTCCTGGACAAGGCATTCCAGAGTCTTCTGATGCGATCGCGCTTCGCTATATTTCTAACGACAAAGAGGTCTATGGCTTCTACACTGGTGACTGTTTTCTAAAGTGTGTAAACGGCGCTAAAATCTCCGTCAATGATGAAATCGAATTGATGACTAATAAGGCCACCAGCGGCAAGAAGAAAGTCTATATGTTCGGAAGGCGTTTTATCCTTAGAAAACCTTATTATCCGATAGATAAAAACAACGTCTCGTTAAACGCCTTCTTGACCTATATAACGATGACTCCTCTCTTCAAAATTAAACAAAACTATTCAGTCTTAGCTGACTACATTAAGAAGACTCACTTGGCGGCAAATGACGTCATGGAAATGGCGCCTCACTTCCCAGCCAAGACAGCTTCAAAACTCCTGGCTTCAGACTTATATAGATCCCTTTGGAAGCATTAAAAAACAGGCCCTAAAAAGCCTGTTTTTCTTATGTCTCAAAAGGGGTTTATTTTTCCTCTTTTTTCTCTTCTCCGAGACCTAAATTGCCATACTCTGAGAAGTCCCAGTCTTTGTGTTTGGCAACGATCTTTTTGAGAGCCTCTTTCATAAGGTATTCTTCAGCAGCGCGTTTATCTTCGCCGGAAGTCTTGATGGCGGATTCAGCTTTGTCCATAGCAAGCTTGGTTTCGCCTTCGGATTCCTCGACTAAACCGCTGATGAGGATGTAGGCTCTGACGGCAGGGCCAGTGCTCAAATTGGCGATGAATTTCTTCTCTTCAAGCTTAAGGCCAATGTATTCCTCTTTAGCCTCTTCGAACGGATTCAAATAGAGGTGAAGGGCCATCTTTTGGGCGACAGCATTGAGGTAAGTTTTGGAATTAACGGTGTTTTTGCACTTGATGGTAAATTCGTTAATTCTCAAGGCCTCATCGTAGTTCTTATCTTGGAGAGCCTTGTATAAGGCAACATCGTTTAGTTTAACGGTGAAGTCGGTGACGGATTCGTAGATCTCGGTTTCTCCAACGTCTTCGCCACGAGACATTTTGTCTTCAGCCATAAGGATCTTGTTGTAGGCCTGAACGTTGGTTTTGTTATTGAAAATAAGGATGTAGGCGCCATCGTTTTTGGAATCGAGGGCGGCCGGGAAGATGTCGTAGACGAAGATCAATAAACCGACAGTAAGGACGACAAGACCGACAATGTAGAGGGTTTTCATGCCATGAGCGGTGGAGTTCTGGCCTAAAACCATAAGAACGACGCAGAGGACGACTTCAATAAGGAACAAAACAAGAGGCATGAAGATCATCGGCCTTGGATTGCTCTTTTCTACATCGTTAGGAACAACCTTGGTTTCGCCGGTTAAACCATCGAATCCACCAAAGCCGAATTTGAATTTATTGTCTTTTCCACGCTTCCAGCAAAGGCCTAAGCAGTTCCATGAGGTAACCTTATAACCCCCGATTTTCGCACCAAGAACGTGTCCAAGCTCCAAAACAACGGCACTTAAGACAGCTCCCACGAGAACGGAAAGCAAGATAAGCAAGATTCCAGGCATTGGTAATTCTTTAGCAACGTTAGTGTCGTTCAAAATAGGTCTAATAACGCCAAAGCCGACGCCTACAGCGCCGCCAAGCATAAGGGCATAAACGATATAACCCATTACATCGTTCTTCTTCATATAAAAATCCTCCTCTATATGGCAACAAAATCACCTTGTTGCCTTTCGTCTAGCGGTCGGTGGTGAGCCAATCGCACGTGTGCTTCACCCATTTACCAGACGAATTAATTTGGGAGGTCGTAGTTCAATTATCCTAGGAGAAACATATAAGTTTCTCGTGGGTCGACCTCCATTATAATGGCTTTCCTTTCCTATTTCTTTATATTTCTAACTTTTACCTCTTTTTCTCTTCTCTTGAGAGCTCAACCAAAGAAGGAAGAACGGTAACAAGGGAAGCGGTTATATAGCGTCTCATATAACGATCGAATTTATTGATTGTGATGGTGGCATCACGGAAGCAATAGCCAAATTCGTTGCCAACGATGCTGGCATATCTCCTAGAGATATTACGGTAGCTGGCAACACTTAAGCTGTAGTTGTTGGCGTTGTTCAAAAGGGTGAAAACCTTCGAAATTATCTTGTTGTAGAAGAAAGCATCGACCAAATCGTGAGCCGCGCTGTTATAGCAAGAACGGATGAATGAGAAGTTGTTCTTGGAGTATTCAAGGATGGCTAAAAGGACGCCTTTGACGTCTTTAGCCTCGTTAACGCCCTCAACAACTTCATTAAGGAATACGGCCGCAAGAAGGTCGTAGATGTCGGTGTAGTGGTAGTAGAAGGTCTGCCTATGACATCCGCACTTTTCACAAAGGGTAGTGACGTTGATGTCATTAAGCGACTTTGTCTGCATTAGCTCTTTAAGCGCATATTTGAGCTTGGCTTCGGTAATCATGCTTCCTCCTTTCCTAACTCTTTCTTTCTCTTGTTGTTTCTAATGTTCTGAGAAACGATGTCGAGAAGAATATAGATAACGCCCACAAAGGCGATCATTATCCACAAAATAGCCCAATGTGCTGCGTCTAAACACTTCAAATCGAGACCCATCAACGAAGTTGCCTTTCCGCCAGACGCAAGCGGAGGCCAGAAAACATCGGCATAGAAGATAAGTATTGATATGACGACGGAAACGGCGAACAAAGCGCCTCGATAGAGGTCGAGAGGGCAGCAAATAACAAAGAAGGATAAGAGCGAAATGGCCGTGAAGGCGATGACACTCATAACCTGGGCCTCTTCAAGGGAAACGAATTCAGGAGCAAAAAGAGCAGCTAAATATACTGTCGCCACACAAAGGACTTCAGCTATGCCAGCAGGGATGGTGTGCGACATAACGCCTTCCATAAACCCTCCCTTAAGCCTCTTTGATGCAGGTTGAAGAGCTAAGAAGAAGCCTCCGATGCCAATTGAGACAATTTCCCAAATAAGCATGTTTCTGGTTTCGAATGGGTAGCTTGGACCGCCAACAAGCATCGAGATTAAGAAGATGGCGCTGACGATGATGGCGAACATGTTTTTGCAAAGGAAGAGGGAAGCGGTTCTCTGAAGGTTGTTGATAACGCGGCGTCCTTCGGCAACGACATCAGGAAGTTTGGAGAAGTCGTTATCAACCGAAATCATATGGGCACTACTCTTAGCTGCACTAGAGCCAGAAGCCATGGCGATTGAACAATCCGCGCTCTTAAGGGCGAGAATATCGTTAACGCCGTCTCCAGTCATGGCGACTTTGTGTCCTTGGGCCTGCATGGCTTTGACTAATAAGGATTTCTGCTCAGGCGTAACGCGTCCGAACACGGAATACTGACTAACAATGTTTGGTATGTCGGCGTCCTCAACGGTCTGCATGTTGATAAACTTGTCAGCGTTTTCGACACCAACGCGTTTGGCAATCTCTTTGACGGTAATTGGATCGTCACCGGAAATGATCTTGATGTCCACGCCGTTGTTCTTGAACCATTCAATGTTGTCTTTGGCGTCTGGTTTGATGGTGTCTGAGACGCCTAAAACACCAATTAATTCAAGTTTTGCAGGTAATTTTTCGTTTTTTATTGACTTTTGGCTCCAATAAATGGCCAAAACGCGGTAGCCAAGATCCATTAACTCGTGAATCTTGTTAGCAACGAAATCTTTGTCTAAGGAATCGATGAATCCATAGGCTCCGAAAGCAAACGTTCCAGCTTCTCCAAAAGTCGCTGCACTATATTTCTTTGCTGAGTCGAAAGGAATTCTTTCGGTTACCTCAAGATCCTCATAAGGTTTGAAGGCGGCACGAATAGCTTTAGCGGTGGAGTTGTCGTCTCCTGTGGCCTTAACGATGCTCGCTAGATAAGAACCGAGCTGTTCATCCGTGTAGTTGCTGCTGTAGTTATAAAGCGATTCGACACCAAGGTTTCCGTCGGTAAGTGTGCCGGTCTTGTCAAAACAGATCGTGTCTACCCTGGCAAGCATCTCAATGCAGTAAAGCTCTTGAACGTTCATGTGCTTATTGGCCAAGTTAAGAACGCCTACAGTAAGGGTTAACGAAGTTAAAAGGTATAAGCCGGCAGGAATCATGGCTACCAAAGAACCTGAAAGGTTCTTCGTAAACTCCTGAAAATCCTCAAAGGTAATAGTCCAATTTAGCTTAGCGGCCCAGATAAGGGTCATAGTTAAGCCCATGACTACAGCGACCGTACCTGTTACGTAGAAGATGTTAAGAGTTGAGCGTTTGATTTCGCTCTTTGGTCTATTGAACTT